>NZ_FOGZ01000004.1 GCF_900111365.1 Propionibacterium cyclohexanicum
CCCTGGGCTTCCGCAACCTCACCAACTACATCGCCAGAAGCCTGCTCGAGACAGGCGGATTCAGACCCCAACTACACCCTCGATTGGGATGAGCCCGTCCGGGTTGCGCGAGCCCGACCAGGGCATTGAGGTTGGCGCCATCGACATAGACCTGTCCGCCCGCCTCGTGCACCATCGAGCACAGTCTCGTGATGGTCTCCTCGAAGACGCCGTGCGTACTGGGATAGGTGACCATCGCCACAGCGACTGTGTCGCCATGGCGCGCCAGCTTGTCGGCCAGGTCCGTCAGGTCGATCTGGCCGTCGGCTTCGGACTTCACGACAACGACCTGAAGGCCTGCCATGCTCGCGGAGGCGGCGTTGGTGCCGTGCGCCGAGGACGGGATGAGGCAGACGCGGCGGTGGCCTTCGCCGCGGGAGCGGTGGTAGGCCCGGATGGCCGACAGGCCGGCGAACTCACCGGCCGCCCCGGAGTTGGGTTGCAGCGTGCATCCCGCGTAGCCGGTGATGGCCATCAGCCAGTCCGAGAGCTCTTTCAGGAGGATCCGGTAGCCCTGCGCGTCCTCGCTGGGGGCGAAGGGATGCAGGTCCGCGAAACCGGGCAGGGTCATGGCCTCCAGTGCTACGGCAGGGTTGAGTTTCATGGTGCAGGAGCCGAGCGGGATCATGCCCGTGTCGAGCGCGTAGTCGCGGTTCTGGAGAGTCCGCAGATAGCGCATCAAGCGCGTCTCGTTGTGCTGACCGGTGAACACCGGATGGGTCATGAACGCATCCGTGCGCAGATCGGCGCCCAGGCCGCCCCACGGTTCGGCCGGTCCCTGGGGGCTTCCAGCGAAGGCCTGCACGACATGATCGAGATCCTCGTCGGTGGCGTCCTCCCCGATGCTGATCCCCACCAAGTCGTGATCCACCAGCCGCAGATACACCCCCAGCTCGCGAGCGGCGGACACGATCTGGCGTGCCCGACCCGGCGCCCGTACCGTGAGCGTGTCGAAGAAACTCCCTGACAGGAGTTCGAACCCGCCGGCGCGCAACACCCCGGCCAGCCCACGAGCGCGCCCGTGGATGCTGCGCGCCATGGCTCGTAGTCCCTCGGGGCCGTGATGGACGCCGTACATCGCGGCCACCACGGCGAGCAGCACTTGGGCCGTGCAGATATTGGAGGTCGCCTTGTCGCGGCGGATGTGCTGTTCGCGGGTCTGGAGCGCCAGCCGATAGGCGACGGCGCCCTCGGCATCCCGCGAGACCCCCACCAGCCGCCCGGGCAGCTGCCGGGCAAGCTCGTCGCGTACCGCGATGTAGCCGGCATGCGGACCGCCGTAGAACAGGGGCACCCCGAAGCGCTGGGTGCTGCCCACCGCAATGTCGGCACCCCATTGCCCCGGTGGCACGACGAGCGCCAGCGCGAGCGGATCGGCGGCGGCGATCACCAGGGCCCCGGCATCGTGAGCTGCGCCGGCCAGGGCGCGCAGCTCGTCGGTGCTGTGCATCCGCCCGTCCACGGTGGGGGTCTGCACCACCACCGCGAAGGCCTCGCCCAGGGCAGCCGGATCGTCGGGGTGCGCTGCCGGGAACACCTCGACACCGATCGCATCCATCCGGGTGTGCAGCACGGCAAGGCTTTGCGGAAGCAAACCCGGCCCCACGACGACTCGTCCGCGCTTCCCACGGGAGACCCGGTGCGCCATCGCGACTGCCTCGGCCACCGCTGTGGGCTCGTCCAGCAGCGACGACCCGGCAATCGGCAGGCCGGTCAGCTCGGCGATCATGGTCTGGAAGGTCAGCAGGGCCTCCAGCCGGCCCTGGCTGATCTCCGGTTGGTAGGGGGTATATGCGGTGTACCAGCCGGGGTTCTCCAGCACATTGCGGCGCAGCACGGCAGGAGTGATGGTGCCGTGGTAGCCCATTCCGATCATCGCGCGGCGGGGATGGTTCAGCCCGGCGAGCTCGCGCATCCGGGCAGCGATGGCGGCCTCATTGCGGGCCAGCGGCACATCGAGACTGCCGGTCATCGCGATCTGGGAGGGGATGGCCTGACGGCTCAGCTCATCGAGGCTGCCCAGGCCGAGCTGCGCGAGCATCTCATCCTGGTCGGCAGCACTGGGGCCGATCTGGCGCGTGCTGAAATCATCGTACGGCCAGCCGGAGCCGCCGCCCTGCCCTGCCCGTTCGGCCCAATCCATGGAAGAAGTCTAGTGAGCGACCGGTACGCCGACCGGTCCGTGCAATGCGTCCGCGGGCAGCGGGGCGGTTCCAAGCGCCCGCTCTCAGCGCCCGCTGCCGGGTGCCACCTGCCGAGTACCGAGTACCGATCAGGATGCCGACTGCCGGGCGTGCCGGCGCCTGGCCCGTGAGAATTCGTCGTCGCCCCCGCCGGGCTCACGGTCGTCGCGTTGCACGGGCAATTCGGTGAGGGTTCCCTTGATCTCGCGAGCGACGCCGTCGAGGGCAATCGCGAACATGCCCTGGCCGCCCCGCAGCAGGTCGAAGACCTGGTGTTCGCTCGTGCACTCGTAGACCGAGACGCCGTCGCTGAGGATCGTCACACCACCGAGTTCCCGGTTGCCGCGGGTGTGCAGATAGTCCACGGCCTTGCGAATCTGCTGCAGCGAGATGCCGGCGTCGAGGAGGCTCTTCACGACCTTGAGCATGAGAATGTCGCGAAAGGAGTAGAGCCGCTGGGTGCCCGAACCCTCCGCAGAGCGGATGGCGGGGGTGACGAGCCGGGTGCGCGCCCAGTAGTCGAGCTGACGATAGGTGATGCCGGCGATGCGGCAGGCGGTCGAGCCCCGGAACCCAGCGTCCTCGGGGACGGGGGCGTAGTCGCCCTCGAACAGGACATCCTGCTGGATGTCGCTCGTCATCCGCCCGGAGGCTGGGTAGGTCACGCTGGCCTCTTTCCTCGGTCGACGCATCACAGGGCCTGCTGCGCTGCACTCCTGACGGTAAGCGTCCCACCCACCACGGCGCAATGACATCGGCGCCACGAAGCGGTCGTGTCGCGCCCCGAGCGGACCTGCCGTGCAGCGGCGATGAGCGGCTGTGCCCAGCGACGAGGGCGATCGCGGCCCGGTTCAGGGCTCGAAATCACCGGGGTCCACCTGGTCGAGGAAGCTCTTGAACTCCTCGACGACATCCGCGTCGCCGTCGACAGCCTCGACGCCCAGTTCAGACACCAACTCGTCGGGGCACTCCACGGGAAAGTCAAGCACGATGGACAGGGCGACGATGTCGGACAGCCGACCCTCGATCTCGTCTGCGTCGACGAGGATCCGGGCGCTGAAGACACCCTCGCGCCAGCCGGTGATCTCGGCACTGATGTCGTGAGGGTGCAGTGCCTCCACGATTTCGGCGAACAACCGGAAGCTGGGTGCCGCTCCGCCGTTGTCCTGCTCGCTGATGCCGAGCACCGTGGCCGCGGTCACGGCGTCCACCCACACGGGGATCAGCCGTGTCGTGCCCTTCTCGCGCAGCAGCAGCACGGGCTGGTCCGCGGACTCCATGATCCTGACACCGGCAACTTCGAGTTCGGCCATTTCAACGCTCCAGCAAGGTGTACATGAGGGCGACGTGTGCATGGATGACGAGCTGGGAGACTTCGCTGAGCAGATGGGCTGCGTCCGGGTTATTGCGCACGAACGGCTGAACGCCCTGCTCCACCAGCCCGGCCTCCCGCTCGGCGGCCTGTTTGATCGCCCGTAGATGACGGGTGTCCATACCGTATGCCTGCAGCTTTCGTGCCACCACGCAGATCATCAGGGCTTCACGCCCGTAATAGGACGAATTACGCCGGGGCATGACCAGTTGCTGGCGTTCCAGTTCGATGAGGCGCGCCTCGGGCAGTCCCGAGCCCCTGAGGAGTTCACGGCGGGTGAGGCGAATCGGCCGGCTCGCATGATTCTCATGGCGCTCAGCCGCCGCGCCGGAGGAGGACTCCACGGGCGGCGGGGGCGGCGGCTCGGCGCGCGGCGGCTCCTTGCCGGCGTCCATGAGCTCGAGGTTCTCGCGGATGACCTTGAGCGGCAGGTACTGATCGCGCTGCACCCGCAGGATGTAGCGCAACCGGTCGATGTCCGCCTGGGAGTACTTGCGATAGCCCGACGGTGCGCGTTCGGGCGAGACCAGACCTTCTCCCTCAAGGAACCTGATCTTGGAAATAGAGACGTCGGGGAACTCTGCCTTGAGGATCGTGAGGACCTGGCCGATGCTTCGCAACGGCGCCTGGGCCATCAGCGCAGCCCGTGCTCGCTCACGAAGAAGACCATCCGGAACTTGCCTATCTGGACTTCCTCACCTGGTCGCAGCACGGCCGACCCGTCAACGAGCGTCCGATTCACGTAGGTTCCATTGAGACTGCCGAGATCGGTGATCCGCACCTCGCCGCCCACCATGTCGAAACGCGCGTGATGGCGCGAGACGGTGATGTCATCGAGGAAGATGTCACAGTCGGGGCTGCGGCCGGCAGTGGTCTGCTGCTGGTCCAGCAGGTAGCGGGCGCCGACATCGGGGCCCCGGGTGACGATGAGCAGGGCATTGCCCTCGGGCAGGGCGCTGACCGCGGCGGTGTCCTCGGCACTGATTTCGGTGCGAGGGGCATCCTCCTCGATCGCGGGAATCACGGAAGTGGTCTCCGAGGAACTCCCGAGCCGCTCCCCACACTGAGCGCAGAAATTACTTCGGTCAGGGTTCTCGTGACCGCACTTCTCGCAAATCATCATGGCGCGAACTCTTTCCTTGGTGACGACCAACCTGGCCGGTCTCCCCCACCTTACCGACCGCAGGCGGCACTCTGGGCAGGCTGGCCGGGGGTCAACCGACACTCACTGCTCGCCGATGAGCTCCTGATATGCCTCGGCGTCGAGCAGCTCGTCAACGCCCGGATCGTCGGCCAACTCCACCTCGAACAGCCAACCCTCTTCGTAGGGAGCAGCATTGACGGTCTCGGGGGACTCGTCGAGAGCTTCATTGACAGCACTGACGATACCGGTGGCGGGTGCGAACAGATCCGACACCGACTTGGTGGACTCGAGTTCACCGCACGGATCCCCGGCGACGACTTGTGCCCCCACAGTGGGCGCAGAGACATAGACGATGTCGCCCAGCTCACGAGCGGCGTACTCGGTGACCCCGACACGCGCGGTGGCCCCCTCGACGCGCACCCATTCATGCTCGCGGCTGTACAGGAGATCGGAAGGAACTTCAGTCATGGCAGTACCTCTCTGACGTGTCGTTCGGATCCACTGCCTCACAAGTCAACCATCACTCGAGTAAGCTCGCGAGCTGCCCAGGAGCCTGGGCGAGCCTGCGAGCCCTTCAGTGGAGCCTGGGCGAGCCTGCGAGCCCTTCAGTGGAGCCTGGGCGAGCCTGCGAGCCCTTCAGTGGAGTCGGGAGCGAGCCTGCGAACCGTTGAGAGAAGGTGCGCTGGCGAGCAGCAGGCGGGTCTGGTGCACATAAAGTGCGCCGGCCCACCAATAGAGGAAGGCCCCCCACAGGGCGAACGCCCACCCGACGATCCGGGCTGCCGGTGCCCAGCCCCATGGCCCGGCGCCCAGCAGTACCAGCGGCAGGGCGTAGAGCAGGCAGAAGGTGGCGGCCTTGCCGACGAAATGCACCGGAAGGCTGGTGTAGCCGCGTGTCTTGAGCGCGGGGACGAGACACAGCATCATGATGTCCCTTGTCAGCAGCACCACGAGGAACCACCACGGGATGATGCCACGCACCGTGAGCCCCACCACAGTCGCCGCGATGTACAGCCGATCGGCAACCGGGTCGAGCATCTGCCCCAGCCGGCTGATCTGGTGGAGCCCGCGTGCGAGTTTGCCATCGAGCCAGTCGGTGGCGCTGGCGATGGCGAGCAGGACGATCGCAGCGACATCGGCATGTCGCAGGATGAGGGCGAGGAACAGCGGCACCCCGGCCAGCCGCAATGCGGACAGCAGATTGGGGATCGTGATGACGGCGTCGGTGTCGTAGCCGGTCTCCCGAACCGACACCTCGCTGTGTTGAGAATCGCCCACGTCCTCAGACTAGGCCATCACAGCGTCGCGCCCGGTGGCCGGCGCTCGTCCGTGTCCTTGTCACGCAACCATGCCGAATTCTGCTGGGCAAGCACATACATGGCGAGCACCTGGGGCCCGATGACCGACCAGTCGTAGCGCTCGGCCAGCGCCCTGCCGCGCGACAGGCGCAGGTCGCGGGGTTCGGCCAGACTGCGCAGAATGGCCCGTGAGGCACTGGCCGAGTTGCCGGCGCGGAAGAGCCAGCCGACCGGGCCGTCGTCGTCCGTGAGAACCTCGACGAAGGCACGCAGGTCGGAGGCGACGACCGGGGCGCCACAGGCGAGCGCCTCCAGCAGGACGATCCCGAAACTCTCGCGTCCGGTCTGGGGGGCGATGTAGATATCGCTTCGCCCCAGCCATTCGTTGCGCGCCTGATCGTCGAGCCCGCCCAGGAAGCGCACGCCCTCGACCGAGCGTGACGAGCCGTTGCCGATGACGACGACGTCCAGATCGGGATAATGGGCCCGCACCAGCGGCAGGGCGGCAGTGAGCACCTCGAAGCCCTTGCGTGGCTCGTCGTAGCGCCCGAGGAAGGTGAGACGTGGATGCTCGCCGCCTCGCCAACGTCCCTGCGTGCCACAGATCGGATAGTCGTCGACATGGATGCCGTTACCGATGACAACGGGTGCCACACCCCGGTGGTGCTGTGCCACGGCGGCCGCCTCGCTCGACACTGCGATCGAGGAGTCGATCCTGCTGACCACCCTCGGCAGGATACGGTTCGCCAGCTCCACCGCCCCCACGGCGGGGGTGGCTGTGTGGAAGGTCGCGGTGACCGGGCGGTCGGTGAAGTACAGCGCAAGCAGGCAGATGCTCGGGGTCACGGGCTCATGGAGGTGCACGACATCGAACTGCCCATTGTCGAGCCAGTGTTTGACCGCCAGCGCCGGACCGATACCGAAGTTGATCCTGGCCACCGAGCCGTTGAAGTTCACGGGGACGGCTCGTCCTGCGGAGACGAACTCCCCAGGCAGCAGGCCGGTTTCGGCGAGGAGGGCCGGCGTGGCGCGGCCGGGAGCGATGATGGAGACTTTGTGCCCATGTTCCTTGAGCCAGCCTGCCAGCCCCAGGACATGGTTCTGGACGCCGCCGGGCCGGGCGAACGAGTAGGGGCAGACGATGCCCACCTTCATGCGGTCACTCCCTTGAAGAATCGCTGGAGCATGTGCCAGTCGAGCGGGTGGGCACGGATCTGCTCGACGAAGAAGTCCGCCAACCACTGGCTGGCTTCGATGAGCCCCTGCTCGTGGGGTCCTACGGCAATCGGGCCCGCTATCACGACATGGAGCTTGCGGTGCCCGTCGAACCAGGTGGCGGCTGCCATGAGGGGATGATTGCCCTGCTGGGCCAGCAGGGCTGGGCCCGGCGGCATCGTCTGCTCCAGGCGGCCGGTGGGAAGATCCCAGTGCACGGGCAGACCGCGACGGCTGAAGTCCCGATCGGCGACCAGACAGACGAGCGCCCCCGCGTCGACGTCGTCGCGCAGCAGACCGAAGACATTGCGCTCCTTGACACTGAAGATCTTGATACCGAGCTTCGCACGCAGATCGCGGAAGTACTCGAACTGACCGTCGGGCAGGGCCTCGGCGACAGACGTCACGGGTAGCTGTTCCAGGCCGGCGTAGGCACCTACCAGGTCCCAGCTGCCCATGTGCGGCAGAGCTACCACCAGCCCTCCCTCGCGGCTGAGCCCGACCAGCCGCGCCCAGGCCTCGGGATCCTCGATGACGACCTTCTTGCGGATCCTGGCCGGTGACCAGTGACCCAGCTGCAAGGACACCGCGACATTCTCGAACCAGGAGCTGAAGGCCTTGCGGGTGGCGCGGCGCCCGGGTTCGGCCCCGGTGATCACCTGGTAGTTGAGCTGCCATTGCCGCACGTGGCGAGGGGGTTTGGCCACCAGCCAGCGCAGCACCACCGCCCCGAGCGGACGCCACAGCCATTGCGGCGTGTGGGCGCCCACCTTCATCACCGCGAGCTGGCTGAGGACATGCTTCCTGGGCTTCACCGGGTCCCGCTCGCTTGCTGGGCGCCCTTCATCTGGCCGTGCACGAGGGCCATGCGCTGGCCCACGGTGACGATCCCCGCGACCGCGAGAACCACCAGTGCGGCAGGCAGGGCCCAGTGCACCCCCAGACCGGTGAGGAATGCGCCGAGCAGGCCGATGAGTAGCCGATCGGAACGCCCAGCGAGGCCGCCGTTGACGCTGTAGCCCAGGGACTCGCCGCGAGCCTTCGTATAGCTGGTCACCTGCCCGCAGACGAGCGCAACGATGGCGAGTGCAGCCCACACCTTGTTGTAGTCCTCCCCCACGTAGTACAGGGCCAGGCCACCGAAGACCGCACCGTCGGCGACCCGGTCGAGACAGCTGTCGAGGAAGGCACCCCAGTCGCTGCTCGTCCCGCCCATCCGGGCCATGATGCCGTCGAAGCTGTCGGAGAAGATGAAGACGAGCAACAGCAGGGTGCCCTGCCACAGCCATCCGGCAGGGAAGCAGATCAGCGAGACGGCGATGACGCCGATCGTTCCGACCCAGGTCACCATGTCGGGGGTGATCTTCGCCTTGAGCAGCAGCGCGGCCAGCGGCGACAGCACCTTCGTCCATCGGGAACGCAGATGCTCAAGCATGGTTGTCCTCCTGTGCGGGGCCGAACAGCTCGACCCATGCCCGGGCGAAGAGCGCCCTGGTGTCCGAGAGAAGCTGGGGCAGGGCCTTGGTGCGGCCCACCACGGGCAGGAAGTTCGAGTCGCCCTGCCATCTCGGGACGATGTGCTGGTGAAGATGGCCGGCGATCCCGGCGCCTGCCACCTCACCTTGATTGATGCCGATGTTGTAGCCGGCGGGCCGGGAGACCTTCTCGATGACCGCCAGTGCCTGCTTGGTCAGCAGCGCGATCTCCGCGCTCTCCTGCTCGGTGGTGGCACCGTAGGCGCTCACATGACGATAGGAGCACACGAGCAGGTGACCGGGATTGTACGGATAGAGATTGAGGATCGTATAGGCGTATCTGCCACGCCGGGTGATGAGCGCGGTCTCGTCGTCGCGCTGCGGTGAGAGGCAGAAGGGGCATTGCTGGGGTGAGCTGGTGTCGCTCGGCTTGTCCTTGCCGTCGATGTAGACCATCCGGTAGGGCGTCCACAGTCGCTGCAGGGCGTCGGGCACGCCGGCCAGCAGATCGGCGGATTCGGGAGTTGAGCCTTCCTGCTCGGGATGGTTCACCGTGCCGCTCCCGGTTGGGCGCTGGGGTCCTCGGCGCTGCGTGAGGCGATGTGGTCGAGGATCCTGGCCACCGCCTCGTCGACGGGTATCCCGTTGTCCTGACTGCCGTCGCGGAAGCGGAAGCTCACCGAGCCAGCGTCGCGGTCCTGTTCTCCGGCGATGAGGATGTAGGGCACCTTCTCACGGGTGGCGTTGCGGATCTTCTTCTGCATCCGGTCGTCGGACTCGTCCACCTCGGCGCGCACCCCGCGCGCTCTCAGCATGTCGGTGATGCCCTTGAGGTAGTCGCTGAACTCGCCGGCCACCGGCACACCGATGACCTGCACGGGGCTGAGCCATGCTGGGAAGGCGCCAGCGTAGTGCTCGGTCAGCACCCCGATGAAGCGTTCGACCGAGCCGAGCTTCGCTGAATGGATCATCACCGGGCGCTGGTGGCTGCCGTCCGCCGCGGTGTATTCCAGCCCGAACCGCTCGGGCTGGTTGAAGTCGTACTGGACGGTGGACATCTGCCAGGTGCGGCCCAGCGCGTCCCTGGCCTGCACGGAGACCTTCGGCCCGTAGAAGGCGGCGCCCCCCGGGTCGGGTACCAGCTCCAGGCCAGTGGATTCGCAGGCCTGCCGCAGGACCTCGGTGGCAACCGACCAGTCGTCGTCGGATCCGATGAACTTGTCCGAGTTCTCGTCCCGGGTTGACAACTCGAGGTAGAAGTCCTTGAGTCCGAAGTCGCGGAGGATCCCGAGGAAGAAGTGGAGGAGCATCCGGATCTCGTCGCCGGCCTGTTCGGGAGTGCAGTAGGTGTGCGAGTCGTCCTGGGTGAATCCGCGCATCCTCGTGAGGCCCTGGACCACACCGGACTTCTCGTAGCGATAGTCATGCCCGAGCTCGAAGAAGCGCAGCGGCAGCTCACGGTAGGAACGGCCCCGGCTGCGGAAGATCAGGTTGTGCATCGGGCAGTTCATGGCCTTGAGGTAGTACTCCTGGCCCTGATGGGTGATATTGCCCTGGGCGTCACGCTCCTCGTCGACATTCATCGGGGGGAACATCGTGTCCGCGTAATAGGGCAGGTGGCCCGAGGTGTGGAACAGCCCGCCCTTGCTGATATCGGGGGTGTGCACGAAGTCGAAGCCGGCTTCCAGATGGCGCTGCTCGATGTAGCTCTCGATGACGTGACGCAGGATGCCGCCCTTGGGATGGAAGACGACCAGGCCGGGGCCGATCTCCTCTGGGAAGCTGAACAGGTCGAGTTCGGTGCCCAGCTTGCGGTGGTCACGCTTCGCGGCCTCAACCAGGCGGGCCTGGTAGGCCTTGAGGTCATCACGACTGGCCCAGGCCGTGCCATAGACCCGCTGCAGTTGGTCGTTGTGCTGGTCGCCACGCCAATAGGCGGCGCTGGTCTTGGTCAGCGCGACAGCCTTGATGTAGCCGGTATTGGGCACATGGGGGCCGCGGCACAGGTCCCGCCATGCGACAGTGCCGTCACGGCGCACGTTGTCGTAGATGGTCAGCTCGGAGCCGCCCACCTCGACTGCCGAATCGTCCTCGGCGGAAGGATGGCCCTTGTCGGAAATCAGTTCGAGCTTGTAGGGCTCGGCGGCCTCCTCGGCCCGGGCCTGCTCCTCGGTGACCACGCGGCGGACGAAACGCTGCCGCTGTTTGATGATGGCGGCCATCTTCTTCTCGATGGCTTTGAGGTCCTCGGGCGAGAGCGGATCGGTCTTGAAGTCGTAGTAGAAGCCGTCGGTGATGGGCGGGCCGATGCCGAGTCGGGCCTGCGGAAAGATCTCCTGGAGCGCCTGAGCCGTCACGTGCGCGGCTGAGTGGCGGATGATCGACAGTCCCTCGTCGCTGGTGTCGAGCACCGGCTCGACGAGATCGCCGTCGTGCACTTCGGTGGCCAGGTCGACAGTGATGCCATTGAGCTTCATCGCCACGATCGAGTGGTCTTCGCCGAACAGGTCAAGACCTGTCGTAGTGCCCTCGATCACCTTCGCCTGCGAGTGCTCGTCCTGAGTGATCGTGATGGTTGAGGACACGATGATCTTCCTTTCGGGCGGCATACCTGGCCGCGCGTGGGCAATGACGCCCCCCATTGTGCCCGATATCGGCCCCAGTTCGGCCCCACGGGTAGCGAAGTGGCGGGACAGGCTGACAAAGCGTCAGATCACGCATTCGCTTCTGGTGGGTTCGTGCGCTTCTGGTGGGTTCGTGCCCCTGCCCAGGTGCTGGAATCGCTCGGGCCCTGGTGCCTCTCGGCGAATCCCGCACCCGGCGTCCCGTGGCAGTGGACCCGCCGCGACACGCCCGCCATCGGGACGATGGCGGTCACATGGCGGTCAAGACCCCCGTGGGGGTGTTTGGCAATCCATGTCCGGTCCTACTGGGTGGGCGACACTGGGTTTGAACCAGTGACCTCTTCCGTGTCAGGGAAGCGCGCTACCACTGCGCCAGCCGCCCGAGGTGGAGACGGGATTTGAACCCGTGTATACGGATTTGCAGTCCGCTGCCTCGCCTCTCGGCCACTCCACCATCTGAAGAGTCACCTCATCAGAAAGGCTTGTGACCATCTGGATGGGGCAATTGCCTCTCTCCGAGCGGACGACGGGACTTGAACCCGCGACCCTCACCTTGGCAAGGTGATGCTCTACCAGCTGAGCCACGTCCGCATGCTTGGTCGAGGCCTGCCTCGTTCAAGCGCGTTGGCTACTCTAGCGAAGACGGTCAGAGCACACAACTCGGGTTGTGTGCCCATCAAGCTCGAACACAACTCGGGTTGTGTGCCCATCAAGCTCGAACACAACTCGGGTTGTGTGCCCATCAGGCTCGAACACAACTCGGGTTGTGTGCCCATCAGGCTCGAACGTCGGTAGCCGCTGGACGATCGGTTCGTTGCCCTCCAGAGTCGTTCGACTGCCATCTACCGTGGTCGGTGCACTGGCTCGGGCACCGGGATCAGCTGGGGCAGCCAGGAAGGGCGTCCGGCAAGTGGCAGCAATTCGCGTGGTGCGCTAGCCTTGTCGACGGTCCGGGCGATTGGCGCAGGGGTAGCGCGCTTCGTTCACACCGAAGAGGTCACTGGTTCGATCCCAGTATCGCCCACCGGACGCAGGGCTGCCCCAGATTCCGATCTATGTGCGGGGCAGCTCTTTTGCTATCAGCCGTGCCATCTACCCTACCCTTGCGAGCCACCCCGCCCCCGCGAGCCGGAAGCGCCAGAGACCAGAAGTCTCTACCACGCGTCTCACTCTGTGTTACGTCTGCGTTACGGGGGTTCTGAAGATTCTTCGGTATTTCCCGTTCTCAGCGAAGGATTGGGCGTCCTCGAACAGTGATCAGCGTCTCAAAGAGTGGTTTTTGGTGTCACATGGTGGACGCACCGCTTGCGCGGGATCTGCTCCCGGGCAGAGAGTTACCACAAGCTACGGCAACGGCGCCGCCCTGATGATCGAACGAAAGGGCACGCAGATGACTGCACCGGCATTGGTCCTCTTGGCCGAGGGCTCCGCGGAACCCCGCGTTGTCGAGGTGATCCACCAGTTGCGCAAGCAGATGCAGGTGCAGCGCCCTGAGCTGTCGATCCATCTCGCCTTTCTCGATCACTGCCCACCCAGCGGGCCTCAGGTGGTGAGCACTCTCGCAGCCCGGGGTGTCAAGGAAATCGTGTTCGCTCCCCTGACGCTCAGTCACGCCGTTGACGTCGGCGATGCCGCCGAGCAGATGCTCGCAACGGTGCGCAGGAACCACCCCGGTCTCAGTGTCACCGTGGCTCATCCCATCGGGCCGGCCACCGAGCTGCTCAATGTGCTCGACCTGCGGCTGCGCAATGCCCTGTCCGCCTGCCACGCCCTGGAGCTCGACGCCTTGGTGCTGTGCGCCCCCGATTGCGGTGACCCGCGCGGCGCCTCGCTGCTGGCGCGCCGGGCCCGCCAGTGGGGCTCCCACCACAAGTTGCCGGTCGCTGTGGCCTGCGCCGATGGTTCGGGAACCTCGGTCGTCTCGGCGATGGCCAGTCTCCACGAGCAGGGCCGGCGTGCGATCGCAGTGGGCTGTCTTTTCCTCACCGCCGACGACTCCTATGTCCTGGCGAGCGAGCAGGCCATCGCTGCGGGTGCCGTGGCAGTGAGCGCCCCCTTGGGCGCAGACGGGCACATCATCGATCTGATCATCGCCCGGTATGCCTTCGCGGCGATGGCCATGCTCGACAATGCGCCGGCTTCCGAGCACCTCGGTGCCGATGTCCTGACCACGGGCAACACCCAGCTGATGGCTCTGTGAACCCGCCTGTCGCACAGTTTCTGCCGGGCCGCTGGATGAATGGACATGTGGCTCGGCAGACAGCGCAAGCGGCCTGCCGCATCTGGGCGACACCACCACAGACCGCCTTGCGCAGCTCTCAGCACTGCGCAACCCTGAGGCGCTCGGCCTGTAGGTCGAAGTCTGCCGGTGGCCATGTCATGCCCATCGCCTCCAGCTCCTCGATGAGGATTGTGGTGATGGCCCAGTTGCGGTACCACTTCTTGTCGGCCGGTATGACATACCACGGGGCGTAGTCGGGATTGCAACGGGTCAACGCCACGCCATAGGCCTCCATGTACGCGTCCCAGTGCGACCGGCTCACGAGATCGCCGGGGTTGTACTTGTAGTACTTCTCGGGATCGTTGATCCGGTCGAGGAAGCGCTGCTTCTGCTCCTTCTTCGACACATTGAGGAAGAACTTCACCACCCTTGTTCCCCGGGTGGTGACTTCGGCCTCGAAGTCATTGATCTGGCCATAGCGCGCTTCGATCTCCTCGGCCCGGGCGAGCTTGTTGACGCGCCCGATGAGCACGTCCTCGTACTGGGATCGATCGAAGATGCCCAGCTGTCCCGGTTCGGGCAGCTCGCGGCGGATACGCCACAGGAAATCGTGAGCCAGCTCCTCCTCGGTGGGCGCCTTGAAGGCGTGGAGGCGCACTCCCTGGGGATCGACCATCCCCACCACATGGCGGATGGTGCCACCCTTCCCGGACCCGTCCATACCCTGCAAGACCATGAGCAGGGACCGGGCCCGGGGCTGCTTCGAGTTGGCGTAGAGACGTTCCTGTAGATCGTCCAGGCGCGGACGAAGCTCCTTGAGCTCCTTCTCGCCGTCGTTGGAACCGCTGCCGGGAAACAGTGGTGTGGCATCGCTGGGGAAGCTGGTCACATCCACCTCACCACGAGGGCAGCGCAGGGCAGCCCGCACGGACTCCTTCGGATCGTCGAGGACCTTCTCATGCTTGTCATTCATGTGACTCATTGTTGCCGACCGGGCTGGCGGGCCAGTGCCATACCGCGCATCCACACCAGCGAGTTGAGCAGGATGCATAGCCTGGTTGTCACCAGGAGGCAGGAGGAATGATGTCCGATCAGGCACAATCCCCGAAGACCCGAACCGAGGAGCAATGGCGGGCGCAGCTGAGCCCCCAGGAGTTCCATGTCCTGCGCGAGGCGGGCACCGAGGCGCCGTTCCAGGGCGAGTACACCGACACAACGGTCAAGGGCGTCTATCGATGCCGGGCCTGTGGCGCCGAGTTGTTCCGCAGCGACACCAAATTCCCTTCGCACTGCGGCTGGCCCAGCTTCTACGCACCGCTGGCCGGTGACACCGTGCAGTACCTCCGCGACGACTCGATCCCGGGTCGGCCCCGCACGGAGGTGCGCTGCGCCAACTGTGGCTCGCACCTGGGGCACGTCTTCGAGGGCGAGGGGTATGACACCCCTACCGACCAGCGCTACTGCATCAACTCGATCTGCCTCACCCTTGAGCCCGACCCCGAGCCGTGAGCTCTGTGGCGCCGGAGGCGATGACCGAATGAGATGTGCAGGCGGCGTGGCCCCCTCACCGCGCCGCCTGCACCGCGTAGGGTCACAGCATGGCCGCCGACAGTGACGAAACCGCAGCCCGTCAGCGGTTCGACAGCCTTGTGGTGGCCATCGAGCAGTTCCACTGGCGCGCAGACGTGAGCGTCCAGACGATTGCCGCGCCCCAGCGGCTGGCCGAATACAGCTATGCGCTCGAAGCAGACTTGGGCCGCCACGACGAAGAGCTGGGCTCCGGACGCCTCGTCATGCTGCACGATCCGCTGGGAAGCGACGCCTGGCAGGGAACTCATCGTCTCGTGAGTCTGGTGCGGGCCGACACCGATTTCGAGCTGGTCACCGATCCGCTCATCGGCGAGGTCGGGTGGAGCTGGTTTACCGAGGCGCTCGATGAGCGCAAGGCCCGGTACCGCGCACCAGCCGGTACAGTCACGGTCGTGTCCAGCCGGTTCTTCGGCGACATGAACACCGAACCTGATCGGGCCGAGGTGGAGATCAGGACAAGCTGGACTCCCGTGCTCGATGCAACGACGGACATCACTGCCCATCTGGCGGCATGGCAGGCACTGATCTGCCACGTCGCGGGCCTGCCTCCTCTTCCCGAGGGGATCAGCCCACTCATCCCCAGACCGTGGCAGGGTCCCTCGCGAGATCTTGGAGATGAACTGAACAATGAGTGACGCTCTTACCGTCGACCACGAGATCGACGAGGACTCGGGACTTCCGATCCTGTCGATGCCGCGCGACGGGCTACCCGCCCTGGTCGACACCCCGCAGGCACTGGACGAGTGCATCGCCAGCCTCGGGTCAGGATCTGGTCCGGTGGCGATTGACACCGAGCGGGCTCAGAGCTTCCGCTACAGCGCCAAGGCCTATCTGCTGCAGTTCCGGCGTGCCGGATCGGGGACCTGGCTCATTGATCCGGAGGCATTCGAGCCGGCACCCGGCACCGTGTCCGATCTGGGGGCACTGCGCGAGGCGCTCGCTTCGGCGGAGTGGATCATCCACGCAGCAACCCAGGACCTGCCCTGCCTGGTGGAACTCGGGCTGTGGCCCCACACCCTCTTCGACACCGAGCTGGCCGGGCGGCTGCTGGGACTCGATCACGTCGGTCTGGGGCACATGGTCGAGCATTATTTCGGCCTGCATCTGCTCAAGGAGCATTCGGCGGCCGACTGGTCCACCCGGCCGCTGCCCCGCGACTGGATCGCCTATGCGGCGCTCGACGTGGAACTGCTCGTCGAACTGCGCGACAAGATCCGCGCAGAGCTGGCTGAGGTGGGCAAGTTGGAGTGGGCCGCTCAGGAGTTCGCCCACCTTGCGCGGGCCTGCCGGCTTCCCGTGCCAGCGCGCAAGGAGCCATGGCGGCGCACCCACGGCACGCATACCGTGCACAGCCGACGGGGCTTGGCTTTGGTGCGGGCGCTGTGGACGGAGCGCGACGAGATCGCCCGGGCGCTGGACAAGGCACCCGGCAAGATCGTGCCGGACAAGGCAATCACAGAACTGGCCGCAAAGGTCGTCAAGGACGATGCGCCGGTGCCCGGCGCCCGAGAGCTGGACTCGGTCATGGGCTTCCATTACCGCATCGCCAAACAGCACCGCGACCGGTGGCTGAAGGCCTGCGAGCAGACGGCTGCCCTGCCTGCTGGCGAACTGCCCAGCCTCCATGCGGTGCACGACGGCCCACCCCAGCCGCGCAGCTGGCAGCGCACTCGGCCCGAAGCCTGGGATCGCTGGCAGCGCATCCGGCCGGCGGCGAATGCGCTCGCCGAGCAGCTCGTCATGCCGTCGGAGAATCTGGTCTCCCCCGATGCGCTGCGCCGGCTTGCCTGGGATCCGTTGCCCTCCAACGACGAGCAATCGATCGACGCGCGGCTGGCTGAGTACGAGGTGCGCCCCTGGCAGCGGGCCCTGCTGGATCCGGTGCTCGGCGCGGCCCTACGCGCCTGAATCAGTCGCCGGGCCGGTACGAGGCGGTGCCTGCATCCGAAGGGACGGCTGCGGATGTGTCGCGGGGTCGCACAGCGATGGCCATCTCGGTGACCGAGCGGGCAATCTGCTGGTCGGTCAGACCCAGCTCATCGAGCAGCTGAGAGCGGCTGGCCACGGGCAGATACTCCTGCGGCACCCCGAACTGCCGCATCGGCACATCCACCCCGGCGGCGCTCATCGCCTGCTGCAGGTGCGAGCCGAGCCCCTCGACGACCAGACCGTCCTCAATGGTCACGACCAGGCCGAAGCCGGAGGCCAGCTTCACGAGCGTCGGGTTGACCGGGAGGGCCCATACCGGGTCGGCGACCGTAACACCCAGGCCCTGGCGGGCCAGTCGCTCGGCGGTCCTCAGTGCCATCCCCGCCATCGCCCCGTAACCGATCACCAGGACATCGCGCGAGTTGTCGCGGCGCAGCAGGTCGATGCCGTCCTGGCAAGCCACCGCGGCAATGGGAGAGGGCAGCTTCCCTTTGCTGTAGCGGATCAGCGTTGGCGCGTCATCGATTTCTACCGCCTCCACCAGGGCATCGCTGAGTCGCTGGGCGTCACGCGGGGCGGCATACCGAAGGCCCGGGACGATACCGGCCAGGCAGGCATCCCACACCCCATCGTGGCTGGGGCCGTCGGGCCCGGTGATCCCTGCGCGGTCGAGGACGAAGGTGACGCCCAGCCGGTGCATGCCGACGTCGAGCAGCAGCTGGTCGAAGGCACGGTTGAGGAAGGTGGAGTAGACGGCGAAGACCGGATGAAGCCCGGCCCGCGCCATGCCTGCGCAGGAGGCAACGGCATGCTGTTCGGCAATGCCGACATCGAAGACACGCTCGGGATAGGCCGCAGCGAAGCGGGTCAGTCCCACCGGATGGAGCATCGCCGCCGTGACACCCACCACGCGAGGGTGATCGGCGCCGATGTCGACCATGTCCTGGGCGAAGGCGTCGGTCCATGTGGCTTTCACCTCTGCCTGGATCGGCTCACCGGTGATGGCATTGATCTGGCCGATGGCGTGGAAGCGGTCCTCCTCGTGGTTCTCGGCGAGGGGGAATCCTTTGCCCTTCACCGTGATGGCATGCACGATCACCGGCCCGCCGAAGCCTTTGGCCTGGTTCAGCGCGGTGACCAGGGCATTGAGATCGTGGCCGTCAATGGGACCGATGTACTTCAACCCGAGATCGGAGAACAGGCCTTGGGGGGCCAGCACGTCCTTGAGACCAATCTTGAGACCGTGCAAGAGCTCGTAGGCCTGACGCCCGAAAAGCGGGGCACGGCTCACCGAGGCCTTGATGAGGTCGAGCGTCTTCTCATAGCGGGGGTCGGTACGAAAACCGGACAACTGCTCGGACAGTCCACCGACAGTGGGGGCGTAGGAGCGCCCGTTGTCGTTGACGACGATGACCATTCGCAGATCGGGTTCCACCGCGATGTTGTTGAGCGCCTCCCAGGTCATCCCCCCGGTGAGGGCACCGTCGCCGACCACGGTCACCACCGTGCGATCGCTCTGCCCGGTGAGCCGGAAGCCCCTGGCCATTCCTTCCGACCAGCTCAGGCCTGTGGAGGCGTGGGAGTTCTCGACCCAGTCATGCTCCGACTCGGTGCGATTCGGATAGCCGGTCAGCCCGTCCTTCTGACGCAGTGTGGTGAACTGCCCGGCCCGGCCGGTGAGGATCTTGTGGACATAGCTCTGGTGCCCCGTGTCGAAGACGATCGGATCGTGGGGAGAATCGAAGACCAAGTGGATTGCCATGGTCAGCTCGACCACGCCCAGATTCGGGCCAAGATGCCCGCCGGTGCGCGCCACATTCGTGATGAGAAAGCGGCGGATCTCCTTGGCAAGGACGCGGCGATCACGCGGCGTCAGTGCTTTGAGGTCTGCCGGCCCATTGATCCCGTCCAGGAGCGCCATGGCGGCAAGTTTAGGACCGGGAACCGCATTTCTTCGGCCAGCGCCCCTACAACCGCCGGACGAAGACATTGCCGCGCAGCGCCTCTTCGATCAGCGCCACTGCCCGGCGCAGACGCACAAGCCGTGCCTCCTCGCGCTGGAGCATGTCAACGGCAGCGTCGAGAACCTCCAGGCTCACCACATCGGCCAGGCCGGTGCGGGCCCCGGCCAGGGCCTCCCGGGTGGAGCGGATCTGCCCCTCGACATGGTCGGCCGCGAAACGCGCCAGCACTAGCGGCTGGCGCCGCAGCAGTGGATAGCCGCGATAGTCGGGAGGGCAGCAATTCAGCAGGAAGGCCACCGCGTCGGGCTCCATCCGATCGGTCCCGGGAGGCGCCACCCTGTCGGGCCAGCCGGGCGGCAGATAGCTGCCCTGCGAGTCACGGCTGTCCGCATTGGCGGCCGAGCGGCTCCTTGTACGAACCCCGCTACCGGCATGGCCCGCCGCGTCGAGGCCCCACACCCGATGCCCACCATGGCGGCGCGTGGAAGACGCATCTGCTGCTGAAACCGTGCTCATGGAACTCACCTGCCATCTGTGTCAGTGAGCCGGTGGGAAAGACCCGGCATCGAACCTGTGTTCGATAAATCCAGTGTGCATCGCGACACTGACAGGAACGAAGGCCGGGCCGCCCATCCGACAGCAGAGAACAGGACCGGAGCCCGAGAAGATCAGGCTGCGGCGAGGTGGCGCAGCACGTACTGCATGATGCCGCCATTGACGTAGTAGTTGCGCTCCCCGGGTGTGTCGATGCGCACCACGGCCTCGAAGACGGTCTGACGACCCTGCGGTGAGACCGCGACGACCTCGACCGAAGGCGGGGTCACTCCCGCATTGAAGGCATCCAGACCATGGATGGAGAAGGTCTCCTCGCCGCTCAGACCCAGCGTCTGGGCGCTCTCCCCGAGGGGGAACTGCAGGGGCAACACCCCCATCCCGATGAGATTCGACCGGTGGATCCGCTCGTAGCTCTCGGCAATGACGGCCCGCACGCCGAGCAGCATCGTGCCCTTGGCCGCCCAGTCCCGCGAGCTGCCCGAGCCGTACTCCTTGCCGGCCAGCACGACCAGCGGGATGCCAGCCGCCCGGTAGGCCAGGCTCGCCTCGTAGACGCTCGTCAGGGGACCATCTGGCCTTGTGAAATCCCTCGTGAAGCCCCCCTCAGTACCCGGCGCCAGCTGATTGCGCAGCCGGATGTTGGCGAAGGTGCCACGCACCATCACTTCGTGGTTACCGCGCCGCGAGCCATAGGAGTTGAAGTCGAGCAGCTTCACGCCATGCTCGCGCAGATAGCGACCGGCCGGGGAATCGGCCTTGATCGCGCCGGCAGGGCTGATGTGGTCGGTGGTGACCGAATCGCCGAGCTTGAGCAGCACCCGGGCCCCCAGCACATCGCCCACGGGATCCGCCGTGGGCTTCATGCCCTCGAAGTATGGAGGCTTGCGCACATATGTGGAATCCGGGTCCCAGTGGAACAGATCGCCCGAGGGGGTCTCCAGGCTCTGCCAGCGTTCGTCGCCGCTGAAGACATCGGCATAGGAGTCCTTGAACATCTGCGGGTCGACGCACCGCGAGATGACCTCGTCCACCTCGTGTGGGCTGGGCCATAGATCGGCCAAGTACACCTCCTGACCATCCTTGTCGATGCCCAGCGGCGAACCCGTGATGTCGAAATCCATACTGCCGGCCAATGCGTAGGCCACCACCAGGGGCGGGCTGGCAAGGTAGTTCATCTTCACATCGGGATTGATCCGGCCCTCGAAGTTACGGTTGCCCGACAATACGGAGGTGATCGCCAGATCGTTCTCATTGGCCGCGGCACTGACCTGCGGGATGAGCGGACCGGAATTACCGATACAGGTCGTGCAGCCATATCCGACGATATCGAAGTCGAGTTTAGCCAGCGGGTCGAGCAGATCGGCCTTTGCCAGGTACTCGGTGACCACCTGGGAACCGGGGGCCAATGTGGTTTTCACCCACGGCTTGCGGCGCAGGCCCCGCTCGACCGCCTTCTTGGCCAACAGTCCGGCGGCCACCATGACGCTCGGATTGGAGGTGTTGGTACAGCTGGTGATCGCGGCGATGCCCACCGCGCCGTTGTCCAGGCTCACCTGCTCGCCGTCGAGATCGAACGTGGCAGCCGCCGTGGTCTCGCTGACGTAGTTGGCGACGTCGCCCTCGAAGACCTCCTTGGCCTCGCTGAGCAAGATACGGTCCTGGGGACGCTTGGGGCCGGCGATCGAGGGCTGCACCGTGGACAGGTCGAGTTCGAGATATTCCGAGTAGTGCGCCTCGTGCTCGATGTCGTGCCACAGGCCCTGTTCCTTGGCGTAGTGCTCGACAAGGGCGATCTGGGCGTCGCTGCGCCCGGTCAGGCGCAGGTAGTCGAGAGTCTTCGCGTCGATGGGGAAAATGGCGATTGTGGAGCCGTACTCGGGGCTCATGTTGCCGATCGTCGCCCGGTTGGCCACCGGCACCTGCTCGACCCCCGGACCATAGAACTCCACGAACTTGCCGACCACCTTGTGCTTGCGCAGCATGTCGGTGATCGTGAGCACCAGATCGGTGGCGGTCGTGCCCTGCTGCAGCTGGCCCGAGAGCTTGAAGCCGACAACGCGCGGGATGAGCATGCTCACCGGCTGGCCGAGCATGGCGCACTCGGCCTCGATACCACCGACTCCCCAGCCGACCACGCCGAGCCCATTGACCATCGTCGTATGGGAGTCGGTGCCCACGCAGGTGTCGGGATAGGCCTGTACGAGCCCCTCGGACTGGCGGGTGTGTACCACCTGGGCCAGGTACTCGATGTTGACCTGATGGACGATGCCGGTGCCCGGCGGTACCACCTTGAAATCGTCGAAGGCGGTCTGCCCCCAGCGCAGGAATTGGTAACGCTCGCGGTTGCGTCCGTATTCGATGTCAGTGTTCTGGCGCAGGGCATCGGGAGTGCCGAACTTCTCGGCGATCACCGAGTGATCGATGACCATCTGCGAAGGGCTCAGCGGATTGATACGGGCCGGGTCGCCACCCAGATCGGCCATCGCCTCACGCATCGTCGCGAGATCGACGATGCACGGCACGCCGGTGAAGTCCTGCATGATCACGCGCGCGGGGGTGTACTGGATCTCGTGGCTGGGCTGGGCGGACGGATCCCAGTTCGACAGGGCCGTGATGTCATCGGCGGTGATATTAGCCCCGTCTTCATGGCGCAGCAGGTTCTCCAGCAGGACCTTGAGGCTGTAGGGAAGATGTGCGGACCCCGGCACCGCATCGAGCCGGAAGACCTGGTAGCTGCGCTCACCCACTGTCAGCTGTGATCGAGCCCCGAAACTGTTGATGCTCATTGAATCCCTCTCCTGGAATCGTGGTTGCAGGGGCGGACTGCCGACCAACCGCGATGCCATCACCTGTCTCGCCCGGGAATTATCTTGACATCAAGATACCTGCTCGAGTCGTTCGATCCCAGTTTGGCAGACGCATGCCGCGCCCGACACGATGCCGGGGGATAGGACGCCTCGCCGACGGGCCCTCCGCCGCGCGGAGCCCGGCAGCTTAGGCTGAGGGCATGCATGTGGGAGTCGATTTCGGGACGACCCGGACAGTGGTGGCCTTCGCCGATCGGGGGAACTATCCCGTGGTCAGCTTCTTCGACCATCTCGGCGACTCATTCGACCACTTCCCCAGCGTCGCGGTCGTGCGCCCGGACGGCCGTCTCGATTTCGGCCCGGCGGCCCTCGACGACCGCCCAGGGGTGCGGGTGAGGTCATTCAAGCGCGCCCTGGCAGCCCCCGATGCCTCGATCGACACGGTCGTCGAGGAGCAAGGCGTGCGGGTCCGCCTCATCGACCTCTTGGTGGGTTTCCTGTCGGCCCTTCGCGCTGCGCTCGCCGACGACTCGACCCTGTCAGAACTGATCGCCGATGATCCGCTGGAGAGCGTGGTCATCGCGGTGCCAGCCCATGCGACGAGCGCTCAGCGCTTCATGACGCTCGAAGCCTTCCAGCGTGCCGGCTTCCCAGTTGTCGCCATGATGAACGAGCCCTCTGCCGCCGGCTTCGAGTACACCCACCGTCAGGAACGCACGGTCACCGCCCGCCGCACCCAGATCATCGTCTACGACATGGGTGGAGGTACCTTCGACGCCTCGCTGGTCGATGTGCGCGACCACGCTCACGAGGTCCTGGATTCCGTCGGCATCAATCGCCTCGGCGGTGACGACTTCGACGAGACCCTCGTGCGGCTCGCGCTGTCGGCGGCCGGGACCAGCGCCGCCGGGCTGAGCCCGGGGGCGCTGGCAGCCTTGCGGGAGCAGGCCCGCCAGGCAAAGGAGTCGCTCGTCCCCCAGACCCGGCGCATCGCGCTCGATATCAACGACCGGCCGGTGAGAATCCCGGTCGATGATTTCTACGAGGCTGTCGAGCCACTGGTCTTGCGGAGCATCGACGTTGTCGCGACGCTGCTGGAGCGCGATGGACCTGCCCGGGACGCCGAGCTGGCGGGCATCTACGTGGCGGGCGGCGCCTCGGCCTTGCCAGTGGTGCCGCGCATGTTGCGCACACGCTTCGGACGCCGGGTGCACCGCGCGCCCTATCCCACCGCCTCTACCGCCATCGGCCTTGCCATCGCCGCCGATCCGGATTCCGGCTACACCCTCACGGACCGGCTCTCGCGCGGCTTCGGTGTCTTTCGCGAACGGGACAACGGACGCCAGGTGGTCTTCGATCCGATCGTTTCCCGCGACGAGACCCTGCCCACCGCCCAGAGCCTGCGGCTGGTGCGGCGCTACCGCCCGGTGCACAATGTGGGCTGGTTCCGCTTCGCCGAATACTCGCGCCTCGACGCCGACGGCCAGCCTGTCGGCGACACCGCGCCCTTCGGCGTGGTGCTCTTCCCCATCGATCCAGCGCTGCGCGAGACGACAGATCTGGAGAAGATCCCGGTGACGCACATCTCGGACGCCCCGCTCATCGAGGAGGCCTACACGGTCGATCCGAACGGCATCGTGCACGTCGACATCACCGACATCGAGGACGGCTATCGGCGCAGTTACTGGCTGGGCCAGTCCGGCAATCACGGCGACCAGACCCGCCCGCAATCCCGGTAAGGCTGACCGCTTCATCGACTGTTATTCCTTGATAGATTCTCATGGAGCACGCAGAGCGCCTCGAGTCATTTTCTTAGAATTCTTTAAAGGGTGACCTCATAGTGGACTACAGCAGGCAATTCCAAGAACGATTTGTCTCACCAGAGGGCAGAGTGACCGCTATCCCCCGGAAGAGGCAGTTTCTAGCTGAGCTATTGAAGTTCTCTGCGGCGAAGTTCAAGGAGAATATCGTCTATTCGGAAGCGGAAGTGAACATCATCTTGGCTGGCATTATCGACGACAAAGCCTGGCTTCGTCGTATGTTGGTCGACTATGGTTATCTCCAGAGGGATCCCTATGGAAAATCATATAGGTTAAGACAAGCGTGAGGGATTGGCGGGACCAGTGCGAAACTTGCGAGGAAACAGGAACTTCATCGCGCTGCTGACGGCGCAGCTGGTGTCGAGCCTTGGCGACTGGTCTACATCGATCGTTATACCGGTACTGCTTTATAAGTATACCGGGAATAGTGCCACGACAGCCGTCTTGATGCTGTGCCGGTTCTTGCCTGCGCTGCTAGCGAATTGGATCATCAGAGGCTTGCAACTTAGATTCCTCAACCCTGTCGCAATTATGCGAGTCATGGACTTGATCCGCATGCTCCTCTTCCCGATATTTATTGTGGCAACGGCTCCCTGGCACTTCTATGTGCTCACCTTCGTCACCTATCTGTGCAGTGCCGTAGCAAAACCATGCTCGCTTTCCGTCGTCAAGCTGTGCTGTGAATCCGACGACCTTGCTTCGGCGAACAATCTTCTAGGGGCAGGTCAGAATCTGCTCATGCTCATCGGACCTCTCATTGGTGGGATCCTCTACGCGTCCCGTGGGGCTGCGTTCGTCCTGGTCTTGAACTCGGCAACCTTCTTGGTATCGTTCCTGATTCTCCTCCGGGTGAAGGTGGCTCACAGCGGTCCTGCGAACAGCGCCGAAGAAGCATGGGGCAGACATGGTCTGTATCGTGATGTTCTCCGCCTTGCTCGCAGCTATCCGCAGATCGTTCTATTCATTGTTGTGGATGCTGTTTCAGGCTTCGCCTTTGGTGCACTGAACACACTCATCCCGGCGGGGGTCCAACTGCGATTCCACAACTCGGCGTTCATCTATAGCGCCCTGCTTTCGTCGCTGACAGGCGGCATGCTGATCGGCAACATGGTGTTTCAACGGTGGTTCATCCGATTCAAACTCCTCAGGGTCTACCTTGTCGCGACCTCTGTGGCGCTCGTGTTCTTCCTTCTGTCCGGTCTGGCGACCATGGCCGCCTTGGCTGCTGTTTTTCTTGCCATAGTAGGGCTGTGCAACTCGATGCAGGACGTGGTTCTCGCCACGAGTGTCCAAGCCGCAGTCGAGGACATCAGGGGTTTGACTACGGTATTTGCTATCAGTGAATCGCTCGCTGCGGTTTCGGTTGTCGTGTCATCAGCCTTGTTGGCTGTCCTGCTCCAAAAGGTCTCTGTGACAACTCTGACGATTCTCGTGTTCGCTCTTGCCACGGGAGGATGTGTGGTCTACTGCCTGTTGCATAGACGGGCTCTTGCTACATAGACGTGCTGGCGAAGGCGATCTCGCATGGCAGCGATATTCACTCCCCCAAGGCTGGAGTCCGGTGGGACCATATCTGGCTTTACCGGTCCTCGCATCACCAACCGGATCCATGCCGCCAGGACTGGGGCAGCCAGGCGCTCTTGCGGGGGACGGGCACGCGGCACCTCGCGCAGAGAATCCATCTCGCTCTCATCGCTCGGTGAGACCGAGCACTTCCCGTGCGATTGATTCACGACGGTTGACCTGGCCTCGACGTCGAGCGTTCCAAAATGGCCAGGCACTCCACATGATGGGTCATGGGGAACATGTCGAAGGCCCGCAGGGTGCTCACGCGGTAGCCGCGCGCGCCGAAAGATGCGAGATCGCGCGCCAACGCGGCAGGATCGCAGGCCACATAGGCGACCCGACTCGGGGTGCGCGCGGCGATCCCGGCCACCACCTGGCGCCCCGCCCCCGACCTCGGCGGGTCGAGGACCACCAGATCACAGTGGCCCGGCAATGAGCCAAGAGCCCGCTCCACCCGGCCAGCCACGAAGCGCGCCTCGGGCACATTCGTGCCGGCCAGCCGGATGGCCGGCCCATCCAGCTCGACGCCCGTGACCCGCGCTCCCGCATCGGAGAGCGCGGCAGCGAACACGCCTACCCCGCAGTACAGGTCGAGGGCTGTCTCGGCGGGGCGCGGTTCCACAGCGGCCAGCACGGCCTCGCTCAATGTGCCAGCTGCTCCAGGGTGCACCTGCCAGAAGCCGTCGGCCCGCACCCTGAACTGCCTCTGCCCCACCTGCTCGCGCACGATGAGGTCGCCGGCCAGCATCCGGCCCTCGCTCATGATGCTCACCCCTGAGGCGGCGGTGGTCACGAGGAGTTCCCGGCCGGCCCGACGAGCGAAGACATCGAGTTCGGTGCCGCGCGGACCACGCGGATCGGCGATGAGGCAGCCCTGCGGCGGCAGCTCGACGAAGTCATTGCTGCGGTAGGCGCGCATCCCGGCTCGTCCGTCGCGCACGAGATAGCGCATTCGGGTGCGCCAGTCCAGACCGTTCGACGCAGCTCCGGGCACCGGTTCGACGACGACCTCCCGGTGCAGGCCGGCAAGCCTGTCCAGTTGTTCGGAGATCACCTCGGCCTTGAGCCGCCGCTGGGCGTCCAGCCGGATGTGCTGGAACTCCAGACCCCCGCACTCCGGAGGCACCCGGCAGGGTGGATCCACCCGATCCGGGGCAGCTCGCCTGATCTCCACAGCGTCACCGCGCCAGAATCGGGCATGGCCCACCTCGGTGAGACGCACCATGACGAGTTCGCCGGGAAGGGTGTGGCGTACAAAGATGACGCGGCCCTCATAACGGGCCACGAAATGCCCGCCGTGCGCGACCCGCCCGACCTCCACCGGCCCCACAATGTCGCCGACCTCCTGAGCGCCCGGCGAGACCTGGGCGGCGTCGTGGTCGCGCACTCCCACCTCGAGTTGGCGGCGGCGCACCCCGCCTCGGGCTGCCGGCCGTGACCACCGGCCCATCAGCGTCGGCCAGCGAGGGTGCGCTGGCGGTACCGGTCGGCAAGCTCACGGCTCGACTTGAGCTGATAGGGCACCGAGGTGACCATGACGCCCTTCATGAAGTGCAGCCGGGTACTGATGAGCAACGCGGTCTGGTTGTGCAGCAACTGCTCCCACCAGTGCCCCACGACATACTCGGGGATGTACACGCAGACGATGTCACGCGGATTCTCGCTGATCAGCTCCCTGACATAGTCCAGGAAGGGCTGGGTGACCTGGCGGAACGGTGAGTCGATCACCTTGAGCGGCACGGAGAGGTCATCCGCCTGCCAGGCCCGCACCACCTCGGCGGTCTCATCCGGATCGACAGCGACGGTGACCGCCTCGAGCTCGCTGGGCTGGGTGGCTTTCGCGAACTGGATTGCCTTGACAGTGGGCTTGTTCAGGGCGCTCACCATGACGACTGCCCGCACCCGGCTGGGCAGTGCCCGGTCGGAGGGCCCGATCGTCCCGACCTCCTGGCGCACCTGCTCGTAATGCCGGTGGATCTGGCGCATGAGCCAGAAGATCACCACCATGGCAAGCAACGCGAGCCAGGCACCGTGGATGAACTTGCTCACCACCACGATGATGAGCACAACACCGGTCATCACCATGCCGATGCTGTTGATGACTCGGCTGTGCTTCATCTGGCGCCGGGTGGCCGGATCGGTCTGCGTCTTCAGCTTGCGGGTCCAGTGGCGCAGCATGCCGATCTGGCTGAGCGTGAACGAGATGAACACGCCCACCACGTACATCTGGATGAGCATCGTCACCGAGGCATCGAAGACGAGCACCAGCACGACCGCGCCGGTGGCCAGGGTGAGAATGCCATTGGAATAGGCCAGCCTGTCGCCGCGGGTGTGCAACTGGCGGGGCAGCCAGCCGTCGCGCGAGAGGATCGAGCCCAGCGTCGGGAAACCGTTGAACGCCGTATTGGCGGCCAGGAACAGGATGACCATCGTCATGGTGATGAGGAAGTAGAAGCCCAGTGGAAAGCCGGGGTAGAACACGGCCCGGGCGAGCTGGCCCATGACGGTGGTCGGCTCGCCGGTGATCCGCTGGCCCGTGCTCGACATGAAATAGGAGCCGGCGCTTACATCGATCATCTTCACGCCGGCGAGCCGCGCCAGCACGAGAATGCCCAGCAGCATGCTCACCGCTATCGTGCCGAGCAGGAGCAGCGTCGTGGCCGCATTCTTGCTCTTCGGCTTGCGGAAATTGGGCACACCGTTGCTGATGGCCTCCACCCCGGTGAGCGCCGCGCAGCCGGACGAGAAGGTCCGGGCAAGCAGCGCCACCATCCCCAGCCCGACGAGAGGTTCGTATTGCTGGGTGCCAACGACCGTATAGCCAGCGGTGGAGGCGGTCAGTGGGTGACCGAGCACGAAGATCTGCACGAGACCCCAGATCACCATGACGGCCACACCGGCCATGAACAGATAGGTGGGCACCGCGAAGATCCCGCCGGAATCGCGTACCCCTCGCAGGTTCACGGCCATGATGAGCACGATGACGACGGCCGCGACCTCGCCCTCGTGGCCGCTGATGAACGGCAGCATCGCCTTCGCGTTCTGGACCCCCGAGCTCACCGAGACGGCCACGGTGAGTACATAGTCCACCAGGAGCGCGCTGGCCACGACGAGCCCTCCGGTGGGGCCCAGGTTGGTGGTGACGACCTCATAGTCACCGCCTCCGCTGGGATAGGCGTGCACGGTCTGGCGATAGCTCGCAACGACCACGAGCAGGACCGCCGCCACGGCCAACCCGATGGGCAGCGAGAAGCCGAAACCGGCCATCCCGGCCAGGGAGAGGGTGATGAGGATCTCATCAGGCGCATACGCCACCGAGCTCAAGGCATCGGAGGCGAAGATCGGCAGCGCGATACGCTTCGGAAGCAACGTCTCCCCCAGCTGTGCACTTGACAGCCGGCGTCCGACGAGCACGCGTTTGACCGCATCGGTGATGCTCACGACGGCCCACCCTAATGCCGCACCGAAGCGAAGCTGCCATCGCGTCCGGCAATGGAAGCCCGCTGCACGCCGCCGACCACGGCCGGCGGGCGGGGCGCGGACTGTCCGGGTGCCTGGCTACGCTGGGGACGCACTGGCGAGGCGGGTGCACCAAAGCGGCGCGGATCGGCGCCGACAGATCGCGGAGGTTCGAGTGCATTTTGTGATCATGGGCTGTGGGCGCGTCGGTGCAAGCCTGGCACGGATCCTGGAGAAGCGCGGCCACTCCATCGCCGTCATCGACCTCAATGTCGAGGCGTTCCGCAAGCTCGGGCCGGACTTCTCCGGACGCACGGTCAAGGGTGTGGGTTTCGATCGGGACGTGCTGCTCAAGGCCGGGATTCGCGAGACCGATGGCTTCGCCGCCGTGGCCAGCGGCGACAACTCCAACATTCTCGCAGCCCGGGTCGTGCGCGAGGAGTTCGATGTGCAGAACGTCGTGGCGCGCATCTACGACCAGGGCCGCGCCGAGGTCTACGAGAAGCTGGGCATTCCCACCGTCGCCACCGTCCGCTGGGCCGCAGGCCAGGTGATGAACAGGCTGCTCACCGACGTGGCCACCCCGGTGTGGCGTGACCCCTCGGGCATGACCTCCCTCCTGCAGGTGCCTTTCGAGAGCTCCTGGGCCGGTACCTCGATCAAGGACATCGAGTCGAAGCTGCATGTGAAGGTGCCCTTCATCACCAGGCTCGGCAGTGGCCAGATCCCGGCCGACCAGCTGCTCCTCCAGGAGGGGGATGTGCTCTACATCGCCGCCACTAATGACCGCGCCCAGTCGGTCTTCCGCGCGCTGTCCGCGGCCCCGGAAGGGCATTGAGCCGATGCACACGCCAGAAAGGGCAACGCAGGGATGAGAGTTTCGATCGTGGGTGCCGGAAACGTCGGCCGCTCCATCGCCAGGGAGCTGATCGCCAATGGGCACGAGGTGCTGCTCATCGAGAAGGACCCGCACGCCATCAAGTCCGATACCGTTCCGGAGGCGGAATGGCTCCTCGCGGATGCCTGTGAGATGGACTCGCTGGCCGAGGCCGATCTGCAGACCTGCGATGTCGCCATCGCCGCCACCGGCGACGACAAGGCCAATCTCGTGCACACTCTCCTCGCGAAGACCGAGTTCGGGGTTCCGCGGACAGTTGCGCGGGTGAACCATCCGCGCAACGAGTGGATGTTCGACGAACGTTGGGGCGTCGATGTTGCAGTGTCCACGCCACGCATCATGTCCGCGCTGGTTGAGGAGGCCGTCAGTGTCGGCGCCGTGGTGCGACTCATGACCTTCAAGAAGGGATCTGCCAATCTCGTCGAGCTCACGCTGCCCGAGGAGTCGCCGGCGGTCGGCTCCCGGGTACGCGAGCTGAGCTTCCCCGGCGACGGGGTCCTGGTGGCCATCGTCCGCGACGGGCGGTCCCGTCCCCCCGAGCGCGACGCCGCCGTGGAGATGGGCGACGAGTTGTTGTTCACGATCTCCGAGGAATACGAGCAGGAGCTGTCGCGCTATCTCGTGCCGACGCCGGCCAAGAGGCGCTGAGAACCGGCCGGCTGCCTGCGTTCCCGTCCCGGTGCGCCACGATCCGCGATTCGCCACGATCCTCGCGCGGACCGCCCGTCCTCGAATGTGGGGTGCCGCCGTCCTAGCGCGTTCAGGCGAGCAGCTTGTAGCGGGGGTTGTAGATGATCGCAGTGCGCCCGTCGTGATTGACCAGCCCTTCAACCCGCAACCGGCGCCCCGGATCAACCCCGGAGATGGTGTGCCGACCCATCCAGATGAGCTTCACCGTCCCTGAGCCATCGGTCAGTTCGGCTTCGAGCCAGTGGTGACGCTCATTCGGATTGAGCGTGACCACCGACACAGTCCCCTGGACGGTGACGCGCTGACGATCCCCGACCTCACCGATGGGGGTGGCGCCTGAGCGGATGGCCTCGTCCACGAGCTCTTCGGATTCCAGCTCGCGGTCGGAGCTGATCAATCGCCGCAGTCTGCGACGCCACCAGGAATCCTTGCGAGCTGGTCGGGTGCGGTCGTCCCGGTCGGTCGGCATGGTGATCAACTCGCTGATCTCAGCGTGCTTCCGGCTGCGATCCGAGATTCTCCGGCAGGCTCAAGGGGATGAGATCGCCGGGAACCATTGGACGCTCACCGCGGCGCACGACGGTGTTCGCGAAGAACTCGTAGAGCAGCTCGGCCGGGCCCTCAATGCCCTCCGAGACGCCCGCTTCCCCCATGAGCACGCCACGCAGCAGCCACCGCGGGCCCTGGGCGAACCAGGTGCGTGAGACGTGGTAGCCATGCTGTCCATCGGGTGTGGTGAGGGGGACGACCCGGCGGACCTCGGTTCCGAAAGGCCCCTTGCCCAGGGTGAAGGTGCCGCCCGCAGAGTTGGTGTTCTCCATCATCTCGGCACGAATCGTCGGGAGCATGCTGTGATGGGCGGGGGCCGCGAACAGCGACAGCTCCAGCACTGACTGGCCCTGGACCACCAGCACGGCCTGCACCTCCTGGGTGGCCTGGTTCACCTGCAGCTGCAGCTGCATGCCGTCGAAGGGAGTGAGCACCAGGCTGCCGAAATCGAGCCGCTCGACGTCGTCGGCCTCCAAGTCCACCTCGGTGATGTCGAAAGGTCCTTCGGTGCGCCAGTCCTTCGACTCGTCGAGCAGTTCCCATTCGTCGGCGGGTGCCGTGCGGGCAGCTGCCTGCTGTTCGGAACCGTCCGCATCAGGGGAGAGGCCGGAGTCGACGAGCCGCTCCTCCGCGGACTGCGCGGGGTCCTCGGTATGCGTGGTCGCGCCCGCGGCCTCTTCCGCATCGCTGTCGACCGACGTGTGCTTCTTGCGACCAAAGATCACTGCTCTCCCACCATCGTGCCGGGCCCTCGGTGAGGGGACGCGCCTGCGCAGCACATCGGATCCAACATTAGCCCGGCAACGCGTGCCCCAGCGCGTGACCCGCATCCGAGGAGGCAGATCCTCCCGCCGCCCTGCCGCGCCACCGCGCTCCGCACTTGCGGGCGGGGCAAGGACATGGATCTAGAATGGGCAGCATCGTCCGCACGCCAGGTGGACGCCACGTCTTGCCCGCACCATCGAACGGAGAGCCCATGGCAACCCCCAAGAACCTGCAGTTCAAGCTCCTCGGTGCGGTGGCCAGCGCCGGCGTCGCGCTGGTCGGGCAGCGGCTGCTCAAGGGTGGCTGGCGTCGGGTCACCGGCGAAGAGCCTCCGGACCCCTCCGATCCTCAGGTGCCGGCCACGAAGGCGATCAGCTGGCTGATCCTCAGCACGCTCCTCATCAGCGTGGTCCAGCTGCTCATCCAGCGCAAGGCCGCTCGTCAGACCAACCCCATCACCAAGGACCGCGGATCGGCGAGCGCTCCCTTCTCGGTGTAGCCACTGGCTCATGGCCCGCCCGGGTGCTGTGCAGGGGCGCATTCCCGGGCGGACGGACGACTGAACGGACGCCTGAGCAGAACCGGACGACACTGCCGGACAATGACGACACTGCCGGACAATGAGTGGGCCCATGCCGATCGGCATGGGCCCACTCATTGTCCACTTCAGTACTTGTCCACCCTGTGTCTGTCCACCCAGTGCTTACCCACCCCGGTGCTACAGCGAGATCGCGTCCCGGCTCCTGGCCCGGGTGCCATTGGAGGTTTCAGACACAGTCGATGCAGTACATGTCCTTTCCCCGCGTCTCCGCGAGCTGGCTGCGGGACTTCACGAGGAAGCAGCTGGCGCAGGTGAACTCGTCTGCTTGACGGGGCAGCACACGAACGGTGAGCTGCTCGTGCGAGAGGTCGGCCCCGGGCAGCTCGAAGGCCTCGGCGGCCTCAGCCTCGTCCTCGTCGACCTTGCCGGAGTTCTTGTCGTTGCGTCGGCTCTTCAGCTCCTCGATCGAGTCCTCACGTGTCTCGTCCTCAGACTTGCGAGGTGCATCGTAATCAGTCGCCATGGTGCCCTTTCGAATACCTGCAGCCGGAGGAACCCGGCCGCTTCTCATCGGGTGTTCCGGACCTCGATCCGGAGCACCTGCTCGTTCTGCCGCCCACAGAACGCCCGAATTTTACCCATTGTTCCCCGAAGTGCAACCCTGTTCCCGTCAGTTTCTAGGACCCGATCCGGTAGCCGCGCAACCGGCGGCCCTCCCTCCGGGCAGCCGGGGGCTTCCCGGTGAGCGTTCTTCGCCGCGCGCTCGCGGTAGGTTTGTCCCATGCCCCGTCGAGACGCGGCGGCGGGCACGAGAGCGACGAACGCGCCGGGGCTGTGTCCCCCGGCGCCATGCAGGGGGATCCAGATGGACAGCGCATTGACGCCGAGAGAGATCCAGTCCCGCATCAGAGCGGGAGAGTCTCTCGAAGACGTTGCGCGCGCCGCCGGGGTGCCCACCGGGGACATCGAGGGATATGCGGCACCGGTGCTCGCCGAGCGCGAGCACATGGCAGCCCTCGCGCAGAGCGCGCAGGTACGCCGAGCCACCGGCCCGAGCACCCCGATCTCGCTTGACGAGAGCATCGTGCCCCGGCTCGAGAACAGGGGCGTCGATCCCGCCTCGGTGCTGTGGGACGCCTGGCGCGAGGAGGATCGCGCCGATCGGCACTGGACGGTAAGGCTGTCCTATCAGTCCGGTTCGGCGGGCCACGAGGCGCTCTTCGACTTCGATCCCCGAGGTCGTTCGGTGAGCCCGGTCAATTCCGACGCGCAGAAGCTGGTGGGTGAGCCGCAGGAGCACAAGCGTCCGGCCCCGCGGCCCCGCACCAAGACCGACCCCGACACCGAGCCCACGGTCGATCTCAATGACGAGCTGGCGCTCGTGCGGGCAGTCCAGGACGACGAGACGCCGATCATCGCCGGTGGGTCGGCACTGGCGGAGTTGTATGCCGCGGCAGCCGCCAACCACACCGGCCGAAGGCCGAGGAATTCGCCGACCGACAATCTGCGCGAGACGGACGGCATCTACGACATCGTGCCGAATCCTCCCTCCGACATGGATGTGCTCTACGACATGCTCTCGGGCTTCGACGAGGATTCGGTGCACGTGTATTCCGGGCTGGAGCGGCCCGTCCATCTCGGCGGCGAGCCATCCGCCGACATAGCGGACACCCCCACCGCCACCGGCGAGCCACCCGCCGAGGACCACGACGAATCCGCTGGAGCCCCCCGGTCAACGCAGCGAGCGAGCACGCAGGCAGCGACGCAACCCGCTGGCCCACCGGCCGGCTCGAACGCCCCGGAACCGCCCGAACAGGACGCACTCGGGCCCAAGGAGACCACCCATCACCCCGAGACTCTGAAGAACCCGACCAGCCCTGCGCCTGCAGCCGGCAAGAAGAGCCCACGGCGCCGGCGCGCCCACCGCGCGAGCGTGCCCACCTGGGACGAGATCATGTTCGGTGGCCCGCGCCCCGAGTCGTCGGGTGAACCCCCGCACGACAAGCAGTGACACTTCCCCCCTGCCGAGGCGGCGAGCTGGGCTCATCCGAAGGGCAGAGTCTGGGGACTGAGGGTGGCATGCAATGGACGGCCCATGCCAAGCCGAAAGTGCTTACGGCACAGCACCTCGTAGTGCAGGCCGGCTGGCGTGCCCTCGGCGGTGTCGGCAATGAGCACCTGCTCACCCTGCCTCACCAGATGGCCCTCGCGCACCCTCGCATTCATCGTGCCGCGTGCCCCACACCAGCACAGCGGTTGCACCTGCATCGTCTCCACCCGATCGGCGAGCTCGACGAGCCGACGCGATCCGGGAAACATCAGGCTGCGGAAATCGCTGAGGATCCCGAAGCAGAAGACGTCGATGCCCAGCTCGTCGACGACCCGCGCGAGCTCATCGATGTGGGTCGGCGTATAGAACTGCACCTCGTCACAGACCAGGAAGTCGATCCGCGCACCCGAGGTCAGTTCCTTGACGATCATCGCCCAGAAGTCCAGCGCATCGTCCACCTCCACCGCAGGCCGGCTCATCCCCACCCGGGAGGTGATCTCCGGCGCCCCGCTGCGATCCTGCCTGGTGAACAGCAGACCCCGACGGTCGTGGGCCGACTGGGTGTGCGCAGTCTGCAGGGCAAGGGTCGACTTGCCGGAATTCATCGGCCCGCTGAAGAACAGCAGCTGGGCCGTGGCAGGAGCGCTGGCATCCATTCCGCTCATGACTGCCCACCCCAGCCCTCGTCAACGACCAGCGGCACACGCATCTCCTCATCGCTCAACGATCCGTGCTGGCCGATCAACTCCAGCTCATGGGGTCTGGCAGTGGTCATCACCGCCCAATTTCCGCGCATCGCCACGAGCACATCGCCCAGCCTGCCGGCCGCGGACGCGCCGAGCACCGGTCCGAACCAGCCCGCCTCGGCGGCATCCCGGCGGGTGCACACCCACGCGCGGTCCCCCAGACACCGCGACCAGCGCGCGGCCACCGCATCCGCAGAGCCGGTGTAGAGCTGACGAAACCGGCCCTCCCCCGACAGCAGATCGACCCCGCTGCGCAGCTGCGGCTCGTCCTCGAAGAGGATCTGCGCACCAGCTGGCACGTCGATCATCCCGTGATCACCGGTGACGAGCAGGCAGACATCGCCGGGCAGGGCGCGGCGCAGCAGCTCCAGATCGTGGTCGATGCGCGCCAGGCAGGCGCGCCAGCGCGAGGAGTCGACCCCGAAGGCGTGCCCGGAGTGATCGAGATCGCCCTCGTAGACATAGGCGAGGGCTGGGCCAGGTGTGGCGACGGTACGGCAGATCTCCTCGATGCGCTGCTGGGTGCCGACATCGTCGACCGGGTGGTAGCTGCCTCCGCGCAGTCCGGCACGGGTGAGCCCGGAATCGGAGAACTTGGCACGGGCAACGGTGCTCACCGCGACCCCGGCCTGCTCGAGACGCTGGAACCAGGTGGGGTGGGGCTGAAAGAGCTCGGGCTGGGGATCTCCGGATCCCCAGTGAAGGGCGTTGAGCACCCTTCCGCCCGGTGCAGTGCGGAAGGTGTACCCCACGATGCCATGCTGGCCCGGCGGCAGGCCGGTCCCCAGTGTGGTCAATGACACCGCGGTCGTCGAGGGCACGGCGGCGCTGATCGGGCGCGCCTCGCCCAGCAGCTCGGGAAAGTACTCGAGGATCGACAGATGGCGGCGCAGCTGATGCCAGCCCAGGCCGTCGACGAGCAGCACGACGTAACCGCGGGCCTTCGGCAATCCCCAGGGGTCGTGCCCGCCGGCACCGAGCCTGCAGGCGACAGCGCCCAACACCTCGGCGAGGGTGTTGTGCCCATAGTCGGGAGCGGCGGGCAGCGGTCCGCTCATCGCTGCAATCGCCGGGCCGGCACCTCGCGCTGCAGGCGCGTGGCAAATCCCTCGAGCCGGGCGACCGAGGCGGGGTCGTCCGCAGTGGGACTCATCCGCATCGTGATGTCCTCGTTCACCTCGTCGGCATCGAAGCCGTGCTCGGCCTGGCATTCGGGATCGGAACAGTGTGCAGGGACGATCTCGAAATGACGCACCGCACCCCAGCCGATCGTCAGGACGATCTCCCTGATGATGCTCGCGTCGGTGCCGTATCTCTCCGGATTCGACACCGCCCGGCTCAGCGAGACGACTCCGATGAGATCCAGCGGCACCGATTCGGTGCTTGTCACAGCCATGTTCTGGCCCCGCTCGTCGGACTGCTCATCGGTGTGTACCACGAGCAGCCGGTTGGCAGTGAGCACGAGCACAGTGAGATGACGCAGGATTTCGTCGGTTGCCACGACCGCCTCGTGCTGGACCACGAAATCGGCAACCTCCTCACCGGCGAGAGACTGCTCCACGGCATCGACGACCAGTTGCGGGAAGAAGCCGCAGTCGTTGATCCAGCGGACCAGGTCGTCGGGCAGGTTGCTCACGGGCGCGGTCGTCACGGGCCCATCTTGCCACCATCCGCCGGCACCCGGCCTTCCCGTTAGGGTGGGGGCCATGAAGCATCGCCCCTTCATCGGCACGCGCGTCGAGGACTTTCTCACCCGCGTCATCGCACGGGCGCTGCGCCGGCGGGGATGGCATGAGGCCCTTGTTCCCTACACCGGCTACGGAACCGAGGATCACATCCGGGTCCTGGCCCGGATCGTGCTCAACCCGCCGCACGCCGAGCGAGCGCTGCCTGGCTACGCTGCGGCGTGGCTCAACCGCCGGGGGTGGCGCAACTTCGTCGGACTGCCGGTCCAGCACGGCCACGCCGTGCTGCGCCTGGCCGGCGAGACGCTGCACCTGCGCAGCGACCGGCAGGGCTATATCGATATGACCGTCAAGGCCCACCAGCTCAGCCCCGGATGGCACAAGGTGCGCCTGGAAGCCCCTGGCGCTCAGCCGGTGGATGCCCCGGTGCAGGTGGTCGCCAGCGACGAGAGCTTCGGCATCATCTCCGACATCGACGACACCATCATCTCCACCTCGCTCCCGCGCATCGTCCTGGCGGCGTGGAACAGCTTCGTCCAGATGGAGGGCAATCGGCAGGCGGTGCCTGGGATGGCGAGGATGTACCAGCATCTGCTCGCCGAGCACCCGGGCGCCCCCGTGGTCTATGTCTCGACCGGCGCCTGGACCTCGGTGCCGTTCCTGCGACGCTTCATGGCGCGCCACGGCTATCCCCGCGGGGCGATGCTGCTCACCGATCTGGGCCCGACGAACACCGGCTGGTTCCGCTCCGGCCCGGACCACAAGCGCTACTCGATGGGCGAGCTTGCCCGAGACTTCCCCAATATCTCCTGGGTGCTGGTGGGCGACAACGGCCAACACGATCCGGTCCTGTATCGCGAGTTCGCCGATCTGCACCCCGGCAGGGTGCGCGCCATCGCCATCCGCACCCTCACCGCAGCCGAGCAGATGCTTGCGCACGGCACCGTCACCGTCCTCGTGGACAGCGCCCATCTGGAATGGACGCCCTCGCAGGCTCCGCTGGTCACAGGTGCCGATGGCGATGAGCTGTGGCCGGCGTTGCGCGAGGTGCTCGAACCGGCCCGGCGGGCCGGCGAGAAGGACTGAGCCCCGCCACCGCTCACCAGCTCATCGAGGGGCGCAGCGTGTCGGCGCGCTGGAATAGCATTCGTCCCAGTCATCCACCCGGTTCAGGAGGTCAGCCGTGCCACGATCGATCGTTGTCCGCGCTGCGGGCGAGCACAGCGCGCCCGGTGCGCCTGTCAATACCGCAGGCATCGAGGACTTCCCTGCCAGCGATCTCGGCGAGGGGCCGGTCACCGTCGAGGTGAACTATTCGAGCATCAATTACAAGGACGCGCTCGTCCTCACCGGACGTCCCGGGGTGGTGCGCACCACCCCGCTGATCGCCGGTATCGATCTGGTCGGGACCGTCGTGGAATCCTCGTCGCCACGCTGGCATCGAGGCCAGCAGGTGCTCGCCAACGGCGCAGGCATGTCGGAGACCCGCCATGGAGGCCTGGGCGCGCTGGCCCGGCCGCCGGCCGAGGCACTCGTCGCCTTGCCCGGGGAGCTCACCGCCCGTCAGGCCGCCGCGCTGGGAACAGCCGGATACACCGCTGCACTGAGCGTGCTGCGCATCGCCCAGGCGGGCGTCGAATCCTCGCGCGACGAGCCCATCCTCGTGACCGGCGCCACCGGCGGTGTCGGCTCGGTGGCGGTCATGCTGTTGTCCGCCCTGGGCCACCACGTCGCGGCGCTCACCGGGCGGGTGGACGAGTTCAGTGACTATCTCATCGGGCTGGGCGCAGCCCAGATCGTCGACCGCCAGGAACTGGGCACACTTGGGCGTCCCCTTCAAAAGCAGCGCTGGGCCGGTGTGGTGGACACGGTGGGAGGGACCGTGCTCGCCAATGCCCTCGCGCAGACCCGCTACCAGGGCACCGTCACTGCCTGCGGGCTGGCGGCCTCCACCGATCTGCCCGCCACCGTGATGCCCTTCATCCTGCGCGCGGTCACCCTTGCCGGCATCGATTCGGTGCAGGCCCCCTACGCGGCGCGGCAGGCTGCCTGGGCGCTGCTTGCCGAGAGGGTCGACGTGGGGGCCCTCGAAGCGCTGACCCGAACCGTTGCGCTCGGCGAGGCCGTCGAGGCGAGCGCGCAGTTGCTCGGGGGGCAGTCCCACGGACGCATCGTCGTTGACGTGAGCGCCTGAACCCACGGCGATGCCGGCCGGGTCCGCGCCGCCGGGAGACTGGCCGGGCCCAGAACTGAACACAACAAGGAGCTTCACCGCATATGGCAGCCAGCAAGACAGCCGAGCCCGAGGACGACTTCGAGGAACGCATCATCGACGTCGACGTCACCCAGGAGATGGAGAACTCCTATCTGGAGTACGCCTACTCGGTCATCTACTCCCGCGCCCTCCCGGACGCCCGCGACGGCCTCAAGCCGGTGCAGCGACGCATCCTGTACGGCATGCACGAGCAGCACCTGCTGCCCGACCATGCCTTCGTCAAGTGCGCCCGCGTGGTCGGTGAGGTGATGGGCAAGCTCCATCCGCACGGCGACTCGGCGATCTACGACGCCTTGGTGCGGATGGGCCAGGACTGGTCGATGCGCCTGCAGCTCGTCGACGGGCACGGCAACTTCGGCTCGCTCGATGCCGGGCCGGCCGCGATGCGCTACACAGAATGCCGCCTCAACCCGGCCGCTCTGCCGATGCTCGAGGGCCTCGACGAGGACACCGTCGACTTCCGCCCCAACTACGACGGCAAGGGACTCGAGCCCTCGGTTCTGCCGGCCGCGTTCCCCAATCTGCTGGTCAACGGCGCCACCGGCATCGCGGTCGGGATGGCCACGAACATCCCCTCCCACAATCTCGCCGAGGTCGTCCAAGCGCTCGTACACCTGCTCGCCCACCCCGATGCCGAACTCGACACCCTCATGTCCTTCATCCCCGGGCCCGATCTGCCGACCGGCGGGAAGATCATCGGTCTGGCGGGGATCCGCGACGCCTATGCCACCGGGCGCGGCATCTTCAAGATCCGGGCCAGCACCCGCATCGAGCAGGTCAGCCCACGTCGACGCGGCATCGTGGTCACCGAACTGCCCTTCGGGGTGGGCCCCGAGAAGGTGATGGAGCAGATCAAGCACCTGGTGCAGGCGAAGAAGATCTCCGGCATCGCCGACATCAAGGACCTCACCGACCTAGCGAACGGGCTGCGGCTGGTCATCGAAGTGAAGAACGGCATCAACCCCGAGGCGCTGCTCGACCAGCTCTTCCGCCATACCAAGCTCGAGGACTCGTTCGGCATCAATGCGGTGGCCCTCGTGGATGGGCAGCCGCGCACCATGGGCCTCAAACAGATGCTGCAGGTCTATCTCGACCACCGCCTCGAGGTATGCCTGCGGCGGGCGCAGTTCCAGCTGCGCAAGGCACAGGACCGGCTGCATATCGTCCAGGGCCTGCTCCTGGCTATGGTCGGCATCGACGATGTCATCGCCATCATCCGCTCCAGCGACGACGTGCCCACCGCCCGCACGCGGCTCATGGAGGCCTTCGAGCTGGACGAGGTGCAGGCGAATTACATCCTCGACCTCCAGCTGCGCCGCCTCACGAGGCTCTCGCGCCTCGAGCTGGAGGCCGAGCGCGATGATCTGCAGCGTCGCATCGCCGAGCTGTCAGGCCTCATCGCAGACCCCCAGAAGCTGCGGGCCCAGGTGCGCGACGAGTTGCGGGCGATCTCGAAGAAGTTCGGCACCGCCCGGCGCACCGTGCTGCTCGAGGCCACCCGGGTGCCACCGGCCGGCGCGACGCCTCTGGAAGTGCCCGATGACCCGTGCTGGGTGATGCTCAGCTCAACCGGCCTCATGGCACGAATGAACCGCGCCGAGGACCGCCCTGGCCTACCCGATGCCGGACCACGCTCAGCTCACGACGTCATCGTGTCGGCGGTCGCCACGAGCGCCCACTCCGACTTCGGCGTCATCACCAACCATGGCCGGCTGCTGCGCGCCCACGCCATCGATCTGCCGGAGGTGGTCAGCACGGCGAACGCGCCGAGCCTGCGAGGTGGCTCGCGTGCCCGCGAGCTGCTCGCGCTCGGCAAGAACGAGCACGTCATCGCGCTGTGCTCCCTCGACCCGAACTCCGCCGGGCTCGCGCTGGGGACGCGTCGCGGCATCGTCAAGCGAGTGGTCCCGGAGGTGCTCACCAAGGACGCCTGGGAGGTCATCTCGCTCGCCGCCGGCGACGAATTGGTGGGCGCCGCCGAGCTGGTCGACGAATGCGACGAGCTGGTGTTCGTCAGCTCGGACGCACAGCTGCTGCACTTCCCGGCGTCACTCGTGCGCCCGCAGGGCCGCGGTGGTCACGGGGTGGCCGGCATCCGGCTGGCCGATGGCGCCTCGGCCATCTGGTTCGGCGTCAGCCCGAGCACCGACGCCGTCGTCGTCACCGCAGCGGGCTCGTCCACGGCGCTGCCCGGCACCGAGGCGGGCACCGTCAAGGTGACGAGCCTGGATCAGTACCCGGCGAAGGGCCGGGCCACCGGCGGAGTGCGCTGTCACCGGTTCCTCCGCGGCGAGGACGCCCTGACCTTGGCCTGGGTGGGCCCGCAACCGGCGGTGGCGGCGAGCTCGAGCGGAATCCCCGTCCAGATACCACCGGCAACCGGCCGGCGCGACGGCTCGGGCACCCCCCTGGCCCAGGCACTTGCCGCCGTCAGCTCGCGGGTGATGCCGCACTGAGCACCACCCCCACACGGCTCCACCCCTTACGGGGCTCCACCCCCACACGGCTCCACCCCTTACGGGGCTCCACCCCCACACGGCTCCACCCCTTACGGGGCTCCACCCCCACACGGCTCCACCCCTGACGGGGCTCCACCCCCACACGGCTCCGCCCCTGACGGGGCTCCACCCCCACACGGCTCCGCCCCTGACGGGGCTCCACCCCCACACGGCTCCGCCCCTGACGGGGCTCCGCGTGGGAAGCTGGAGGCATGAGAATCGCCATCATCGGCGCCGGTGCCATTGGCGGCTTCTTCGGCGCCAAGCTGGTCGCTTGCGGCCAGGACGTCCATTTCGTGGCCCGGGGTCGTACCCTCGACGTGCTTCGCTCGCAGGGTCTCACGCTCGTCAGCGGGGCACGCCGGCAGGTGATCCCTGTACACGCCGCCGAGGACAGCTCCGACATCGGTCCAGTCGACATCGTGCTGTGCTGCGTGAAGGCCACCCAGGTCATCGACGCCCTGGAGCCAGCCGGCGCCCTCATCGGCTCGGGGACCGGTGTCGTCACCACGCAGAACGGCGTCGACGGCCCGCGGCTCACCGCGAGTGTCGTCGGGCGCGAGCACACCCTGCCCGGGGTGGTGAAAGTCTTCGCTCAGGCCCTCGAGCCAGGACTGGTCAGCCATGTCGGCGGCCCCGGCTCTCTGGAGGTCGGCGAATGGCACAACGAGCCCACCGCGCGGATCGCCGCACTGCGCGCAGCGCTCATCGCAGCGCAGATCCCCTCGCCCGCCCCGCGCGACGTATGGGAGTTGCTGTGGGAGAAGTCGATGATCGTCGTCCCGGCCGGCGGACTCGGTGCCCTCTCGGGCGTGCCGATCGGTGAGCTGCTCAGCCGTCCGGGTCTGCGGCGGGTGCTGGTCTCCGCGATCCGCGAGATCCGCGAGATCGCTGCGGCGCGCGGCGTGTCGATGGCCGATGAGGTCGTCGAGCGCACAATGGCCTTCATCGAGTCCGAGCCACCTGCCGCCACGACCTCGCTGCAGCGCGATCTCATGGCCGGCCGGCCCAGCGAACTGGACCCGCAGCTGGGGGCGGTGGTGCGATATGGCCGTGACGCCGGCGTGCCCACTCCCCTGCACGAGCTCATGTACGAGGTGCTGAAGCTGGGCCGGGGCCGGCAGGGCCCCGTAGGGCTTGCCGGGTGAACACAATCCGGCCAGGCATCAGCGCCCTTCACTACCCGATCGCGCGCCAGACATGCGCAGGGACAACACGCTTCGGCCCTCAGCGATCGGTGCCCTGTGCCAGGCCCGGATCCAGCCTCGCATCGCTAGCCTGTGGGCCGTGCCCGATTTCGATGATCTCCTCGCCGCCAACGCCGGCTATGCCCGTGACTTCGCTCTCAAGGGTGCAGCGCCCTACGCCGTGCGGGGGGTGGCGATCCTCACCTGTATGGACGCCCGGCTGGAGCCGCTGGCGATGTTCGGGCTCTCGACCGGCGACGCCAAGGTGCTGCGCAATCCCGGCGGGCATCTGGATGAGGGTGCACTCAACGGCCTCATTCTCGCCGTTCAGCTGCTGCGGGTGAACCGGATCTGCGTCGTGGAGCACACCCGCTGCGCCATGGCCGGTGGCGACGATCAGGCGGTGTTCGCGAAAATCGCCGCCGCGACAGGCGATGACGCCTCGTGGTGCACCTTCGGAGCCGATCCCGATCAGCCTGCGCGGGTCAGCGCAGACGTCGCCAAGCTGCGCGCCCACCCGCTCGTCGGCCCGCGGGCCACCATCGGCGGCTTTCTCTACGACGTCGACGACGGGCGGCTCAGCCAGCTGGCGTGAGCAGACCGACAGGCACTTACCCGGCAGCCGGCCGCCCGGCCTCGTGCCGACCCACTGGGATGAGCGCGATGAGCCCGGCGAGAAGCACGATGGCGATGCCGATGATTCCGAAGTACTGCGCGTTGGAGGTACCGGTCACCGCCATCCCGATGGTGACGAACAATCCGAACAGCGCGGGCGACAGCGGCGAGGCGACCCGCCCGGTGGTGGCGTACAGGCCGAAGACCTCACCGCTCATGCCGGCCGGGATGAGCCGTGCCAGATAGCTGCGCGAGGCCGCCTGGGCCGGCCCCACGAACAGGCACAGGATGAGGCCCAGCACCCAGAACATCGCCTGGCCCCGGTCATGGAGGAAGAAGACCGCCATGGCCAGCACGATGAGCGCCACCAAGGAGATGACGATCACCGGCTTGGGACCGATCCGGTCGTCCAGCCTGCCCATGAGGATCGTTGCCACCCCGGCGACGATGTTGGCGGCGGCGCCGAAGATGAGCACCTGCGAGGCGCTGAACCCGAAGGTGTTCTGCGCCATCGCGCCACCGTAGATGAAGATGCCGTTGAGACCGTCGCGGAACAACGCCGAGGCCAGCAGGAACCACACGATGGTGCGATGGGTGCGCCACAGGCCGGCGATGCTGGCGAAGAGCCGGCGGTAGGAGCCGACGATGCCCAGGCGGGGCACCGGCTCGCGAGGGGGCTGGTCGCGCAGAGTGCGGAAGATCGGGGCCGTGAACACCACGATCCATACCGCGCAGAACAGCATGGACACCCGGATGTCCATGCTGTTGGTGCCGCTCACGCCGAACAGGCCCACCTCGGGGGCGATGAAGGCGAAGTAGATCGCGAGCAGCGCGACGATCCCCCCGAGATATCCCATTCCCCAGCCGAAGCCGGAGATCCGCCCGACATTGCCGGGCGTAGCGACCTGGTCAATCGCGGCGTTGTAGCTCGCCGACGCGATCTCGGACAGGATCGTGCCCGCTGCGACGAGCAGGAATCCCGGCCACAGCCAGGCCGGGGAGGGGGCCACCACGACAAGGCTGGCGGTGATGATCGCGAGCCCCCACGTGAGCCATCTCAGGGTGCGCATCGTGTGGCCGCTACGGTCGGCGCCTTGGCCGGAGAGCGGGGCGGTGAGCGCGATGATGACGCTGGCGCTCGTCAGGCAGACCGACTGCACCAGGGCCGTGTGGTTGGCGGTGCCGAAATGGCTGCTCACCAGATAGACACTGAAGACAAAGGTGGTGACGACGCTGGCCCACGGCTGGGTGCCCCAGTCCCACAGCGCCCAGGCGGTGATCTTCTTCCTCGTCGCCGGGCCGGCGGCCCCAAGGGCCGACGCTGGCGCGGCAGCATCGATCTGAGAACTCACCTCCTCACCGTAGAGCGCTCAGGTGAACGGTGAGCGACATCGTGTCGACCCCTGTCCCCCTGCTTCTCCCGGTGCGTGCCCGCCGGCTGCTTCTCCCGGTGCGTGCCCGCCGGCCCGGCGGAAAGGAGCTGAACGGGACTTATACGTCGATCCGATCCTCGTCGAGCTGATAGGCGCCCTGCACGATGAAGTCCTTGCGGGGGGCCACTTCCGAGCCCATGAGCAGTTCGAAGGTGGCAGCGGCCGATTCGGCATCGTCCAGGGTGATCCTTCGCAGCAGACGGTGCCGCGGATCCATCGTGGTGTCCGCCAGCTGATCGGCATCCATCTCGCCGAGACCCTTGTACCGCTGCGGTTCCTTGAAGTGCACGCCCTTGGAGGTGAGCTGGGCCATCGTGCGCTGATACTCGGGATCGGAATAGGTGTAGATGTACCGCTCCATCCCCCTCTTGGGGTTGGTCAGCTCGAAACGGTGCAGCGGGGGAACGGCGCTGAACACCCGGCCGGCTGCCACCATGGGGCGCATGTACCGGAAGAACAGCGTGGCGAGTAGGCAGCGGATGTGCGCACCATCGGAGTCCGCGTCGGCCATGAAGATGATCTTGCCGTAGCGCGCCTGATCGATGTCGAAGGACTTTCCCGAGCCCGCGCCCACCACCTGGATGATCGCCGCGCACTCCGCGTTCTTCAGCATGTCGCCGAGCGAGGCCTTCTGCACGTTGAGGATCTTGCCTCGGATCGGCAGCAGTGCCTGGAACTCGGAGTTGCGGGCCCGCGAGGCGGTGCCCAACGCGGAATCGCCCTCGACGATGAACAACTCGCTGCGCTCGCCGTCGCTGCTTCGGCAGTCCTTGAGTTTGGGCGGCAGGCTCGAGGACTCCAAGGCGTTCTTGCGCCGCTGGTTCTCGCGATGGGCGCGCGCCGCGACCCTGGTGCGCGAGGCGGTCACGACCTTGTCCATGAGGGCGCGGGCCTCCTGGCGGGTCGACGCCTTCGTTGCGGTGAGATAGTCCGCCAACTCGGTCTCGACGATTCGGGTCACGAGACGGGCGACCGGCGGGGTACCGAGCACCTCCTTCGTCTGCCCCTCGAACTGGGGCTCGGGAAGCCGTACGGTGACCACTGCCGTGAGGCCTTCCAGGATGTCTTCCTTGGTGACCTCTTCGCCGCTCCTGAGCAGCCGGGTGCCGTCGAGCGCCTTCGCGAAGGCACGCACCATGCCACGTTCGAAGCCTTGCACGTGGGTGCCTCCCTTGGGGGTGGCGATGATGTTGACGAAGGAACGCTCGACGGTGTCGTATCCGGTGGACCAGCGCAGCGCGATGTCCACGTCGAGACGTCGCTCGACCTCAGCGGAGATCATCTGGCCGTGAGCGTCGGGCATCGGCACAGTTTCGGTGAACGAGTCGGCGCCGCGCAGGCGCAGGATGCCGGTGAGCGGCGAGCCCTCGGTGAGGAAGTCGACGAACTCGCTGATTCCACCCTCGTGACGCAGGGCGGTGGTCTGAGGCACCTCCCCCCGCGCATCCGTCACCTCGATGGTCAGCCCGGGAACCAGGAAGCTGGTCTGGCGCGCCCGCCCCAGGAGCTGGTCCAGCGAGAGCTGGGCGTCCTTGAGGAAGATCTGGCGATCTGGCCAGTAGCGAATGCGGGTGCCAGTCGCGGATCTCGCGGTCTTTCCGACCACACGCAGCCCGCTGCCGGGGGTGAAAGGCGCGTCGGGACCCTCCCCCGCGAAGATGCCGGGGTGTCCGCGCCGGAAACTCATCGCCCAGGTCTTGCCGCCTCGGTCCACCTCGACATCGAGACGCGAACTGAGCGCATTGACCACCGAGGCCCCGACGCCGTGCAGGCCGCCAGCCGCGGCATAGCTGCCCGCGCCGAACTTGCCACCGGCATGCAACTTGGTGAAGACCACCTCCACCCCGCTGAGACCGGTTCGCGGCTCGGTGTCGACCGGAATGCCGCGAGCCACGTCGCGGACGCTGATCGATCCATCGGCGTCGAGGCGAACATCGATGTGGTCGCCGAACCCGGCGAGCGCCTCGTCCACGGCATTGTCGATGATCTCCCACAGGCAGTGCATGAGTCCGCGCGTGTCGGTGGTGCCGATGTACATGGCAGGGCGCTTGCGCACTGCCTCGAGCCCTTCCAGGACGAGGAGATTCTTGGCGCCATAGGCGGCGCTCAGCTCGGGGCCTTCCTGCACGGTTCTGTTGGTCGACACGCGGGCAAGCCTAGTGGGAGTGCGACGTCAGCCCAGGATGCTCGACGCCCAGGGATGCTCGACGCCCAGGACGCTCGACGCTGGGCCCACCGCCCAGGGCCTGCAGACGGTGGGCCACCGCTGCAGTTAGGCTGTCGGGGGGCCCAGTAGGTCCCATGGGTCGGCGTCATCCGCGCGGCCCACCTGAACCGGGGGGGTCAAGCGCCATGGCAGCGGATCAGCCAGATCGTGGCGCGGTCGACGCCTTCTACGAGATCTTCGCCACCGGCGATCCGGAACGGATGCGGCAGGTGCTCGCGCCGGACTGGCGCAACCACCCGGCAGATCCAGGCCACACCCCCGATGTGTCCGGCTTCATCGCCGGCGTGCGCGACACCCGCGCTGCACTGTCGGATCTGCGCATCGACCGGCTGGCCACTGTCGCGCAGGGTGATCTCGTCGTGTGCCGCAGCCGCCTCTCGGGTGTCTTCGTGTCCGGTCTCGCCGGCCTCGCGCCGACGCACCGGGCTGGCTCCTTCGACGCGATGGACATGCACCGGCTCCGCGACGGTCTCATCGCCGAGACCTGGCACTTCGAGCACCCCGAACAGCTGGTCCTGGAACAGCGAGTCCTGGAACAGCCGGTGGAGCATAGCGGCTGAACCGTCGATCCACCAGAGGGGTCGTTTTCCGCCCACGGCGTGGCATGCCTGCTTGGCTGCCAGGCGGGTCCGCGTACGCTGGCCACGTGAGTACAACAGCATTCGACAGCACCCAGCTGACCGCGGCCGACCGCTGCGATCGATGCGGCGCCCGGGCGCACCTCAAAGTGCTTCTGGCCAACGGCGGCGAGTTGTTGTTCTGCGCGCACCACGCCCGCGCACATGCCGAGAAGATCAAGCAGGTTGCTGTGAGGCTTGAGGGTGACGCCGGTCTTCTAGACTGAGGCCGGAACGCCGCACTGGCGATGTGACGAACTGTGGCAGTCGTGCGACAGCATTCGACGCTCGCCTGCGCGGCTTTGGCCGAGCCATTGGGCGCGGCCGCTTCCAGCCGGTTCCGGCTCCTGCCGGAATCAGTCACCTTCAGTAAGGAGTCTCAATGGCCACGACCCATGTCGTGAGTGATCTTCCCAAGGTAGGAATTGTCGGTGCGGGCCAGGTGGGCTCGGCGATGGCTTATGCCACGATCATTCGCGGTGTTGTGCCGCGGATCGCGGTGTACGACATCGACGAGAAGCGCGTCAACGCCCAGGTCGCCGATCTCGCTCACGGCACGATCTACGCCGGTGCGGAAGTTACCGGGGGCGCTGACCCCGAGGTCCTGCGCGACAGCGACATTGTCGTCATCACCTCAGGGGCTCCGCAGCGTCCCGGTCAGACCCGCCTCGACCTGGCCGATGTCAATGCAAAGATCATTGGCGACATCATTCCCAAGGTGCTCAATGTGGCCCCCGACGCGATCATCGTCATCGTCACGAATCCCTGCGATGTGCTCACCGTCGTGGGCCAGAAGATCAGCGGCCTGCCCGCCAGCCGCATCTTCTCCACCGGCACCAGCCTCGACACGGCGCGCCTGCGGCACATCATCGCCCAGCGCGCCAATGTCCGCGAGAACAATGTGCATGCCGAGATGGCCGGCGAGCACGGTGACTCCGAGTTCGCCCTGTGGTCGAGCGCCACGATCGGTCTCGTCCCCATCAAGGACTGGGTCGACGACGAGGGCAACCACCCCTTCACCGACGACGTGACCACCCAGATCGCCGAGGACGTGGCGCAGGCTGCCTACCACGTCATCGAGGGCAAGGGTTCCACCAACTATGCCATCGGCCTGTCCGGTGCGAATCTCATCGAGCGCCTGCTGTCGAACAGTCGAACCCTCATGCCGGTTTCCAGCATCCTGGACGACTACTACGGCATCTCCGGGGTGGCCCTCTCGGTGCCCACCCTGCTGAGCAACCAGGGTGTCATCCGCGCTGTCCCCACTCCGATGTCAAAGGCCGAGCGTGGCGCTCTGGACACCTCGGCGGCAACGCTCAAGGCCATCATCAGCTCGCTGGGTTACTGAGCCCACGCCACGACGACAGGGCCAGCCCGTGGTGTGGCCCGCTCCTCAACCCGATGAAGGCGGGCCCGGCGAGTTCCTCGCCGGGCCCGCCTTCATTCTCCTGAGCTCGTGGTCCACCTGTCGGGGCTGGCTCAGTCCAGATAGTCCCTCAGCACCTGCGAGCGGCTGGGATGGCGAAGCTTGCTCATGGTCTTGGATTCGATCTGGCGGATCCGCTCGCGGGTGACGCCGTAGACCTTGCCGATCTCGTCGAGGGTCTTGGGTTGTCCGTCGGTCAACCCGAAACGCATCGAGACGACCCCAGCCTCGCGTTCACTGAGCGTGTCGAGCACATCGTGCAGCTGCTCCTGCAGGAGGGTGAAGTTCACCGCGTCGGCCGGCACGATGGCCTCGGAGTCCTCAATAAGATCCCCGAACTCGGAGTCGCCGTCCTCGCCCAGCGGAGTGTGCAGGCTGATCGGCTCGCGGCCGTACTTCTGCACCTCGACCACTTTCTCCGGGGTCATGTCGAGTTCCTGGGCAAGCTCCTCGGGGGTGGGCTCACGGCCCAGGTCCTGAAGCATCTGGCGCTGCACCCGGGCCAGCTTGTTGATCACTTCCACCATGTGCACCGGAATGCGGATGGTGCGGGCCTGGTCGGCCATGGCGCGCGTGATGGCCTGCTTGATCCACCAGGTGGCGTAGGTGGAGAACTTGTAGCCCTTCGTGTAGTCGAACTTCTCGACGGCGCGGATGAGGCCGAGATTGCCCTCCTGGATGAGATCGAGGAAGAGCATGCCTCGGCCGGTATAGCGCTTCGCCAGGCTCACGACCAGCCGCAGGTTGGCTTCGAGCAGATGGTTCTTCGCGCGGTGCCCATCCTGGGCAATCCACTCGTAGTCCTCGAGATCAGCTGCCGGCACGGCCTTGTCAGCCTGGCTGAGCTGCTCGTCGGCGAACAGGCCGGCCTCAATGCGCTTGGCCAGGTCGACCTCCTGTTCGGCGTTGAGAAGCGCCACCTTGCCGATCTGCTTGAGATAATCCTTGACCGGGTCCGCCGTGGCGCCGGCGACGGTGACCTGCTGCTCGGGCTCGTCGTCGTCGTCGGTGTCCGAGAGGCTGAAACCCTGGTCCTCGGCATTGATCTTGGCCTCGTCCTTCTCGGCCTGGTGCTTGTCGAACTTCGAATCGTCGACATCGTCGAGATTGCGCTTCTTGCCTCCGGCACGCACCACGATGTCGTCGCCCTGGCGCTCGAAGGTGACCTCGACCCCGCCCTGCTCGACGGTCCCCTTGTCCTTGCCATGGATGGCTTGCGTGAGCGAGGCAGCGCTCGTGGTGGCCGTCTTGGCGGCCTTGGTCGTGCGGGATGCGCGTGAGGCCTTCGTCGAAGTCTTCTTGCGGCTCGTCACCGCCACGTCACCTTGGGGTGTTTCGGGTGTCGCCTCCTTCACCGAGGAATCGCCGGTCGAAGTCGTAGCTTTCGCGCGAGCCGTCACAAGGGACCTTCCACATACGAGGGGCTGGCTGTTGACCACCGCGGTCAGGGTGTGCACGAGCCAGCTGCTGTCAAGAGTGCACCTGCTCAAGTGTGACACGCAGCGGTACGGTACCCAACTCAGGTAGGCCTTATCGGGCGAAACGGCGTAGGGTGGCCCATCGGGTCGCTCGACCCTGGCCCGGTGACCAGAGCCCGTGCCTCTGAGGTGCCGCCCGCGCGGTGCGAGGTCAGACCAGGGTCGCAGCCATACCCGCAACTCGTACTCTTTTCAAATTCCTTCGGCGTTCTGGGATGGATCTGTCACAGATTCACGTTGAACACTGTCGAGGACACGGAAGGAAAGCCCATGGATTCGAAAACTCGTGTGCGCAGCACCGACGGCATCGACGGCAAGGACTCCGTCGGCCTCTACCTGGAGTCAATCGCCAAGACGCCGCTGCTGAGCGCCGCCGAGGAAGTCGACCTGGCCAGGCTCATCGAGGCCGGACAGTACGCCCAGGCGATTCTGCGTGGCACCGTCGAGAGCGATGTCGAGGCGAGCGAGGACGAGCTGCGCGCCATCGCCGACGAAGGTGAACGCGCCATGCAGCACTTTGTCCGTGCGAACCTTCGGCTCGTGGTGTCGGTCGCCCGCAAGTACGGGCGCAGCCAGATGCCGCTGCTCGACCTGGTTCAGGAGGGGAACACCGGACTGATCCGAGCCGTGGAGAAGTTCGACTATGCGAAGGGATTCAAGTTCTCCACCTATGCCACTTGGTGGGTCCGGCAGGCCATCAGTCGCGGCATTGCCCAGCAGGGACGCATCGTGCGGCTACCGGTGCACGTCGCCGAGCAGGTCAACCAGATCTCGGCGGTGCGGCGCAATCTGGAGCGCAAGCTCGGACGCGAACCCGAGACGGCCGAGATCGCCGCAGAGCTGGGAGTCGACGAGGCGAAGGTCATCGACCTCATCCGCTATTCACGTGAACACATCAGCCTCGACGCCCCTGTCGAGGACGATGGCGACACCTCGTTGGGTGATCTCATTGCCCGCGAGACCGCGCCGGGCCCCGACGAGCTGGTACTGGACGCCGAGGATCGCACCCGCCTTGAGGCGATGCTGTCCGACCTCGACGATCGCTCGGCCGATGTCATGCGCCGGCGTTACGGCCTGCTCGACGGCCGGCAGGCGAAGCTCTCGGACATCGGGGCAGTGTGGGGTATCACCGCAGAGCGGGTGCGCCAGATCGAGCGGGCCGCGCTCAACCAGCTACGCGCCACCTCTGCCGCCTGACATCCAACCGCGCCGACTGCCGAGCGGGGTCCGGGACTCGAGTCCCGGACCCCGCTCGTGTTGCTGCGCATCGTTGCGCAGCAACACGAGCGGCCATGCGAATTCCCCCGCCAGCTGTCTCAGGTCAGTGCCGGACGGTCCTTGACCACCCTGATGAGCCCCTCCTGGGCGCAGGAGGCGATGAGGCGTCCGTCCTGGAAGAGCCGCCCGGTGGACAGCCCCAGCGAATTGCTGGCCGAGGGCGAGAGCATGTCGTAGAGCAGCCACTGGTCCGCGCGCGGACGGCGATGGAACCACATGACGTGGTCGATGCTGGCGATCTGCAGCTGCTGGGACAGGAATGCGACATTGTGGGGAATCGTGGACACCGACAGCAATGTGAGATCGGACAGATAGGCCAGGATCGCCTGGTGAATGCCGATCTCGTCGGGCAGCGGGTCGGTGGTTCTCACCCAGACCCGCATATGTGCCCGATGATTGGCCGGTTCGATGCCGCCGCCGTCGCTGGAGTCGCCCGCGAAGCGCACCTCAAGGGCATCCCACTCGTGCCACAGCGCTCCGTTTCCGTAGCGCTCCTGCGCGACGTCGATGAACGGACGGCAGTCCTGGGGGCCTGGAACCCCCACCGGCTCGGGATCTCCGTGGTCAAGGCCTGGCTCCAGGACATGGAAGGACGAGGACATCGCGAAGATGGCCCGGCCGTCCTGTACTGCCGTGACCCGCCGTGAGGAGAATGCGCCGCCGTCTCGCAGGGCCTCCACCTCGTACTCGATGTCATGGTGGGCGTCCCCGGGGCGGATGAAGTAGGCGTCCAGCGAGTGCGCCACTCGATCGGGGGCCACGGTTCCGTAGGCCGCCATGAGGGCCTGGGCCAACACTTGGCCACCGTAGGTGCGCTGCATCGTGGTCCGAGGGTGACGTCCGACGAAGACCTTGTCAGGGGCCGCTTCGAGACGAAGCAGATCGACCAGTTCAGCGGTAGTGGCAGGCATGACCCCACTGTGCCACGACTGCGGCGCCGATCACGCCAGCTGCTCGGCCGCGGCCCTGATGGCCTTGCGGATGCGCTGGGGCGAGACGCTCACAGCGGTACGCAATCTCTGGGCGAAGGTCTGCACCCGCAGCTCCTCGATGAGGAATCCGATGTCGTCGACCTCGTCGGGAAGCGGTCCGGGCGGACAGGCCTGGCACAGCTCGTCGTACTCGGCACACAGCTCGTCCAGGCCGGCGCGCACTCGCTCGTCATGAGCGGGATTGGCCCGGGCCGCGTCCAGGCGCTGGGCGGCGGCCGCGAGATAACGCGGCAGATGGTCGTACCAGGGGTCACGGGTGAACGAGATGAACGCCGGGAAGACGAGGTTGTCGAGCTGCGCGGCGACGTCCTCCGCGGCCGGCGCGGGTGCCCCTTCGAGTGCGGAACGCACCCGCTGAGCGTTCTCCAGCGCGCTCGCAGCCACCGAAACCACCTGTCGCATCATGTCGGCCTGCACCTGGCGCACCTGGAGTGCCAGCGCCTCGAAGGCCGCGGCGTCGCGGATCCCCGCGATCTCGGTGAAGCCCCGGGCGGCACGGTCGACCGTCTTGAGCCGGGCATCGGCCAGCAGTTCGCCGATCGAGCCATAGGGACTGTTTCCCAACCACAGCTTCTCCTGGTTGCCCAGATGGGAGACGACCCACCGGGTGGGATCGGGAGTGGTGAGCACGAGCAGCCGGCGCACCCCGGCCGCATGTGAGCGTTCGGCATGCTCGGCGGTGTCGAGCACGACGACAGCCACAGAATCGCCGTCGTCGCGCAAGGCCGGGTGGCCGACCGCAGTGATCCCGCGATCGCTGAACTGCTGGGTCCTGGCCAGCGGCCCGAAGGTCCAGCTCGTGTAGCCGGTCCGGTCCGTGGCCGAGGCCTGCCGTGTGAGGGTCTGTGAGACATGGTCGGTGAGCTGGTGCTGGAGGCCGGCCAGGTCCTTGCTGACGTGCGCCTGCTTCGCCCGGTCGCTCACCCGGAAGCTGACCCGCAGATGTCCGGGTACCTGCTCCGGTGCCCAGTCGGCCGAATCGACCAGGACTCCGGTGGTGGCCGCCAGGGCGCGTCCGAGCTCCTCATGGAACCAGGCCCCATGGTCGGGGTCGTGCGCGCGCAGCCAGCGCAGCGCCTGGCGTGCCCGGTCGGGAGCGGGCACCAGCTGGATGCGCACCGGCTTGGGCAGGGTCCGGATGAGCTCGGTGGCCAGCTCGGTGCGCAGTCCGGGCACCTGCCAGCTGAAGGTCTGGGGACAAAGCTGGTTCAGTTCGGCCAGGGGCACGCTGACCGTGACACCGTCGGAGCCCGACCCGGGCTCGAAGACATAGCTCACCGGGAGCGTAAGGTTCCCTACCTGCCACTGGTCGGGGAAGTCGGTGGCCTCCACGGTGTCGGCATCGTCGCGCACCAGATCGCCATGGTGCAGGTCGAGCAGGCTGTGGTCCTCGGTGTGTGCCCACCAGGCGTCGAAGGTGGCGGCGGAGTGCACCTGGGAAGGGATGCGAGCGTCGTAGAAGTCGAAGATGGTCTGATCGTCGACGAGCAGGTCACGGCGCCGGGTGCGCTCCTCCAGTTCCTCGATCTCCTGGCGCACCTGCCGGTTACGCTGCAGGAAGGCGTGCTCGCCGCGGCGCTCATCGGGAACCCAGGACTGCTCGACCAGCCCGGTCCGGATGAAGATCTCGCGGGCCTGTGCCGCATCGATGCGCCCATAGTCGACCAGTCGCCTGGCGATCACCGGAATGCCGTAGAGGCTGACCTTCTCGTAGGCCAGCACGCCGGCGGTGGAGCTCGACCAGTGCGGTTCGGAGTAGCTGTGCTTGAGCAGGTGGGCGCCCACCTGCTCAATCCATTCCGACTGGATCTGGGCACAGGTACGCGCCCACAGCCGGCTGGTCTCCACCAGTTCGACGGCCATCACCAGTTCGGGTGGATGCGAGCTCAGTGCCGATCCGGGCTGGATGGCGAAATGAGCGCCGCGGGCACCGAGATACTCCTGGGGTCCCTTGCGCTGTCTGCGCCCGCGATGGCTCTGCTTCGCCTCGGCTTTGTCGTGCTCGGCCAGGCCGACGTGGGAGAGCAGGCCCGCAAGGATCCCAGTGAGCGCCCCCTCGACGCTGGCCGGCTCGCGGTTGCGGGTCACCCCCAGCTCGTCGTCGATACGGCGGATCTGGGTGTGCAGGTCCTGCCATTCGCGGACCCGCAGGAAGTTGATGTACTCCGCGCGGCACAGGCGCCGGAACTGGTTGCCGGACAAGGCCTTGCGTTGCGCGCCAAGGTAGCGCCACAGCCGCCAGATGGCCCACAGGTCGCCGCCCTCACCGGGTTGCTCCCGTGCGCCGAACTCCCCGCGACGGCCCTCGTGCACGCTGTAGCGCGCCGGCGAACCCGTTGTCCCGATGCTGTTCGGCGCGGGCTGTCCGGAGAGGATCTCGTCGCTGAAGAAGCGTCGGTGCAACTGATCGGCCTTCTGCCGCTCTTCCGCCGGACGTTCGCGCACATCCTGGATGGCCAGCGCCGAGACGATCACCTCCACCTCGCGCAGGCAGCCCAGCCGTCCTGCCTCGATGAGCATCCGGCCAAGTCTGGGGTCCAGGGGGAGTTCGGCGAGTTGGCGTCCTATGTCGGTGAGCCGGGGATGGCGCCGATCCCCGGGCCGCAGGGCGCCCAGCTCGTCGAGCAGGCGCAGGCCGTCGCCGACCTGCACGCGATCGGGGGCCTCCACGAACGGGAAGGTGGCGATGTCGCCGAGTTCGGCCTGTGCCATCTTGAGGATCACCGACGCGAGATTGGTGCGCAGAATCTCAGGTTCGGTGAATTCGGGACGCGAGGCGTAGTCGTCCTGGGAGTACAGGCGTATGCACACCCCTGGTGCCACGCGTCCGCAGCGTCCGGCCCGCTGGTCCGCGCTGGCCCGGCTGATCGGCTCGATGGGCAGCCGCTGCACCTTCGTGCGGGCGGAATAGCGCGAGATACGGGCGAGGCCGGTGTCGATGACACTGCGGATCCCCGGCACCGTGAGCGAGGTCTCGGCGACATTGGTGGCCAGCACGACCCTGCGGGTGGCGTGCGGTGCGAAGACGCGGTGCTGCTCGGCCGCCGAGAGACGGGCGAACAGCGGCAACACCTCCAGCCCGGTGAACCTGGCTCCCTCGATGGCGCGGGCAGCCTCACGGATCTCACGCTCGCCGGACAGGAAGACGAGCACATCGCCGCTGGGTCCGAGCTCCCGCAATCCCGCCACGATCCCGGCAGCCATGTCCTGGTCTTCACCGTGGTCGGCGGTGTCGGCTGCCACCGGGCGGTAGCGCACCTCTACGGGGAAGGTCCGCCCGGACACCTCCACGATCGGTGCCGGGCGGCCCTGCTCGTCGGCGAAGTGCTCGGCGAATCGCTGGGTGTCGATCGTGGCCGAGGTGATGATCACCTTGAGATCGGGCCGGCTGGGCAGCAACTGCTTGAGATAGCCGAGCAGGAAGTCGATGTTGAGGCTGCGCTCGTGCGCTTCGTCGATGATGATCGTGTCGTAACGGCGCAGGAGCCGGTCGTGGTTGATCTCAGCGAGCATCACGCCGTCGGTCATCACCTTGACCCGCGTCTGGCGCGAGGACTGTCGAGTGAAACGCACCTGATAGCCAACCGTCTCGCCCAGCGGGACCTGCAACTCCTCGGCCAGCCGCTCGGCCACCGTTCGTGCAGCAATCCGGCGCGGCTGGGTGTGGCCGATCCGTCGCCTGCCCAGCTGGAGGCAGATCTTGGGTATCTGGGTGGTCTTTCCCGAACCGGTCTCGCCGGCCACCACGAGTACCTGGTGGTCGGCGAGCAATGCGCCGATCTGTTCGACGTGGGCGCTGATCGGCAGGGCCGGATCGTAGCTGATGACCGGTTCGGCGGGCTGTCGCGCTTCTGCCTGCGAGAGCCTGTCAGGTACCCGCGCCGGATGCGCTGCACGCCGTCTGCGATCCGGGTCCTGGCCGCCGACGGGCTGCGGCCGGGACCTCTCAGCGGCTGGCTCGTCGGAAGTCATGACTGGGCAAGCCTAGTTGCACCCAGAAGCATTCCGGAACGGCCGCCTCGCGAACTGCCCGGTCGGCGGGCAGCTCAGTCGGCCGGAGGCACGGCGATGTCCTCGCCCTGTTCCTGGGTCTGTTCGCTGGTGCGCGGCTCAGGCTCCTGGGGAAGCGGGAGCGCACCGGACGCATCCCCGCCCAGCCGCCAGTCACGGATCTCGGGCATGTCCTCCAGGTTCTCCACGATGTAGTCCGCGTGGCGGCGGAGCTGGTCCTCGCACCAGCGGTACAGCTCATGGCTGCCCTTGGGTGTCTGCCATGCGTTGTTGAGGCAGTCCATCACGAGGTGGTAGCGGTCGACGTTGTTGCGGACCACCATGTCGAAGGGCGTGGTGGTGGTGCCCTGCTCACGGAATCCGCGGGCACGGAAGCGGTCGGGATTCGGGCGGCCGTGCACAAGCTGGTGGATCGCACCCGGGTAGCCGTGGAAGGCGAAGACCACGTCGACGTCGTCGGTGAAGGTCTCGGTGAAGGCCTTGGTGCTCATACCGTGGGGGTGATCCTTGGGGCGGAACAGGCACATGAGATCCACGACATTGACGAAGCGCACCTTCAGCTCGGGAAGTCGGGCCTTGAGGATCTCGGCGGCAGCGACCGCCTCCATCGTCACGACATCCCCGGCACAGGCCAGGACGATGTCGGGCTTCTCCCTCCCGAGGTCTTCCGTGCCGGCCCAGTCCCAGATCCCGTAGCCTTTCGTGCAGTGCTCGACCGCCTCGTCGATGGTCAGCCACTGAGGCTGGGGCTGCTTGTCCTGGATGATGAGGTTGACATAGCTACGGGAGCGCAGACAGTGTTCGGAGACTTCGAGCAGGCAGTTCGCATCCGGGGGCAGGAAAATCCGGCTGACCGTGCCCCGAAGGTTGAGGACCACCGAGATGAGTTCTGGGCTCTGGTGACTGAAGCCGTTGTGGTCATTGCGCCAGCAGGTCGAGCTCAGCAGGATGTTCGTGCTGGGCACCTTCTCGCGCCACTCCAGGTGATAGGCCTCTTCGAGCCACTTCGCCTGCTGCATGGTCATGGATGCCGAGACCATGGCGAAGGCCTCGTAGGTGGCGAACAGGCCGTGGCGCCCGGTGAGCGTGTAGCCGTCGAGCCAGCCGTGACAGTTGTGCTCGGAGAGCACCTCCATGACGCGTCCTGAGTTCGACAGCTTGACGTCGAGAATGTCGGTGCGCTCGGCGAAGGCACGGTCCGTGGCCTCGAAGACGGCGCCGAGGCGGTTGGAGTTGGCCTCATCGGGGCAGAACAGCCGGAAGTTCGTGGGATTGCGCCGGTAGATGTCGCGCATGTATTCCCCGAGCTTGCGAGTGGACTCAATCTGCTCGGCGCCGCGCTGTCCGGGGTCCACGTCGACGGCGTAGTCGCGGTATTCGGGGAGGTCGAGGTCAACCGAGATCTTGCCGCCATTGGCGTAGGGCGTGGCACTCATCCGCTTGTCCCCTGCCGGATTGTTCGCCAGCACGAGATCGGTGGGGCTGCCATCGGGGTTGAACAGCTCGTCGATGCGATAAGAGCGCATCCACGCCTCGAGTTGCGCACGGTGCCCGGCGTTGTCGCGCACCTGGGCCAGCGGCACCTGGTGGGCACGCCAGGTTCCTTCCACCTGGTTACCGTCCACGATCTTCGGTCCGGTCCAGCCCTTGGGGGTGCGCAGGATGATCATCGGCCAGTCCGGTCGCTGCCCGTCCCACTCGTCGCTTCGCGCCAGCTGCTGGATCTGTCTGATCCGCTCGTAGCAGTAGGCCAGCGCGGACGCGAAGCGCTCGTGCATCCACGGAAGGTCGTCGCCCTCGACCCATACGACCTCATACCCGTGCCCCTCGTAGAGGGCCTCCAGCTCAGCCGGGTCCTTGCGTGCCTGGACGGTGGGGCTGGCGATCTTGGCACCATTGAGGTGCAAGATCGGCAGCACGGCGCCGTCACGTTGAGGGTTGAGGAAGCTGATCCCCTTCCAGCCGCCCTCCAGCGGGCCGGTTTCGGCCTCGCCGTCGCCAACGACGGCCACCGCGAGCAGTTCGGGATTGTCGAAGACGGCGCCGAAGGCATGCGAGAGCACATATCCCAGTTCACCGCCCTCGTGAATGGATCCGGGCGTGGTGACCGAGGCATGAGAGGGGATGCCGCCCGGAGCGGAGAACTGGCGGAACAGCCGGCGCATGCCCTCCTCGTCGCGCGTCACTCGGGGATAGACCTCGGTGTAGCCCCCCTCCAGGTAGCCAGCCGCGACCAGCGCCGGGCCTCCGTGACCTGGACCGGCCAGATAGATGCAGTCCTGCCCGGTGTGGCGGATGAGCCTGTTGAGGTGCGCGTAGATGAAGGCGAGACCGGTGCTGGTCCCCCAGTGCCCGAGCAGCCGGGGCTTGATGTCTTCGGGCTCCAGGCTGCGCTTCAGCAGGGGATTCTCCTGAAGGTAGATCTGGCCGACAACGAGGTAATTGCAGGCGCGCCACCAGGCGTCGACCGAATGGAGTTCTTCGAGGCTCAGAGGAGGGACCGTGGACAGTGTTTCTGAGGTCATAACCATGAAACTAACAACCCCGGCAAGACCCGGCCGGACCATCCGTGAGAGCCCCGGATTCCCGCCATGGCCCCGGATCACCAGATGAGGTGAACCAGAGCCACGAAGCCGGCGATCGTCACGATCGAGCAGAGCGTGGTGATGAGGATCACATCGCGACACAGGCGCTGCGCGATGCCGTAGCGCGAGGAGAAGACGAAGACATTCTGGGCAGTGGGCAGGGCCGCCAGCACCACGGCGGCCAGCGCAGTGGCCTGATCCAAGCCCAGCAACCAGGCGAACGCCAGGGCCGCGAGCGGCTGAACGAACAGCTTGAGGACGCACAGGTACAAGGTCTCGGCACCCTCGTCGAGGTGGAAGTGCAGACCATTGCGCAAGGAGATTCCGTAGGCGATGAGCATGCAGGGCACGGCGAGACCGCCGAGCAGGTCCAGGCTGTCGCCCACCAGCCGAGGCACCGGCAGGTGGGCAAGGTTGAAGACCAGGCCGAGCAGCACCCCGAGCGTCATCGGATTGCGCAGCGGTGTGGTCATGTTTCGCAGCCACGAGCTCGCCCGCCCTGCGCGCCGGGTCTCGAGAAGATCGAGGATGCTCAGTCCGATCGGTTGCATGAGCCCTTGCTGCATGAGCAGCAAAGGGGCAACCCAGCTGGTGTCCTTCATCACATATGCCGAGATGGGTATGCCCATGTTGTTCGCATTGACATAGCAGGCGCAGAACGCGCCGATCACCCGATGGCCGGTGCTGGCGCGCGGGCGCAGGTAGCTGGCAAGCAGATAGGCCAGGATCGACACGCCGACTGCGATGAGGCCGACGAGCACATTGGTACTGAAGATCCGTGATGCGTTGGCCCGGGACAGGGTGACGAACATGAGCGAGGGCATTCCCACCGCGAACGCGAGCCGGTTGAGCACCTTCTCCGCCGACTCGTCGAGCACCCCGAGCCGGGCCACGAGCACGCCCACGCCGATCACCACCCAGATGGTGACGAATCCGCTGAGCACGTCGAACACGGACTGTGAGTGTACGCATTCGGGGCAGCGGCGAGGATGGACCCACATCAGGTGGCAGCAGTCCCCTAAGCTGGAACGACGCGAGAGTGGAGAGCCAGTTGGCACATCATGACGACCTGTACCGGGCCGCGCTGCTGTACTACATCCAGGGTGAGTCCATGGAGGCCATCGCCCGTCAGCTCGACGTCTCCCGCTCCACCGTCTCGCGCCACCTCAAGCAGGCCCGCCAATCCGGTCTGGTGCGGATCACGCTGAATCCTCCCGACGCGGCGTCCTCGCGCCTGGAGTCGACCATCGAGCGCCTGTTCGGTATCACGGCGCACATCGTGACGATGCGCGACTCGGTCAGCGAGGTTGCCCGCCTCGACCGGGTTTCCAAGGTCGCCGCCAGTTTCATCAGCGATGCCGTGGTCGACAATACGATGGTGGGCCTCGCCTGGGGGACCACGCTGGCGGCGGTCGCGACTCACCTCGTGGCGCATCCGGTGGCGGGCTGCACCCTGGTCCAGCTCAACGGTGCCGCCAATGACCGCACCACCGGTATCGACTATGTGTCCAACATCATGTCGAGCTTCGCACACGCCTTCGACGCCGACTCGATCCTGTTCCCCGTGCCGGCCTTCTTCGACTATGCGAGCACCCGTGAGGCCCTGTGGCGCGAACGATCGATCATCAGGGTGCGCGCAGCCCAGGAGCAATGCGGGCTGGCGGTGTTCAGCGTGGGCTCGCTCACGAGTGAGCTGCCGAGCCATGTGTACTCGTCGGGTTACCTGACCGCCCACGAACGCGCCGGACTGGCGGCAGATCACGTGGTGGGTGATGTGTGCACCGTGCTCTTGCGCAGCGATGGGTCGTGGGCCGACATCGAGCTCAATGCCCGGGCCTCAGGCCCGACGCCGAACCAGCTGCGGCGCATCCCACGCCGGATCTGTGTCGTCGCCGGTTCGGGAAAGGCACTTCCCCTGCTCGCGGCGCTGCGGGCGAAGGTCATGACCGAACTCATCGTCGACGTCCAGACCGCCAACGCGCTGCTCGAGTTGCTGTGAGCTCTGTTCCTTCGCCCGCGCCGGCTCAGACCTGGGGCGAGTCGATCTCGGACAAACCGTAGGCTGCGTGGATCAGATGGATGGGGTGCACGGTCTTGGCGCCCGATCCCTCGCGGATCTGCCAACGGCAGGTCTCGGTGTCGCAGACCGCGAACTCCTTGTTCGTGGCCTTGATCTTCTCGAAGAGCGGGCGACCGACGGCTTGGGCGATCTCGTACTTCTCCTTCTTCAATCCGTAGGTGCCTGCGATTCCACAGCAGTTCTCGTCGGACTCCACGACCTGGACCCCTGGCACCAGCTCCATGAGCCGGATGGCGGGCATGCCCATGCCCTGGGCCTTGAGCTGGCAGGGGGCGTGGTAGACGAAGCGGCTGTCTATGCGCCGGAAATCGGTCGGCAACTGCCCGTGGTCGTACAGATCGAGCAGGAACTCGCTCGTCTCGCGCAGCCTGGCGCCGACGTCGAGCACCTGGGGGTCCTCGACGCCCATGATCTCGTGGGCCTCGTGCTTGACCATCCCTGCGCACGAGCCGGAACTCGAGACGATGGTGGGCTCACGGCCTGCCGCAGACAGCTGCTCGCACAGCGCGCGGATCTTCGCGCGCGCGCCATCGAACAGGCCGTTGGACTGCTCGGCCAGGCCGCAGCAGCCTTGCTTGGGCACGATGACATCGAAGCCGAGGTATTCGAGCACCTCAATGGTCTTCTTGGAGGTCTCCACCTCGAAGTAGGCACCGGCACAGCCGGTGAAGAAGATCACCGGGCCGCGGGCGGGCTGGTCGGACCGCCGGGGGGTGGGGCCACTCCGATGCTTGAGCCAGCCCTGCACGGTCTGGCGCTGTGCCACCGGCATGGGGGCGTCGCGGTGCACGCCCACCACCTTCTCGACCGCCACCCGGATCGGCTTGCGGCGAAGCGCCCAGTTCGCCACCGGTGCGATGGGCGTCATGAGCTTGCCCTCAAGGGTGGTCTGGGTGATGAGCCGGTCGCGCAGCGGCATGTGGCCCTGCTTCATGACCGCCCTGGCCATGGAATTGATCTCGGCGACGCGTACCCCTTGAGGGCACGCAAGGGTGCAGATGCCGCAACTGGAGCAGTAGTCCAGGGTATGGTCGACCGACTCGCCGTTGCGGAAACGTTCCGCCTGGGGACCGACGTACTTGGGTCCGCTGAACAGCTCGGTGACGCGGGCCACCGGGCACTGCGTCTCGCAGATGGTGCACTTGACGCACTGGTCGAGGGAGACCCGATTGAGCTGCTGAGCCTCGTAACTGTTGGGATTGTGGTTGAGACGCGGGCTCGCCTTCCTGAGGTGTTCCCACACCGACATATCCGAGCCGTTGCCCGACCAGGCCTGGGTGGGCTGTCGGGTCGACGCATCCAGACGACGGGTTTCAGTCATGGTCCTTCTCCTCACAACGAGCGACGATGGCCTCACAGGCCCGCATTGCGCTGGCAAGCGCAATGCCCTCCCCGGACTTCTCATCCCACCGCTGGGCCCCAGCCAGGATTCCGCCGGCGGCGTGGAGATTTCGATGGACGGGCCCTCCGGTGCGGGGATCGAGCACCACCATGTCGGTGTCGGTGGCAAGCCCGGCGCGGAACAGCGGCTGTTCGCGGGCCCAGGAGTCGTTGATCAGCTCGCCGCTGGGACGGGCGACGGGCAGATCGAGGATCGGCTCGGACAGCTGCTGGTAGGAATCGAGGCGCAGGGCGCCGGACTCGAAACCGCCGGGCGCAAGCAGCACCGCGCGGGCGGGAATGTGGGTGTCGTGCCCGCTGGTGGCGACGATGACCTCGCTGACCCGGTCCGCCTCGGCCGTGATCCCGGTGAGCGCGCTGCCGGAGATGATCTCCACCCGTTCGGCCCGGGCGATCCGAGTGAGCTTTTCGTTGATCCGCATCCCCGGCACACCCGGTGGTGGTAGCGGAATCTCGAACAGTGCAGTGCCGAGTTGGGCTCGCAACTCGGGGAAGGCCCGGGCATCCTCGATGCCCAGCACGGCGGGCAGGGCCACCGTCTCCCCCGGCTCGACGACCGCGCTGAGCACCCGGGCGAATTCGCTGCGCCGCGCAGGGTCGTCGAGGGCCCGGGCGATATTGAGGCCCGTGGAGTCGACCTCAGACCCGCGCGCCGGAAAGGACACCTGGGCAGCTCGCGTGCTGAGCCGCCCGCCATCCGGCAGATCGGTGGCTGCCAAGTTCCCGGCGATGAGCTGCGCCGGGAAGTCCTTCAACTCATCGATGCCGACGACCACAACCCGGCATCCCGCGTGCAGCGCACCGGGCTCAGCGGGGTCGAGACTGACCAGGCCATCGGCCATGCTCGGCTGGTAGAGGCTGGTCGGACGCAGTGCCCCGATGGCAGTGGGCAGCGCCACATTCGTGTGGACATCGCCCACCAGCAGCTGCGGCCCGACGAGCTGTGACAGGAAGCCGACTCCCTCGGTGATCGCCTCGGGCCCGGTCACCGCATAGGGATGACTGGGGCCTCCTTGCCGCTCCTGTGCTGCCAGGAAATCGGCGAGTTCGTCCAGCGGCCTGGCCACCCTCTCGGGCCGGTAGCCGAGCACGTCGATCGTGCCCTGCCCGAGCTGGAGGCCCCCGATTCCCTGGTGCACGAGTGTGACCTCAAGGCCCGCCCGGCGCAGCCGGATGGACGCCACTAGCCCAGTCAGTCCTGCTCCCACAACGACGACGTCGCGCATCAGGCCACCTCCGCCTTCTGCTCGGATCCAGCCGGCTGGCCATCGTGGCGCGGCGCTCCGATCGGGAAGCGCTCGGGAGGATCGGCCTGTCCGGGCGCGTGGTCAATGTCGAGGGTTCCCCTCGCGATCCACTCGTCGAGCGCATTCTGGCGTACCTGCGCACCGGCCAGGATCGGCCACAGCCCGATCCAGCGGTGCTTGAGGAACTCGCGTAGCTCGATGGTGGCGGTCGGCGCGTCGGTCTGGCCCTGCGAGCACAGCAGCCCGGCCGCCCTGGTCGAACAGAAGCCGCCCTGGCATGGCCCCATCCCGATCCTCAGCCGTCGTCTCAGGTCGTCGAGGGTGGCCAATGGCTCTGCCGCAAGCAGGTCGACGAAGGCGGAGCGGCTCATCAGCTCGCACTCGCAGACGATCTGATCGCGTTGCCAGGCCTGCTCTCGTTCGGCGAGCCGGTGGGTCACCCGATAAGTGGGACTGCCCACGGCGGCAGGAACTGCCTCGTCGGCTGTGGTGCATGCTCGTTGTTCACCCATCTGGGCGCACATCTCATCGACGATGCGCTGAGCCATGAGCCGGTAGGTGGTGAGCTTGCCGCCGCTGATGCTGAACAGCCCGGCCAGCCCGTCACGTTCCCGGTGGTCGATGACGGCCATGCCGCGGCTCATGTGGCGGGTATCGCCGGCCGCGACGCGGGTGTCCTTGACGAGCGGACGAGCACCTGACCAGGCATGGACGGCGCGGGCTTCGCGGAATCCCGGGACGAGGGCCTCGCCGGCATCCAGCATCTGCTGGACCTCGGCGCGCGGGATGGCTAGCCGGTCCGGGTCGGGCGCCTTGACATCGGTAGTACCAATTATCGAGACAGTGTGCACTGGAACGAGGATGTCCCCGTCGGCCGGGCGGATACACCGGTTGACAACGGTATTGACCAGCCTGTGGTTCATCGCGATCATGATCCCCCGGCCGGGCACCACCTGAACGTCGTGGCAGCCCGCCATGGCCGCCACCTGCCCGGCCCAGGCCCCGGCCGCGTTGATGACGAAACGGCAGTCGATCGACAGTTCCCGGTCGTTCTTCACGTCGTGGCAGCTCACGCCGACCACCCGACCATTTTCGCGATGAATCCGAGTGAGGCGGTGGTAGCTCAGAATCGTGGCGCCGTGCTCCCTGGCCGACTCGGCCGCCCCCCAGACCATCTGCCAGCCGTCGACAGTGCCGTCGAAGACGGCGAATGCGCGTTTGATACCCGGATTGAGCCTCGGTTCGCGCGCCAGCGCCTGGGAGACCGAGATCTCCTCGGCCGGGACCGTGGCGGCGTGGGCCGCCGCGAGAAAGCCGTCGGCGTAGTCCTCGGAATCCTCCGGTGTCACGACGAACAGCCCTCCGGTCTGCTCGACCGCATCGGCGTGGATGCGTGTCACGATGGCGTTCTCCTGGGCGCATTCACGCGCCGATTCCGGATCGGAGACCACATAACGGCCCCCGGAGTGCAGCAGGCCGTGATACCGGCCCGTTGTGCCCTGGGCGAGGTCAGCACGCTCTAGCAGGACGACATCCAGCCCTCGCATTGCCGCATCCCTGGCCACCCCGACCCCGGTGGCGCCGCCGCCGACGACGACGACATCCACTGAAAAGTCCGCCATTGTTACCCCCTGGTACATTCGCCGCCTCGGTGCGGCGCTGGCTGGCTCCTACGCTAGACGTCCACCGCGGCGCCGTCGCGCCGCACGCACAGATGTGCACGAGCCGATGGGCTCCCGCACACGGATGACGCCATGGCCTCGTCCGGTTCCATCGGCTCGGTCCTGTTCCCCGATGCGCGCTCGGTTGCGCGACACTGGGGGCCATGGATCCGCTGCCCCATGAGCTGTACAGCAATGTCACCGATACTGCTCTCATCTTCGAGGGCGGCGGGATGCGCGCCAGCTATACGAGTGCCCTGGTCTGCGCGATGCTCCGTACACAGATCCATGTGAACTGGGTGGCCGGCATCTCGGCGGGGTCGAGCAACACAGTGAACTATGTCTCCCGCGACATTCACCGCGCGGCCGTCAGTTTCGTGGACTTCGCCGCGGACCCGAGGTTCGGTGGACCGGTGAGCATGCTGCGGGGCCACGGCTGGTTCAACGCGGAGTACATCTACGAACAGAGCTATCTGCCCGGGCAGGTATTGCCCTTCGACTACGCGACCTATTCCGCCAATCCCGCTGCGACTCATATCGGTGCATTCCGTGCCGATACCGGTGAGGAGCAGTGGTTCACCAGGCGTGACGCAGCGAGCGCAGCAGCTCTGGTACGGCAGGTCAGGGCCTCCTCGACGATGCCGGGGCTCATGCCGATGGTCACCATCAACGGCATCGACTACGTCGATGGGGCGCTCGGCCCGGGAGCCGGTATCGCACTGCCCCGTGCGCAGGAGGCCGGATTCACGAAATTCCTGGTGGTGCTCACCCGGCCCCGCGACTACCGCAAACCCCCCATGAGGGCCTCGCAGCTGCGTTTCCTCTCCCGCCTGTTTCGTCGTCATCCTGCCATCACCGAAGCCTTGGCCACCAGACCTGCCCGCTACAACCGGATACGCGAGGAATTGTTCGATCTCGAATCCGGTGGACAGGCCTATCTCTTCGTGCCGCACACGATGCAGGTCGCCAGCACCGAGAGACGGCTGGCGGCGCTGCGTGCCAGTTTCGCGGCGGGGAAGGCCCAGGCCCACCAGGAGCTGGCGGGAATAGCCCAGTTCCTGGGCGTGGACTCCTTCGCGCAATTCCGATGACCTGCACCACCGATGGCCCACGGGAACTGGGCAATAACCGAGGCGGTAAGGCGCCAGTACGGCCGCACGGCACTATAGCGCCACCCCAGCAACTCGACGAGAATGCCATCGTCAGGTGCACGTGCACGCAAACAGGAGTGACGGCGCCCCCAGCTCAAGGCTGTTGGCACCGTCACCCCCGATGGGCACTGCCCGCAGGCAGCTCGGATCAGCTGCAGCCGCTGGTGGACCCGCATCCTTCGCAGATATAGCACGAGCCGCTGGGGCGCATCTTGGTGCCGCAGGTCATGCACAACGGCGCATCGAAGGACTCACCAGTCAGCTGCTCCATCACCTCGGTCGTCGTGTGCGGGGCATGAAGCGGGGCCTGGCTGATGGCGTCCACATCGATGAGGCTGGGCTGGCGAGGTCCGGGCCCGTCAACCTTGATGTCGTCGGCCGCATCGTTCTTCAGTGCCTCGCTCTCGATCATCGCCGCCTCGTCCTCCTCTGAGAGGTACGAGCCGGTCTCCACATAGTGGGTGCGCTCGTCGGCGGTGTAGATGCCCAGTTCGGCGCGCTCGTCGAAATCGAGATGGTCGAGCGCCAGGCGGCGGAAAACGTAATCGAGGATCGACTGGGCAATGCGGATGTCCGGATCGTCGGTCAGCCCGGCGGGCTCGAACTTCAGATTGGTGAACTTCTGCACGAAGCTCTCCAGCGGAACACCGTACTGCAGGCCGATCGACACGGCGATGGAGAAGGCGTCCATCACTCCAGCGAGCGTAGATCCCTGCTTGCCCAGCTTGAGGAAGATCTCGCCGAGCTTGCCGGAATCGTAGGAGCCCGTGGTCATGTAGCCCTCGGCGCCGGCCACCGAGAAGCTCGTCGTCCGGGCGGCACGGCTCTTGGGGAGCCTGCGGCGACGGGGCCGGTACTCGACGCGCACCTGCGGCTTGGCCTGCCCCGACTCGGACGTGGCGTTGTCGTCCTTGCCCTCCGAACCCGAGCTCAGCGGCTGTCCGACCTTGCAGTTGTCACGGTAGACGGCCACGGCCTTGAGCCCGAGCTTCCAGCCCTGCATGTAGACATCGGCGATGTCCTCGACACTCGCCTCGGACGGGAGATTGACGGTCTTGGAGATGGCGCCCGACAGGAAGGGCTGGACGGCAGCCATCATCCGGACATGGCCCATGGCCGGGATGGCGCGAACACCCATGGCGGTGTCGAAGACCTCGTAGTGCTCGGGACGCAGCCCCGGGGCATCCACGACATTGCCGTTCTGCGCGATATAGGCCACCACTGCTTCGGCGGTGTCCTTGTCATAGCCAAGATTCTTCAGGGCCCGCGAGACGGTGTGGTTGACGATCTGCATCGAGCCGCCACCGACGAGCTTCTTGAACTTGACGAGCGAGAAGTCCGGCTCGATACCCGTCGTGTCGCAGTCCATCATGAAGCCGATCGTGCCGGTGGGGGCAAGGACCGAGGCCTGCGCATTGCGGAAGCCATTCTTTCGCCCTGCGGAGACCGCCTCGCTCCACTGGACGGCGGCCGCACTGTGCACCTGCCGGTCGACCTCGCTGATGGTCTCGACCTCGTCATTGGCCGCCTGGTGCTTGAGAATCACCTGCTGATGGGCCTCGGCATTGGGCGCGTAGCCGCTGTAGGGGCCGACGACCCCGGCGAGCTCCGCGCTGCGCCGGTAGGCGGTGGCAGTCATGAGCGAGGTGATCGCGGCAGCGAGCACACGTCCACCGTCGGAGTCATAGCCCTTGCCGAGTGCCATGAGCAGAGCGCCCAAATTGGCGTATCCGATACCAAGCTGGCGATAATCGCGGGTCGTCCGGCCGATCGCTTCGGTGGGGAAATCCGCGAAGCAGATCGAGATGTCCATGGCAGTGATGATGAGTTCGACGGCCTTGACGAAACGCTCCGTATCGAAGGTGTCGTCCTCGCGCAGGAACTTGAGGAGGTTCAGGCTCGCCAGATTGCACGAGCTGTTGTCCAGGCTCATGTACTCACTGCAGGGGTTCGATGCCATGATCCGGCCGGACGCCGGAGTGGTGTGCCACGAGTTGATCGTGTCGTCGTACTGGATTCCCGGATCGGCACATTCCCAGGCGGCACGTGCCATCTTGTCGAACAACGTGCGGGCATCGACGGTTTCGACGACCTCCCCGGTGGTCCGGGCATGCAGATCGAAGCTCTCCCCCATCTCCACGGCGCGCATGAAGGCATCGGAGACCCGCACTGAGTTGTTCGCGTTCTGATACTGCACCGAGGTGATGTCGCGCCCGCCGAGGTCCATGTCGAAGCCGGCGTCGCGCAGCGCGCGGATCTTATCCTCCTCGCGCGCCTTGGTCTCGATGAACTCCTCGATATCGGGATGGTCGACGTCGAGGACCACCATCTTCGCGGCGCGGCGGGTGGCACCACCGGACTTGATGGTGCCGGCCGAGGCATCGGCGCCCCGCATGAAACTCACCGGGCCGGAGGCAGTGCCGCCGCTGGAGCGCAGCAACTCCTTCGAGGAACGGATCCGGGAGAGGTTGATGCCGGCACCCGAGCCGCCCTTGAAGATCATCCCCTCTTCCTTGTACCAGTTGAGGATCGACTCCATCGAGTCATCCACCGACAGGATGAAACAGGCACTCACCTGCTGGGGGCTCGCGGTGCCGACATTGAACCAGACTGGCGAGTTGAAGCTGAAGTACTGGTGGACGAGCATCCAGGTGAGCTCTGCCCCGAAGATCTCGGCGTCCGGCTTGCCGGCGAAGTAGCCGTTGTCCAGGCCGGCCTTGACATAGGTCGACACCACCCGGTCGATGAGCTGCTTGAGGCTGCTCTCGCGCTTGTCGGTGCCCGCTGCGCCACGGAAGTACTTGGTGGTGACGATCGTCGAGGCGTTGACGCTCCAGAAGTCGGGGAACTCCACGTTCTTCTGCTCGAAGACCACCTCGCCGGTCTTCCAATTGGTCTGCACCACATCGCGGCGCTCCCAGGTGACCTCGTCATAGGGATGCACACCGGGCGTGGTGAAGACGCGCTGCACGGCGAGCCCGCTCGGTTTCCTGCTCGCTCGACGGGTCTCAGTCGTCGTCTGTGTCATCGTGACCTCTCTATGTGCTGCTGTCCGGCGATCGCCGGTGGCTTTGGTGCGGAAATGATCGATGGATGTGGCGTCCGGTGTCGGCGCACGACGCCGAGGGCGCAATGGTGGGCGGCCCCTCGACCTCAGGGGACGCCACCGTGGATCAGGGCGTGCCGGGCGTGGTGGACGAGGCGGACTCGTGCTCGGGGATGATCCCGTCCGAGCGAAGCCGGGCAATCTCGTCGACGAAATCGTCGACTGACTGGAAGTGCTGGTAGACGCTCGCGAAACGCAGATAGGCGACCGGGTCGAGCTGGCTGAGCGGCTTGAGGATCGCGATGCCCACCGACTCGGTAGGAACCTCCGCGACACCGCTGGCCCGCAGGCTGTCCTCGACGGTCTGGCCAAGCCGGGCCAGCTGGGCCTCGCTGACAGGGCGCCCCTTGCACGCCTTGCGAACCCCGGCAATCACCTTGTCCCGGCTGAACGGTTCGACCACTCCGGACTTCTTCACGACGACCAGCTGCATCTGCTCGATGGTCGTGAAGCGGCGCTCGCACTGGGGACACTGGCGACGCCGGCGAATGCTCGCGCCATCCTCGGCCACCCGCGAATCGAGCACCTTCGAGTCGCTGTAATGACAGTAGGGGCAGTGCATGCCGATCAGCTCCTCACCCGGGACGAATACCCAGCCGAAACGCACAGCCCCTGGGGACAACTCGGCTGTGCTGTGGATAGCTGTGGATGCACGCCACTACGGATAAGCACAACTTGTGGGTTTCCCGAACCCGTGCAACCACTACATGTAGTAACACTACACCGCCCGAGAACCATACCGGGAATCCCGGCGGACAACGATGCCCCCCCATCCGAGCCCCCGCTCCGCCGGTACGCACGCCCCGGTCAGTCCCGTCCCGGTCAGTGCTGCCCCGGTCCGCCCTGGCATCGGGCAGGGCCGGTTCGCAGAGCAGGAGAGGATCTCAGGACTGGCTGACCTGCGCATCATCCGCCGTCCATGAGCCCGATGGCCCGGGCGCGGCGACGGCGGCCGGCTGGGGCGACTGCTGCCCGGTATCGCCGATCCCGACAAGGCTGTACACGACCGCGGCGACGCCCACCGCCATGCAGGCAGCGAAGAATGCCATGACGACGGCCAGGCCGCGGGTGGTCAGATACCACCCCGAGCCCGACGAGGGCACAGCCCGGGTCCGCGACGCCGAAGCCGGGACCCGGCTCCCCGCTGGCAGCGTCCCGCGCGGTGTACCGGCCATCGGCCCACCGGATGTGGGCAGATCGTCCGTTGGCACCACGAAGCTCGCCATTTCCGCCGCGGCGGTTCCTGCCGGCACCGCTGCGGGGCTGCCCCACAGGTCGATGCGCACAAGGCTCGGACCAGCAGGGCGCTGAGGTGAACCCGGGTTCTTCGGCTGATTCGGCCTGGCCCGGGGACCACGCGAGTCGCAGCGGGCCGCGGCGAGGTGTCCCTGGGCGCAACGCCCTTGGATGCTGGGCCCTTGGATGCTGGGCCCTTGGATGCTGGGTGCCTGGGCGCTGGACCCCTGGGCGCTGAGCTGCTGGGACCTCGACCCTCGGGTGCTGGGGGCTGCCAGGCCCCGTCCCCCTTGAGCGCGCATCGCACTCCTGCACTTCGTGGTGCTCATGCTGGCCTCCTGACCCGCGTGCGCCAAGGCTCTCGCTCTCGACCGAATGCGCGGTGCCAGCGATGCCTTCGAACGTATGTTCGAGTTCATAATAGGACACTTGTTCGGTTCGTCCAGTGGATTCGGCTCTCTGGTCCGATTCGACGCCCGCCCGCGCGGCGCCCCCAGTCTCGAGCGGGCACTGGAGCACCCCGCCCCTGGGCCCCCGGGCCCGGGGGCGGCCGACTCGCTCGGCACAGCCCTCTGGTGCGAGATCCGCATGGGAACAACGAAAACAGCCACCACTGACAGAATCCGGACCTCCTCGCGGGATTCCGCCCCGGATCGAACAACCGTTTGATTCATCGGCGCTGACCGATATCCTGCTGTCATGGCATCCCACACCGCGCGGCCTCATCCGGCACAGACGCCGAGCGCCGACCCCGAGACGGCAACCGCGGTGCACGCCGGTGTCCCGCGGCGAGCGGGTAGGCCGAGCTCAGCTCGTGTCGATGCCGAACTGCGTGCGGCCCAGCGCCGGCGCGACGCAGCACCCCACGCTCCGGCTCATTGCGCTGCGGGCCCGCGCGAGGAGGAGCTCAGCCCGCGTCAGCGTCGCATCCTCGAATTCATCCAGATGAGTGTCGAGTCCCGCGGTTACCCGCCGAGCATTCGCGAGATGTGCGACGCGGTCGGTCTCACGAGCCCCTCGAGCGTTTCCCACCAATTGAAGGTCCTGGAGGCCAAAGGCTTCCTGCGCCGCGATCCCAAGCGTCCCCGCGCCCTCGAGGTGCGATCCATGGCCGATGCCACCTCGTCCGGGTCCCCGGTCGACGTGACGGACATCGGCGATGCGTTCCCGAACGCGGTCAATGTGCCGGTGCTCGGTCGGATCGCAGCGGGCGCCCCGATCCTGGCCACCGAACAGGTGGAGGAGGTCATGCCACTGCCTCGCGAGCTCGTGGGCAGCGGAACGGTCTTCATGCTCGAGGTCCGCGGCGACTCGATGATCGACGCTGCGATCTGCAACGGCGATTATGTGGTGATCCGCCAGCAGCCCACCGCCGAGAACGGTGACTTCGTCGCTGCCCTCCTCGACGATGAGGCCACCGTCAAGGAGTTCCGGCGCGTCAACGGTCATCTTCGCTTGCTGCCGCACAACAGCGCCTACGAGCCGATCGATGGCGACCGGGCCACCATCCTCGGCAAGGTTGTTGCCGTCCTACGACGGGTCTGATGCCGCGGCTCGTTGCCGGCCTACACGCGGCGAAGCCCGATCAACCCGGCACGGGAGCCTCCCGACAGGCACCAGGGCAGCCGCCAGCGGCACCGCACTGAGCGGGCGAGACCATCGCGCTTGCGCCAGCCCAATTCACCCCCGGACCTGCCCGTTGGCAATCCCATTGCTGCGCGGGGCTGCAGGCTCAGCTCAGGGGACATGCTTCGAAGCCACGGCTGCGCGCACCTTGAGCAGTTCGGCGTCCGCCGCTGCCCCATAGCGCCGACTCAGCTCGGTGAACAGGACGTCCACGAGGCCTATCTGGGAGGTCACCGAAACGAGCGCCTCCGCCCGGTACCTGGTGTCCTCGGACAGCGACGAGAAACGGACCTCAGCTAGGTGGGCGAGCGGCGAATTGGGATAGCTGGTGATCGCGATCGTAGGCACCCCGTGCTCGCGCAACTGCTCGGCCAGCAGATTGATGTCCGCATCGTTTCCGGTGTGCGAGATAATCAGGCCGACATCGCCGGGGCTCAACTTGGCGGCGGCCATGAGCTGCATGTGATAGTCGCCGGGCTGGACCAACCGCAGTGGCAATCTCAAGAGCATGTGGTACGCATACTGGGCAACGACATTGGAACTGCCCAGCCCGAAAATCCCGAGGGTTTGCGAGTCACTGATCAGCTGGACAGCATGATCCACGTCGGTGCCGTCGATGAAGTCCGCCGTTCCTCGGAGTGCCTCGATATTGGTCTCCAGCGTCTTGCGGGCACTTTGCAGAGCCGAATCGGAATCCTCGACCTCGCCGCGAGGGTCGTCCGCGCGGGTGAGCTGACTCGACAGTCCGAGCCTCATCTGGGAATAGGAGCCGTAACCCAGCACCTTCGAGAACCGCGAAACGGTGGCCGTGGAGACGCCGATCTCACCAGCGAGCTGCTCGACCGTGCATTCCAGCACCCGATCGGGATTGTCGAGGAAGAACTGCGCCACTCGTCTGCTGGTGGCACCCATGCTCGGCATGAGCTGTGCGATCCGTGCACTCGTCGTCGTGTTCACTGCGCCCTCCCGTGTGTCATGACGATAGCTATCCTCCGCGTCGACGTCCGCACTCGTCGGCCAACACTGTCACCTCTGGCCGGTTGCCAAGTAGGCAGACGCACGCTATCCTCCTCTGTAAGAACGTTACAGTGTCAGTGACCGTTCACTGTATGAAACTTTTAGAAGGATGGCCTTCAGATGAGCAAAGAGGCTCTGACCCCCCGTTTCGTGCAGCTGGGTGTCGCCGCAGGCGACTGGCGAGACGCGCTACGGCGGGGCGCAGTTCCCCTCCTCAATGCGGGGAACATCACCGAGACCTATGTCGACAACATGATCCAGGCCGTCGAGACGCTCGGCCCCTACATCGTCATTGCACCGGGCATCGCGCTCGGCCATGCTCGTCCGGATCGCAGTGTCCTGCACACCGGATTCAGCCTCTCCACATTGACCATGCCCGTCGAGTTCGGCTCGCAGTCCAATGATCCTGTGGACATCGTCGTCATCCTGGCGGCCGTGGACGCCAGCTCGCACATCAATGCGCTGCACCACCTGGCCACCTTCCTCGGCAGCAAGGACAATCTCGCCCTGCTGCGGGGCGCCTCCACTCCCGCGGACATCGACGAGGTCGTCGACCGCATCAACAAGGGATGAAACATGGGAATTCTCCACTTCCTCGTCTTCCAGCTGCTCAGCAATCAAGTCATCTTCTTGGGTCTGGTGGCCTTGCTCGGGCTGCTCCTACAGCGCAAGAAACTACCCCAGGTCATCGACGGTGTCGTGAAGACCATTGTCGGGCTACTCGTGTTGTCCGCAGGCGCAGGAATCCTCATCAATGCGATATCTCCGGTCGTCCAGGAACTCAATAAGTCCCTTGGCGTACAAGGAGTCTTGCCGACAAACGATGCAGTCTTCGGTGTCGTACTACAATTCGCCACCCCGATACGCGATGCCGTGCTGATCTTCTTGCTGGCCTTCCTGCTTCATCTGGTCCTCGTGCGGGTTTCCCCCTGGAAAGACACCAAGAATGTCTATCTCACGGCCCACCTCATGCTGTACCATGCGGCATTCATGGCCGTCACGCTGCCTCACGTCCTGCATGCCAATAGCGTGGTGACGATCATCCTGGGTACGATTTTCAACGCCGTCTATTTCACTTTCTCTCCGGCGATAACCCGAAAGCTCGCGAGATCGTGGACGAAAGACGTGCAGACTCTGGGATTCATGGACCAAGTGGGAGCCATCCTCGCCCACTATCTCGGCACGTGGTGTGGAAGCAATGACCCGAACCAGGACGCCGACCACCTGAAACTGCCCAAGTGGGCTTCGATGTTCCGCGACAGCACCATCGTGTTGTTCCTCCTCATGCCGATCATCTTCCTGGGAATCGGGATCGCAGTCGGCCGCGATGGCATCTCGACGCTGTCCGGAACCACGAACTGGATCCTGTGGCTGATCCTGCAAGGCTGGCAGTTCACCGCCGGAATCGTCATCCTGTTGTCCGGCGTGCGCATGTTCATCGGATCCATCGTGCCCGCCTTCAAGGGAATCTCCGACAAATTCCTGCCGGGCGCGGTACCTGCCCTGGATGCGCCGACGTTCTTCCCGTTCTCCCCGATGGGTGGCATGTTCGGCTTCCTCGGCTCCACGGTGGGCGCCATCATGGTGACAATACTCACGATCGCCTTGCATTCACCGGTGATTGTTTTCCCATCGCCGATCATCATGTACTTCGATGGCAATGTCATGGGGGTCTTCGGGAACAAAGCCGGTGGATGGCGTGGCGCCCTCATTGCTGGTTTCGTGACCGCAGTGATTTCCTCGACCGCCGTCATTGCGTTGTACCCGCTCACGGGTCCGGCATTCGGCAGTGGACTCACCTGGTCGAACATCGACTACGCGCTGGTGTGGACGCCGCTCATGTACCTGCTCAAGGGAATCAGGCTGGTGTTTGGATTCTGAGCAGGAAGAATTGTAAATCAAGCATGGTGAAACGAGAAGGAGTTTGATATGAAGATCGTCGCAGTGTGCGGTTTCGGCGTGGGTTCCAGTGTCATCGCAAAGATGAACATGGAGCAAATCCTCGCCCAACGCGGAGAAGAAGACATCGACGTCGAGACAGTCGATCTCGGCAGCGTCACCAGTGTCGATGCCGATCTATACGTCACCACTCATGAACTGTTCGACCAGTTCCCGGAATCCATAACGGACAAGACCTTGGTACTCAACAATTTCGTCGACGTCAACGAGATCAGAGAGCAGCTCCTGCCCCGGGTCGATGCCCTGCGCGATCGTTGAGCATGGACCATCCAGATCATCGGGAATCCATGGGGCGCACACAAACAAGGCAGGTTAACAATGAGTGACGATGACATCTTTGCGGTGAGTGAGGACAGCTGGCGCCGCGAGGTTTTCCCGGAATGGGGCAGCTGGCTCAACGAAGAGATCGAGTCCAGCCGCGTGGCGCCAGGGCACCTGGCCATGTGGTGGATCGGGAACATGGGGATCTGGCTCAAGACCTCCGCCGGCACGGGAGTGGCGGTGGACCTATGGTGCGGCACCGGAAAGCGCAGCCACCTCACTCCCGAAAACCCCCCTCGGCACCAGTGGCGCCGCCAGCTCGGCAGCAAGGCACCCCAGCCGAATCTGCGCACCCAACCAATGACCCTTAACCCCTTTGCGATCCACGACCTCGATGCACTGCTGGTCACCCACTTCCATCACGACCACCTCGACCGTCATGTCGCCGCCGCGATCGTGCAGAACGTGGCCTCCCCGATCCCCTTCGTCGGCCCCCAATCGGTCGCCAACCAATGGCTCGCGTGGGGAGTGCCGCGCGACAGGATCGTGGTCGTCCATCCCGGCGATTCGCTGACGATCGGCGATGTCACGGTGGACGTCCTGGAATCCTTCGACCGCACGGCACTCATCACCGATCCAGTGGGGATGGAACTGCCAGATGACGACCATCTCCCGGCAATGGCCGAACGGGCAGTCAGCTATCTGCTGCGCACTCCCGCGGGCTCGGTCTACCACGCTGGCGACTCCCACTACTCCGTGAGATTCGCCGAACAGGGAGATCGCTTTCCGATCGACATTGCGCTGCTCGCCTATGGCGAGAACCCGGTGGGCGTGCAGGACAAGATGACCTCGTCCGACATTCTGCGCGCTGCAGAGGCCCTCGGCACGAAGGTGGTCATCCCGCTGCACTGGGACGCCTGGACCACGATGCGCGCCGACCCGGCCGAGGTGAGCTATCTGTGGCGTCTTCGCCGAGACCGCTTCGACTACCGCTTCCACCCCTTCAGCTGGCTTCCTGGGGGTCATTTCGACTGGCCCGCAGACCGGGCTCGCATCGAGTACCTCTATCCCCGGGGATTCACCGACCGATTCAGCGAGCCGACGAACACGCCCTACCCGGAAATGTTCTGAGCTCAGCTGCCACGATGCTCAGCGGTGTCCGCCCAATCGCCGCAACGCGTTGACCGCAACGTCCAGGGAGCTTGTCCTCCAGAAGGGCGGCAAAGAGGCTTGGAGATAGGGGCCGTAGCGAGCCGTGACCAGCCGGGGATCCAGCACCGCCACCACCCCCCGATCAGCACTGCTGCGGATCAGACGTCCGGCACCTTGGGCGAGCAGGAGAGCGGCGTGCGATGCGGCTATCCGCATGAATCCGTTGCCTCCTGCACCGTTGACCGCCTGCTGACGCGCCTGGCTCAGCGGATCGTCGGGGCGCGGGAACGGAATCCGATCGATGATGACGAGTTGGCACGACTCCCCCGGCACGTCGATGCCCTGCCACAACGACATCGTGCCGAACAGGCTGGTGGCTGGGTCGGCAGTGAACCGCCGAGTCAGCTCCGGCAGTTGCATCTCCCCCTGGCACAGCAGGGGCAGCGAAGGCAGCTCGGCGCGGACGTGGCGCGCCGCCAGCTCCGCATTGCGCTGGGAGGAGAACAGGCCCAGGGTCCGGCCGTGTGCTGCCCAGATCAGCTGCGCGATCTGGTTGAGGACCTCCTGGGCCATGCCCTCGCGGGCCGGCCTGGGCGCTGCGGAGGCGATATAGAGAATGGCCTGATGTGCGTAATCGAAGGGGGACCCGACATCGATTCCGCGCCAGTTGGAGATGTCCTCGGGTTCGTCCGGCGCCTCTGCGCCCTCACGCGGCCCGGCAGACCCGATGTGCGCGACGGACTCGACCCGATCCGCCGATCGCAGACCCACCTGACCGGCCATCGCCTCGAACGACCCGCCGATGGCCAGCGTCGCCGAGGTGAGGACTGTCACTGCTCGCGAGAGAATCGCATGGCGCAGCAGCCCAGCCACCGACAGAGGCGCCACGTTGAGCTGGCGCCCGGCGAACCTGCTCTCGCTGACCCACACCACATCGGTGTCCGCGAGTGCCGCCATCCGCTCGCAGCTCTCGAAGACCTCCTGCATCCCGGCCTGAGCCTGGGCGCGCTCGGTGTCCACCTCGGCCTTGGGGCCCCTTTGGGTCAGTGCGCTCAGCGCCGAGCGGGACAGCTCTCGCAGTCTGGCGAGGGCCAGCACCGTTGTCGCCTGAGGACTGGTCACCCTGCCCAGATCCCCCAGGGCCAGGGCACCGAGCAGCGAATCGGCGGCCTCGATCAGATCCGTGCTCACCTGGTCGTTCAGCCATGGGGCGGACCGGCGCGCTGCTCTCTCGATGCGCTGGGGACTCAGTTCCTGACTGGCGGCTCCGGTCACCCGGGCGGTCAGCTCGTGAGCCTCGTCGATGATCACCGCGTCGTGTTCGGGGATGACACCTCGCTGGTTGAGGGCATCGATCGCGAAGAGAGCGTGGTTGGTGACGATCACATCGGCCTGACGGGCCCTGGCCCTCGACTGCTCGGTGAAGCACTCGTCGTAGAACGGGCAGCGTGAGCCCAGGCATTCGCGCGAGCTGATGCTCACCTGGGCCCAGGCCCGGGCCGAGTGCCGGGGTGCGTCGTCCCGGTCGGCAAGACCGTGCTCGGCCCGCTCGTGCCCGATCCACTCGCGCAGCGCGATCACCTCGGCTCCCAGTGCCGTATCGGGATCGGCAGCAGCATGCGCCGCCTCATTGATCTCCTCACCCCCGATCAGCGCCTCCTGCTCCTCAGCGCCACCCTCGAGGGCCCGCAGCAGGCAGGCGTAGTTGCGCCTGCCCTTCACGATCGCGGCAACCGGTTCACGCCCTGTCACCGCCGCGACGGCGGCTGCCGCCGCGGGGATGTCCTTGGTGGCCAGCTGGGCCTGCAAGGCCAGCGTTGCGGTCGCCACCACCACCGCATGCCCGCTGCGCTGCGCGTGGACGAGTGCGGGCGCCAGATAGCCCAGCGACTTTCCGGTGCCGGTGCCCGCCTGTACGAGCAGATGGCATCGGCCCTCGAGGGCGTGGGCCACTGCGTCGGCCATCTTCTCCTGGCCCTCGCGCGGCGCACCGCCGATCGCCTCGATCGCCGCGGCGAGCACCTCGCGGTGCCGGCCGATGCCATCGTCGTCCTTCGCGGCGGATGGGGCGGTAACCGTATCGGTCCTGGCGCTCATGCCCGGGCGAACTGGCGCAGTTCCCCCGCCAGATCGGGGTGCACCTGGGCGACGAGGTGTGTGCCTTCAGCCACATACTCGTCCACACTGATCTGGCCGTTGCGGTGCACCCTGTCGACCAGATCGCCCCTTCCCCAGGGAATGACGACGTCGATGGACTCCTGGGGGGACGGCAGCCCGTCCTCGATCGCGGCACGTAGCTCACCGAGCCCATCGCCCGATCGCGCACTGACCAGTACCACCCGGTCCCCCGCATTGCGCAATGCGGCCAGCACCTCGGGTTGGGCTTGATCGATCTTGTTGACGGCCAGCAGCTCGGGCCGTCCAGCCGCGCCGATCGACTCGAGGACGCCCCGCACGGCATCGATCTGCCCCTGTGGGTCGGGGTCCGAACCGTCGACCACATGCACCAGCAGGTCGGCCTGGACCGACTCCTCCAGGGTGGAGCGGAAGGCCTCGACAAGATCGGTGGGCAGGTGCCGCACGAAGCCCACCGTATCGGTGAGGGTGTAGACCCGCCCATCGGCGGTCCGGCAACGCCGAGTGGTCGGGTCCAGGGTGGCGAAGAGCGCGTCCTCGACAAGCACCCCTGCCCCGGTGAGCCGGTTGAGCAGTGAACTCTTCCCCGCGTTGGTATAACCCACCAGGGCCACCGAGGGCACCCTGCTGCGACGGCGGTCGCCCCGCTGCACCTGGCGGGTGGCCTCCATGGCTCGCAATCTCTTGCGCAGTATTGCGATCCTGGTGTTGATCCGGCGCCGGTCGGTCTCGATGCGGGTCTCACCGGGGCCTCGGCCACCGATACCCACGCCACCGGCGGCCCGTCCGCCGACCTGACGAGACAGGCTCTCGCCCCAGCCACGCAAGCGCTGCTTCATGTAGTTGAGCTGGGCCAGCTCCACCTGCGCCTTGCCCTCCAGGCTGCGAGCGTGCTGGGCGAAGATGTCGAGGATGAGCGCGGTGCGATCGACAACCTTGACCTTGACCTGGTCCTCCAGGTTCCTCAGCTGGGCAGGAGTCAGTTCGCCATCGGCGATGACGGTGTCGGCACCGGTTGCCAGCACCACCTCACGGAGCTCCGCCACCTTGCCGCTGCCGAGATAGGTGGCGGCCTCGGGCCTGGAACGGCGCTGGATGAGGCCATCGAGCACCTGGGAGCCGGCAGTCTCGGCGAGCGCCTTGAGTTCCGCCATCGCATTGAGCGCATCGGCCTGGCTGCCATGGGTCCACACCGAAATCAGGACGACGCGTTCCAGGCGCAGCTGTCGGTACTCGACCTCGCTCTCGTCCTGAAGCTCCGTGGACATGCCCGGCACCCGGGTGAGGGCAGCCCTGTCCTCCAGGTCCAGCTGGTCCCCGTCGTCGTGCCCGTCGAATCGGGCGTTGTCCGGCTGCTGGTCACCCAGCGAGCCGGCGGGTTCATCGGCGAACCACTGGGCCTGCGGCTCGGGTTCGTGAGCATCATGGGAATCGTTCATCGTCCCCCCAGCCTGGCACATCGCGCCTGGACCCCCAAGGGCACTCAAGGTCTTGGCAGATCGGGCAGGTAGACGGTGCCGGTGGCAACGATGACAGCCGGCCCGGTGAGGAAGGCGTGGGACCCGTCGATGTCCACGCTGAGCTCGCCTCCGGGCACTGTCACATCGACCCGGCCCGACTCACCGAGCCGGCCCAGCTGCGCTGCGGCGCTGGCCACCACTCCGGTACCGCACGAAAGGGTCTCGCCCGAGCCCCGTTCGTGGACACGCATCCGCAGGGCGCGGGGCTCCTGGGCCCAGACGAATTCGAGGTTCGCCCCTTCGGGATAGGCATCCGAGTCGAACTGTGGCAGGCCAGTGAGATCCAACGCGTCGAGCTCGGCGGCAGAGTCGAGGAAGACCACCGCATGCGGATTGCCGACGTCGACATGAACCGCCTCGTAGTGCGCTGCGGCCAGGCGAACCGCAGTCCTGGGCTCACTGACCTCCAGGGGACCAAGGTCGGCCCGGAAGCGTCCGTCGTTGAGCTCCCTCACCGACTTCGTGCCGGCCCGGGTCGCCACCTGGATGTCCTTCTCGTTCACATAGTCCTCGTCGAGCAGATATCTCGCGAAGACCCGTAGCCCATTGCCGCACATCTGGGCGATCGAGCCATCGGCATTGCGGTAGTCCATGAACCAAAGGCTGGGGTCACCATGCCATTCGGGCAGGAACTCGGCCTTGACGGCCCGGATCACCCCGTCCGCGCCGATCCCGCGATGCCGGTCGCACAGGAAGCGGACATCCTCGGCGCACAGCGGCGTGGAGTTCGTCCGGTCCTTGAGCAGGACGAAGTCATTCGAGGTGCCATGGCCCTTGGAGAATCCCCACGATCGCATGGCAGTCATTCTTCCACTGCCGCCGCGACCGGCTATTCGGAAGCCTTGTCGTGCACCAGGAGCTCGGCGATGTGCTCCTCAAGTCCAGGCGCGAGGGCCGGCAGCCAGCGAATCCGCGGGTCGCGGCGGAACCAGGAGAGCTGTCTGCGGGAGAAGCGTCTGGTCTGTTCGATCGTCTTGGCGATGGCCTGCTCCTCGCTCAGCGCACCGTCCAGCATGGCAAGCACCTGGCGGTAACCCAGTGCCCGAGATGCCGTGACGCCCTGGCGCAAGCCCTGCCGCACCAGCGTGCGCACCTCCTCGACCAGCCCCGCGTCGAACATGGCGTGAACGCGCTCGTCGATGCGCCGGTCCATGGTCACCCGGTCCAGCTCCAAACCGAACTGATGCACGTCGGCCAGCAGATAGCGAGGCTCAGGAAGGCCTACCTCGAAGTGGCCCGTGAGGTCGAGGACCTCCAGGGCGCGCACCACTCGACGGGCGTTGCCGGGAAGGATCTTCGCCGCCGCTGCGGGGTCCCGCTCGGCGAGCACCTCATGGAGCGCCTCGGCGCCGAGGCGATCCAGCTGAGCCTCCCAGCGTTTGCGTACCGCAGGATCGGTGCCAGGAAACCGGAAGTCATCGATGACGGCCCTGGTGTACAGCGAAGAGCCCCCCACGAGGATCGGTGCGACGCCGCGCGCCCGCAGCACCTCGATGGTCCGGCGCGCCAAGACCTGGAAGTTCGCCACCGTGGAGCTCTCGCGGATGTCGAGGACATCGACGAGGTGATGAGGCACCATGGCCTGTTCCCTGGCGCTCGGCTTGGCCGTGCCGATGTCCATACCCCGGTAGAGGGCCATCGAGTCGGCATTCACTATCTCAGCCGGGAGTCCGAGGCCGGCCAGCCGCAAGGCCAGCCGGACGGCCAGGGAGGACTTCCCAGAGGCCGTCGGGCCGATGATCACCGCCAGCGGCGGCGCTGAGCCAGGCTTCACTGCCGGGACGGGATGGACGGCATTCCCAGCCCCACCCGCTCGTCGTGGCCAGCGTCCGCACCGGTGCCAGCCTGTCGAGCAGCCCAGGCGTCCCCTCCCCTGGTGCGCCGCAACCCGTGCAGTGGCGCGTCGGCGACCAGATGATGGGGGGCGCCGTAGGTGATCTCCACCTCGGCGATGTCACCTGGCCGTGGCATCTCCTCGCGGATCGAAGGCGCCGCGACGTGCACGAGCCGGTTGTCACGGGCCCGCCCCGACAACCGCTCGAGCTGCCCGTCCTTGCGCCCGGCCTCTGAGCCGAACATCACCTCGACGCGCGAGCCGACGAGTGACTGGTTTTCGCGCCAGGAGATCGCCTCCTGGACGGCAACGAGGCGCTCGTAGCGTTCCTGGACCACCTCGCGCGGCACCTGATGGTCCATCTCGCCAGCCGGAGTACCCGGGCGGATGGAGTACTGGAAGGTGAAGGCATTGGCGAACCGGGCCTGCTCGACGACGTCGAGAGTTGCCCGGAAGTCGTCCTCGGTCTCCCCCGGGAAACCGACGATGATGTCGGTGCTGATGGCAGCATCGGGCATCGCAGCCCGCACCCGCTCGAGGATCCCGAGGAAGCGCTGGGACCGGTAGCTGCGCCGCATCGCGTGAAGCACCCGGTCCGAGCCCGATTGCAGAGGCATGTGTAGGTGGTGCATCACCGCAGGAGTCTGTGCCATCGCGTCGATGACATCATCGGTGAAGGCGGCGGGATGCGGGCTGGTGAAGCGCAGCCGCTCCAGGCCGTCGATGCGGCCGCAGGCACGCAGGAGCTTCGCGAACGCCGCCCGGTCACCGAACTGCGCGCCGTAGCTGTTCACATTCTGCCCCAGCAGGGTGATCTCCTGAACGCCCTCGTCGACGAGCATCCTCACCTCGTCGAGGATCTCGCCTGGACGCCGATCCGTCTCCTTGCCCCGTAACGAGGGAACGATGCAGAAGGTGCAGGTGTTGTTGCAGCCGACACTGATCGAGACCCAGGCCGAATAGGGGGATTCCCGGTGGGTGGGCAGGTCGGAGGGGAACACCTGAAGTGCTTCGGCGATCTCCACCTGGCTCTCCTGGCGCATTCGGGCGCGTTCGAGCAGCAAGGGCAGGGAGCCAAGATTGTTGGTACCGAAGACCACATCGACCCAGGGAGCCCGGCTGAGCACCGTCTCGCGATCCTTCTGGGCCATGCACCCGCCTACCGCTATCTGCATGCCCGGGTGTTGCTGCTTGACGGAGGCCATGTGCCCCAGGTTCCCGTACAGCCGGTTGTCGGCGTTCTCGCGCACGGCGCAGGTGTTGAAGACCACGACATCGGCGTCGGAGAATCCGCCATCGGCGGGCTCGGGTGCCCGCCGGTAGCCGGCTGTCTCCAACAGCCCGCCGATCCGCTCCGAGTCGTGCACATTCATCTGGCAGCCGTAGGTCACGACGTGGTAGGTGCGCGGCTCGCGCTCGAGGTGCATCGCTGTAGGCTGAGTAGTCGGCATGGCCCCTCCATGCTAGTGCCGCATCCCCGGTTCTCTTCCAGACGCGGCATTCGGGGGATGACCAGGCCGATCAGGATAGCGCCCAGACGGTCCATTACAAACCTGTTACAGCTTGTGATCAAACTCATTACCGCATTCGTTGGCCGCTAATCTTCGGCCATGGCCCAGCTCCAGGACAAACCCTCGATTCCCCAGCACCATGGCGCCACCGCCGAGCCGATCGTCGAGCTCAAGAAGGTCAACAAGTCGTTCGGTGACAAGCAGGTGCTGTTCGACATCGACCTCACGGTGCGCTCTGGTGAGGTGGTCGTGATCCTCGGCCCCTCGGGCTCGGGCAAGTCAACCCTGTGCCGCACGATCAACCGCCTCGAGGCCATCAATTCCGGTGAAATCCGGGTGGGCGGCCAGCTGCTGCCCGAGGAGGGCAAGGCGCTGGCCCAGCTCCGTGCCGAGGTGGGGATGGTCTTCCAGAGCTTCAACCTCTTCGCTCACAAGTCGGCGCTGGAGAACGTCACGCTCGGGCCGATCAAGGTGCGGGGCATGTCGAAGACGCAGGCCGAGGAGAAGGGCATGGCCCTGTTGCGCCGGGTTGGCGTCGAGGACCAGGCACACAAGTTGCCGGCCCAGCTGTCCGGTGGACAGCAACAGCGCGTGGCGATCGCGCGAGCGCTCGCGATGGATCCGAAGGTCCTGCTTTTCGACGAGCCCACCTCCGCGTTGGATCCCGAGATGGTCAACGAGGTCCTCGACGTCATGAACGACCTGGTCAAGGCAGGCATGACGATGATCGTGGTGACCCACGAGATGGGCTTCGCCCGTCACGCCGCCGATCGGGTGGTCTTCATGTCCGACGGCCACATCGTCGAGGAGAACGATCCCGACAGCTTCTTCGACCATCCGCGAACCGAGCGGGCGAAGGACTTCCTGTCCAAACTGCTCACCCATTGATCTGCGTGCGGCCGACCATCCCAGGTCACCTGGCCGTCACCCCCCACCAGAAAGGAAGTGCACGATGTTCCACCACTTCACGGCAGCCACCGCCCGGGCAGCGGCCGGCGCAGCACTGGCGTTCGTGCTCGTCTCGTCGATGTCAGCGTGCAGCGGCACGTCCGGATCCTCGGACGCCACCGGGTCCGCCCAGGGCAGGATCGCGATCGGCGTGAAACTCGACCAGCCGGGAACCAGCCTCAAGGTCGGCAATGACCTCAAGGGCTTCGACGCCGACGTGGCCCGCTATGTCGCCGCCAAGATGGGCTACCAGCCGAGCCAGATCGACTTCAAGGAGGCCGTCTCGGCACAGCGCGAGACGATGATCGAGTCAGGTCAGGTGAAGTTCGTGGTCGGAACCTATTCGATCACCGACTCTCGCAAGCAGCGGGTCGACTTCGCCGGACCCTACTTCATCGCGGGCCAGGACCTCCTGGTGCGCAGCGACGACAACTCGATCACCGGCCCCGACTCGCTCAATGGCAAGAAGCTGTGCTCGGTGACCGGCTCCACCTCGGCACAGACCATCAAGACCAAGTACGCCACCGGAGTTGACCTGCAGGAGATGGACTCCTACTCCAAGTGCGTCCAGGCCCTCGCCGGCGGACAGATCGATGCGCTGACCACCGACAATGTGATCCTGGCCGGCTATGCCGCCCAGAGCCAATACCAGGGCAAACTCAAGCTCGTGAACAAGCCCTTCACGACCGAGAAGTACGGTATCGGCCTGAAGAAGGGCGACACCGCCACCTGCACCACGCTCACCGAGGCCATCTCCACGATGATCAGCTCGGGCGAGTGGCAGAAGTCCGTCGACGAGAACCTCGGCAAGGGTGGCTTCACGGTCGACACGTCGACCAACCCGCCGACACCTGCCGCGAACTGCGGCAATTGAGCCCCACCGGGGCCGCGAGGGGGAACCGATGTCCCCCGCGGCCCCGGCTGCACCTCCCTGATGGCTGTGCGGCCGCCCCCTGTGGAGGCTGTCCGCCTCGTGAATGGGGGCCCTCGGGGAGGTTGCCGACGATGGGCGCGGACATGGACAAGAAAGTGATCAGATGAACGATTTGCTCGACCTGATGCGGCAGTTCCACATCCTCGAGGCCTTCTGGATGACGATCAAGATCTCCCTGCTCGGCATGCTCGGAGCACTTGTCCTGGGCACTGTCGTGGCGGTGATGAGGGTCAGCCCGATCGGCGTCTTCCAACTGTTCGCCAAGGCCTACGTGAGCCTGTGCGTGAATCTGCCGCTCACCCTCGTGGTCTTCTTCGCCTTCTTCGCCATGTTCCTGCTCCTGGGTATCCACCTGGCACCCCCGGGATCGCGCAACAGCACCGAGGCCTTCTTGTGGGGAGTGGTGGCCATAGCGGTCTATCACAGCGGTTTCGTCGCGGAGGCAATCCGCTCGGGTATCAATACAGTTCCTTTGGGACAGGCCGAGGCGGCCCGCGCGATCGGCCTCACCTTCGGCCAGACCCTCACCTCCGTGGTTCTTCCCCAGGCCCTGCGCGGCGCGATCTCCCCCTTGGGCACCACGGCGAACTCGCTGGTCAAGAACACTACGGTGCTCGCCACAATCGGCGTAGCGGAAGCGAGCTACCAGATGGCCAATATGATCGAGTTCCGCTCCGATGCGCTCTACGCGATCTTCTTCATCATGGCGGCCGGATTCGTCATCTTGACCTTGCCGCTCAATGTCTTCTTCACCCGGCTGTCCACGAAGCTGGCGGTCACCCGATGAGCGAGGGTCAGTCCGTCCTGTTCGATGTCCCCGGTCCACGCACCCGCCGGCGCAACCGGATCATCGGGGTGGTCGGCGGCGCCCTCATCCTCGCGCTCCTGGCAGGTCTCGTCTGGGGGCTGCGCGAACAGTTGGCTCCGCGCAAGTGGCAGCCGTTCGCGGATGCCACCACATGGACCGCCTATCTGCTGCCGGGCCTGCTGGCCACCCTGCGGGCGGCGGTCATCTCGGTGCTGGCCTCCTCAGCAATCGGCCTGCTGCTGGGCATGGGACGGCTTTCTCATGTCAAGGCGATCTCCTGGCTCTGCGGACTCGTCGTGGAGTTCTTCCGCAGCGTGCCTGTGCTCATGATGATGGTCTTCTCGTACTACGCGTACCTGTCGACCGGGCTGTTCAGCGGGGATGTCCTGTCCCTGATGGGCGTCGTCACCGGCTTGACGGTGTACAACTCCTGCGTCATGGCTGAGCTGGTCCGAGCCGGAGTCCACGGTCTGCCGGCCGGCCAGCTCGAGGCCGGTCAGGCCATTGGCCTGACACACTCCCAGGTCCTGCGATCCATCCAATTGCCGCAGGCCATCTCAGCCATGCTCCCGTCGCTGGTCAGCCAACTCGTCATCATTCTCAAGGACACGGCGCTGGGCTATATGATCACCTACCCGGAGCTGCTGCGCGCCGCCCAGTACATCGATGCGGTCTACGGCAACCTGGTGGTGGGATTCCTCATCGTTGCCGTCATCTTCTACATCCTCAATTGGTCGCTCACCCGCTTGGCGCACATGCTGGAGGCGCGCCTGCGCAGCCGCCGGATTGCCCCCGCGAGGATCGTGGGGCCCGGTGCACCGCTCGACGAGGTGGAGATCAGCTGAAGCCGGGCCACGCTGGCTCAGAAATCGTCGTTGCCCTCGCGGCCCCCGCCCAGCTCCTCGAGCACCTGCGTGACCACCGATACCACGGTCGAGGTCTCGAAGCCCTTACGTGCCAAGGCGCCCGCCAACCGCCGGAATGCCACCTCGTGCTCAAGGCCGTGCACTCGCGAGGCCCTGGCGCGGCATGCCTGGAGGGCCAGCTGGCGTTCCCCCTCGCCATCGACCTCATCGTCGCGGGCCAACGCGGACTCGATCACTTCGGCATCGACCTTTTTGGCCCGCAGTTCCTGGGCAAGTGCCCGTTGCGAGAGCTGCTTGGTGCGACGGCGCGAATCCACCCAGGAGCGGGCGAAACGGGCGTCATCGACCAATCCGACCGACTCCAGCCGCGTGAGCACCTGATCGACCACCTCGGGTTCGGCGCCGCGGCGCACCAGATATGCGGCCAGCTCGGCTCGGGAGTAGTCGCGCATCTCAAGTCGGCGCAGTGCCATCTCCCGAGCGATCTCGACAGGATCGGGCTCCAGATCGCCTCCGCCCGCGTCCGGGGGTACGTGCGCCGGTGTGCTTCCGATTCGCCCGGGCACGCTCTCGTCCGGCCGGGAGCGAGCCGGGCCACCATCGCGAGTTCGTGGGCTTCGTCTCGATGCGCGAATCAGAGCAGCACCTCGCCGGTCGCGGGATCCACGTCGTCAGGCACATCCGGGTCATCCACCAGCCCCAAGGCGATCCGGATCTTGTTCTCGATCTCGTTGGCCACCTCGGGATGGGAGATGAGGAAACCGCGGGCGTTCTCACGGCCCTGTCCAAGCTGGTCCTCACCATAGGTGAACCAGGCACCGGCCTTTCGGATGATGCCGGCATCGACACCCATGTCGAGGATGCTGCCCTCACGGCTGATGCCCTTGCCGTAGAGAATGTCGAACTCCGCCTGCTTGAAGGGCGGCGCGACCTTGTTCTTCACCACCTTCACCCTCGTGCGGTTTCCCACGACATCGCTGCCGTCTTTGAGCGACTCGATACGGCGAACGTCGAGGCGCACCGATGAGTAGAACTTCAATGCCCGGCCGCCTGTGGTGGTTTCCGGCGAGCCGAACATCACGCCGATCTTCTCGCGCAGCTGGTTGATGAAGATGGCGGTGGTGTTGGCATTCTGCAGCGCGCCTGTCATCTTGCGCAGCGCCTGGCTCATCAGCCGTGCCTGCAGGCCCACATGATTGTCACCCATCTCACCCTCGATCTCGGCTCTGGGGGTCAACGCGGCGACCGAGTCGATGACCAGCAGTTCCAGGGCGCCCGACCTCACGAGGGTGTCGGCGATCTCCAGGGCCTGCTCGCCATTGTCGGGCTGGCTCACCAGGAGGGCATCGGTGTCGACTCCCAGCGCGTGGGCGTAGGTGGGATCGAGGGCATGCTCAGCGTCGATGAAGGCGCAGATTCCCCCCTGCGCCTGGGCACTGGCGATGGCGTGCAGGGCGACAGTGGTCTTGCCGCTGGATTCGGGTCCGTAGATCTCCACGATCCGCCCACGAGGCAGGCCCCCGATGCCCAGCGCGATGTCGAGTGCCACGGAGCCGGTGGGAATGCTCGCGATCTTGACGAATGCCTGATCCCCCAGGCGCATCACTGCGCCCTTGCCATGCGCCTTCTCGATCTGAGCAAGAGCCGCCGTCAGGGCCTTCTCACGGTCTGCCACTGCCATGTCGTGTCCTTTCCTCGCGTCGGCTCAGGACCGACTGTGTTCATCCGACGCTTCGACTGTATGGGCGAGGTCCGACGATTCTTCATCCTGCGCGCACCTGTGGACGAACCATCACCGCACACAAGTCTATACGAACACGCGTTCGAACAGAACCGAGTGCTCAGGCCGTCTGTGTGCCCCAGCCATCCTCGCGGGGAAGGACCGGCCCGCCGCCAACTTGCCGGGTGTCAACCAGCCTGGCGCCAACTAGCCTGGGCTGGTGCGTGAAACCGAGTTCTGGCGCAGGATGACCGAGCAGCTGGGAGAGGACTATGCGCGGGTGTGGGCCGACCAGGTGGTGCTCGGCGAACTCGGCAACCGCACGGTCAAAGAGGCGATCGAGGCGAAGGTGGCCTTCAAGACCATCTGGCTGGGCGTATGGCACTTCCTCGAGCTGCCGGCCCATGACCGCTGAGCGAGCGCGGCGGGCCCGGGGATTCCCTCAGACGGCCAGGCCGGTGCCCGGCACCACCGGCGCGGATCGGCCCCGCGCGAGCCAGCTCGAAAACGTCACTGCTCCGCGCCAGACTGGCCCCCATGACAGCCAGTGACCCAGCCCCGGCCAGCGCCGATGCGCTCAATGGCTTCGGCGAGGCCACCAGACGCTGGTTCACCGATGTCTTCGAGGCGCCCACGCCCGCCCAACTGGCCGCCTGGCAGGCCATCGGCTCGGGGGAGAACGCCCTGGTCATCGCGCCAACCGGTTCCGGGAAGACACTCGCGGCCTTCCTGCACAGCCTTGACCGGCTCTCGCGCCCCGAGCACGCCCCTCACCCCCTCCCCTGGGCCGCAGCGCTCGGTGCCCAGCCCCCGATCATCGATGCGGCGGACGCGGGAGTATCCGACAGCCCGCCCACGGCCGGTGTGAAGGTGCTCTACATCTCTCCCCTCAAGGCGCTCGCAGTCGACGTGGAACGCAACCTGCGCGCACCGCTGAGAGGCATCGCTGCCACAGCCGAGCGTCTGGGTCTCAGCGCGCCACAGGTGAGCGTGGCGGTGCGCTCGGGGGACACTTCCGCCGCCGAGCGGCGTGCCTTGAGCAGCCATCCCCCCGACATCCTCATCACCACTCCGGAGTCGCTGTTCCTCATGCTGTCGAGCCAGGTCGCCACGACGCTGGATTCGGTCCAGACCGTCATCGTCGACGAGGTCCATGCCCTGGCAGGCAGCAAGCGGGGAGCCCATCTCATGGTGAGCCTGGAGCGTCTCGAGTCAATGGGCACACGAGGCGGGTTCCAGCGTATCGGGCTGTCGGCGACAGTCCGGCCTGCACAGCGCGTGGCCGAATTCCTCGGTGGGCGCCATCCGGTACGCGTCGTGAGCCCACCCGCGGACAAGACCTGGCAGCTCAAGGTCGTGGTGCCGATCGAGGACATGACGCAGCTGCGCACCCCCGCCGCGCCGGACCCGCCGGATTCGGCGCCGGACCAGCAGTCCATGTGGCCTCCCATCGAGCGAGCAATCCTCGACCTCGTCCTCGCGCATCGCTCCACTCTCTGTTTCGTCAACTCCCGTCGCCTCGCCGAGCGCCTCACGGCACATCTCAACGAACTGCATGCGGCCGACCTCGGCGCCCACCCCGAGCCCCATCCCCTGCCGGCGCAGGTCATGACAGCGTCGGCCACCACGCATGGCATGGACGGCACCGAATACCCGATCATCGCCTGCGCCCACCACGGTTCGGTGTCCAAACAGCGCCGCAGCCAGATCGAATCCGATCTGAAGAGCGGCCGGTTGCCGTGCGTCGTGGCCACCAGCTCCCTGGAACTTGGCATAGACATGGGGGCCGTCGACCTCGTGATCCAGGTGCAGTCGCCGCCGTCGGTCTCCAGCGGCCTGCAACGCGTCGGTCGCGCCGGTCACCAGGTCGGGGCGGTCTCCGAGGGCATCTTCTTCCCCACCTCGCGCGGCGATGTCCTGGAGTCCGCCGTCGTGGCTGGCCGGATGGAGCAGGGCGAAATCGAGGCGGTCCGTCAGCTGCGCAATCCGCTCGATGTGCTGGCCCAGCAGCTGGTCTCGATGTGCCTGTCGCACTCGCCCACCTCGGCCGAGCTGTACCGAATCGTGCGCGGGGCCGATGCCTTCCGGGAGCTGCCGCGCAGCGCATTCGATGCCGTGCTCGACATGCTCACCGGACGCTATCCCAGCGAGGACTTCGCCGAACTGCGGCCCCGGCTCGTGTGGGACCGCGCCACCGATGTGCTCAGCGCCCGCCCGGGAGCCCGCCGGCTGGTCACCACGAGTGGCGGCACGATCCCCGACCGGGGACTGTTCGGGGTCTTCCTCGTCGGAGAAGGCACCGCGTCGGGCAAGCACCAGCCGGGCCGCCGGGTGGGCGAACTCGACGAAGAGATGGTCTACGAGTCGCGGGTGGGCGATGTCTTCACGCTGGGCACCTCCAGCTGGCGCATCGAGGACATCACAACGAGTCAGGTCCTCGTCTCTCCTGCCCCGGGCTTGCCGGGCAGATTGCCCTTCTGGCGCGGGGATTCCCCGGGCCGCCCCGCGGAGCTGGGGGCCGCCCTGGGCCGGGCAGTGCGCGAGCTGGGCCAACTGGCCCATGGGCGCGCTGCGGAAAGGCTCACCAGCAGGGGTCTCGATCCGCGCGCTGCGGAGAATCTGCTGTCCTACCTGGACGACCAGCGCTCGGCGACCGGAGTGCTTCCCGACGACCGGACGATCCTCGTCGAGCGCTTCCGCGACGAGATCGGCGACTGGCGGATCTGCGTGCATTGCGCGCTGGGCTCCGCGGTCCTCCAGCCCTGGGCGCTCGTCATCGGGGCGAAGGCCCAGGAACGCTACGGCGTCGAGGTGCACGCTACCGCCACCAATGACGGCATCATCATCCAGCTGCCCGACACCGATCAGGCGAGCCCGGACTCATCGCTGCTGGACATGGCCCCCTCGGATGTGGAATCCCTGGTGAGCGAGCAGGTCTTCGGCTCCGCTCTGTTCGCTGCCAGGTTCCGCGAATGCGCGGCCCGGGCGTTGCTGCTGCCCCGGCGCAATCCGGGGCAGCGTTCCCCCCTGTGGCAACAGCGCATCAAGTCCGCGCAGCTATTGGGCGTCGCCGCCGGGTACCGGGACTTCCCGATCGTCGTCGAGGCGATGCGCGAATGCCTCCAGGACGTCTTCGATCTCCCGGCTCTCACCCGGCTCATGTCCGAGATTGCGGCACGCCGCGTCCGTGTGGTGGGCATCGAAACACCCCAGCCGTCTCCCTTCGCTCGCAGTCTCATGTTCGGTTATGTGGGCGAGTTCGTCTACGACAGCGATCAGCCGCTCGCGGAGCGCCGGTTGGCCGCACTGACGGTCGACTCCGGGATCCTTGCCGAGCTGCTGGGCCGCGAGGGCGCGGAGGAACTGCTCGACCCCGCCATTGCCGCCGCCATCGAGTCCGAGCTCCAGGCCCTGGCCCACGACCGCCAGGCCACCACCGCCGAGCAGCTGTGGGAGCTGGTACGAACCATCGGGCCGCTCACTGCGGCGGAGTGTCGCGAGCGCAGTGCCGGTGACGCCGACCTTTGGATAGCGCAGCTCATCGAGCATCGGCGGATGAGCACCGTCCGGGTGGCGGGAATCCCGATGGTCTGCAGCGATACCGACATCGGCCTGTTACGCGACGCATTGGGCGTTCCGGTGCCCCCGGCCATGTCCGCGCCCCCGCCGCGCGCCGTGGAGGAGGCCCTGGCCGACGTGGCGCTGCGCTGGGTGAGGCACCACGCCCTGTGCACTGCAGATTCACTGGCACAGCGCTACGGGCTGGCTCTCGACACGGCTCGCTCGGCCCTCGACCGTCTCACCGATGCCGGCACCCTGGTACGCGGCACGATCCTGCCACACCCCGGCGAAACTGACTCCCCGCCGGACTTCGCCGCGCTCGGCGAGGATCCCGCTGCCACCCAGTACTGTCATGAGCGGGTGCTCACGCTCATCAAGCGGCGCACCCTCGCAGCGCTGCGCAACGACGTTGAGGCGGTGGACCAGCAGCAGCTCGCGCGTTTCCTCGATGCCTGGCAGCAGCTCGCCCCGATCGAGGCCCGGCAGGACCCGCTCCCTACTCCGCAGACCAGCCTCGACGATCTGCTGGGCGTCGCCGATCTGCTCACCGGGTATCCCCTGCCCGCCTCCATGCTCGAGTCCGTGGTGTTGCCGGCCCGTCTCCCGGGATACCACCCAGCACTGCTGGACGAGGCGCTGGCCACCGGCGAACTGATCTGGATGGGTTCCGGGGCCATCGGATCCCATGACGGCTGGGTGACACTGTGGCCGGGCGGGGTGCAGCCCCCTGCTCCCCCGGCACCGGAATCGCTGAGCCCCCTCGCCAAGGAACTCATCACCAGGCTGGCGGCCGGCGGCGGCTGGCGGGTGAGCGATCTCGTGAGCCCTCAGCAGGGCCCGGGCGCTGTCCAGGATGCGCTGTGGGAGCTGGCCTGGGCCGGGATGGTGACCACCGACACCTTCACCTCGGTACGAGCACTGACCACCCAGGGCAGCCTGAAGCGACCGGCCACCCCACATCCCCGACGCCAGAGGCTGCGGCCGCGCGGCCGGGACGCGCCCCTCACAGGTGAGCGGTGGGCGGCCGTCGTGCATCGGGGCGACGAGCCCAACCGGCTCCTCGAGTCCCTCGACACACAGCTGGCACGCTACGGCGTCCTCACGAGGGGAAGCGTGCTCAGCGAACCGGCGACGCCCAGCTTCGCGCAGGCATACCGGGTCCTGGCACGGATGGAAGAATCCGGGGTCGTCCGCCGCGGCTATTTCGTCACTGGGCTGGGAGGAGCACAGTTCGCCATGCCCGGAGCCGTGGACCGCCTGCGCCAGGCGGCGCCGACCCCCATGCGGCTGCTCGCCGCGTGCGACCCGGCAAACCCTTACGGGGCGGCACTGGAGTGGCCGTCCAGCAAGGGCCATCGACCGACGCGCAAGGCGGGGGCGCTGGTAGTGCTCGCCGATGGAGCACCGGTGTGCTATCTGGAACGCGGCGCGCGCACCCTCGTCACCTTCGACTCGACCAACGCGGAAGACCTCGCGCAGGCCCTCGCGCTCATGGGTGAGGCCGTGGATCGCTCGGCGATCCAGCCGATCTCGATCGACCGGGTGGATGGTGCCGCGGCCCTGTCCGAGGGAGTCCATACCGAGGCGATGGCCGCTGCGGGGTTCGTCATGGTGCCCCAGGGCTACAAGCGCCGCCGCCACGGCTGAACGGCGGGAGCGAGGGGGCCGGCGAGGAACGCGCGGATCGGCCGCCCGGCCGCCCAGGACCGCGCGTGCATCGCCACGGGCCGCCTCCTCGCCAGACGAGGCCGGTGCCGCCATGACCTGCTGGTGCATCGACGCGAGAACTGGGCGCGCCACGGGACGCACGGCGCGGCTGGCGCCTCACATGCGGACAGATATCACGATATGGGGGGTGCGACTGCGCCGCACCCCCGGGAAACGACGATCACGCCGCTGCAGCGACCGGCTGACGTGCCACGCCGAGGCGCTGATTGCCCCGCTCGGACTCCAACAGCAGCATCTTGTCACTGACCCGCTGCAGGATCTCCGAGAGCGGGGCATGAAGCGCGGCACAGATGGCGAAGAGCAGTTCGCTGGAGGCCTCCTTCTGGCCCCGCTCAACTTCAGACAGATAGCCGAGGCTTACCCGGGCAGCCAGCGACACGTCGCGCAGCGTCCGCCCCTGGCTCACTCGGCGCTCACGCAATGCCTCGCCCAACAGCTCCCTGACCAGTAGTGGCTTCACGGTGCCCTCCCATCACGCGCCTCACGATGAGGTCACTGGTCCTAACGTGACGCCGAGCCCGTTCATTCCCGCGCCGCCCGGATAATTCAACCTTCCACAAGGGTGTCCGAGAGGAGTTCCAGGGCGGCCCGCACGGTGGCCCGCCGGACCAGGCAACGATCTCCGCTCAGCGTCACATGACGGGTCAGGGTCCGCTCGGGGGCGCTCACACACAGCCAGACACTTCCTGGCGGCACGCCATCTTGGCCTTCGGGTCCGGCCGTACCGGTGGCCGCCACTGCCACGTCGGCTCGGCAGAGCTGGCGGGCTCCGGCAGCCATCTGCCGGGCGGTCGTCTCATTGATGACGCCGTGTCCGGCTACGTAGTGCTCGTCGACTCCTGCCAGGGAGACCTTGAGATCGGTGGCGTAGGTGATGAGCCCGCCGCGGAAGACCGATGAGGAGCCCGCAATGCTGGTGAGCACCCAGCCGATTCCGCCACCGGTGATCGACTCACAGCTTGCCAAGGTCAACCCTCGGGCCCTGAGCGCTGCCAGGATCCGTGCCGCCGCGCTGGCTTCCCCCTCGGCTGCATCGAGGGCACCCGGTACATCAGCCAAGGCGGTGCTTCTTGAACTCGTCGTAGTCGATGGCATGGCCCGCCGCCAGCGACACCCGGCGCAGCCGCGCAGCGTCCACGAGATAGTCGAGCCCGGTGAGTACCGTGAGGCCGAACGCCGCCCACATGAAGACCCACTTTGTCACATAGAACCAGGTCCCGAAGACCGGTAGCCCGAGCAGGAAGAGTGTCAACGCCACGCCCTGCAGAGCAGTCTTCAGCTTGCCGCCCCTCTTGGCCGACATAACGCCGTAGCGCAACATGCGCACCCGCATGAACGTGATGCCCCACTCCCTGAGAAGGATGATGACGGTGATCCACCAGGAAAGCTCACCGATCAGCGACAGGCCGACGAATGCCATGCCGGTGATGGCCTTGTCCGCGACCGAATCCCAGATCTTCCCGAAATTCGTCACCTGGTGGAGCTTGCGGGCCAGACGCCCGTCGACGAAGTCGGTGAGGATGGCCACCGCGAACACCACGGCCGCACCGATCCGCCAGCCCTGCGACTCAGGATGCACGAGCAGCACCACGGCGAAGACCGGCACGAGGACGAGCCGGGTGATGGTGAGAATATTCGGGATGTTCCAGGCGAAGTCGAGCGTCGTCGTCTCGTCTGGCGATTCGGACGATGTGCTCATACCCGCGATGCCCCTTCGTGAGCTGATCGGTCGGTGATCTCGGCCGTGAGGTCGACTCCCTGCGACGAGATCACGTGCGCCGCCACAATATCGCCGACCGCGACCTGACGAGATGCCTCACCGGCGGGGCAGACCAGCTGCGTGGCGCCGTCGACGTCCGGACCCTGGTGACTGGCGCGCCCCCAGATGCCCTGCTCGTCGATCGTCTCCACGAGCGCAGTGGTGTCCTCACCGACCCGCTCGGCGGCACGCTGATCGCACAGTTCTGCCGCCAGCGCACTGATCCGCTCGACGCGCACGGCAATGTCGTCCTCGTCGATGTGCCCGGGCAACTCGGCGGCAGCAGTGCCGTCCTCGTCGGAGTACCCGAAGACGCCGATCGCGTCGAGCCCCGCCCGGCCCAGGAAGGATTCGAGCACCCCGAGATCGTGTTCCGTCTCGCCGGGAAAACCGACAATCACATTGCTGCGGATTCCTGCCCTGGGAGCCCGGCTCCTGATCTGCGCGATGAGTTCGAGAAAGCTGTCTTCGTCGCCGAAGCGCCGCATCGAGCGAAGCAGAGCGCGCGAGGCATGCTGGAAGCTCAGATCGAAGTAGGGGATCACCTTCTCGGTGCCGCACATGACGTCGATGAGGCTCGAACGCATCTCGGCGGGTTGCAGATAGCTCACTCGAATCCACTCCAGCCCGTCCACACCGGACAGCTCACCGAGCAGGTTCTCCAGGGCCCTCAGCTGGCCCAAATCCTTTCCGTAGCTCGACGAGTTCTCCGACACCAGCAGCACCTCGCGGACGCCCTGCTGCGCCAGCCACCGCGCCTCGGTGAGAATCTCGCTGCCCAGGCGCGACAGATAGGCGCCACGGAAGCTGGGGATGGCACAGAATGCGCAGCGCCGGTCGCACCCCGAGGCGATCTTCAGAGGTGCCCAGGGAGCCTGGTTCAATCGGTGCCGCAGCACCCGGGGACCGGATGCGGGAGCAATCCCCTCGGGCAGATCCCCCTGGTGCCCCGGCACCGGCAGGCGCACCGCATGCCGGTCCACGGGAGCGATGGGCAACCCAGCGCGCCTGTCGCGGGGAATGTGCGGTGCCGGCGGATGTCCTTCGAGGATCTCGCGCAGCCGATGGGCGATCTGCGGATAGGAATCGAATCCGAGGACTGTGGCTTCGGGCAGCTCAGCGGCCAATTCGGCGCCGTAGCGTTCGGCGAGGCAGCCCACGGCGACGACCGGCCGGTGGTGGCCTCCCGTGTCGGGGTCGGCGGCAGCCAGGATCGTGTCGATCGAGTCCTTCTTGGCCTGGGCCACGAAGCCGCAGGTGTTCACCATCACGGCATCCGCCGCCTGGGCGTCGTCGACCAGGGTGAAACCGCCCGCTTCCAGGCGGGCGGCAAGCTCCTCAGAATCCACGTCATTGCGCGCGCAGCCCAAGCTGACCAGATGAACAGCGGTTTTCGTCATGATGCTCCCCAGTATTCCCGAGTCCGGCGACCGGGCGTCCCGCGGCCAGGCCGTCGCAGTGGCCGCGATCCTCACTCAGCCTGTTCGCCCGCCAGCCCGGCCAGCACATCGTCGAGCGCCTCGGGCTTGACGAGCACCTCGCGGGGCTTGCTGCCCTCGCTGGGCCCGACCACCCCGCGAGTCTCCAGGATGTCCATGATCCGTCCTGCCTTCGCGAAGCCGATACGCAGCTTGCGTTGAAGCATCGACGTCGACCCGAGTTGTAGCTCGACGACATGGCGGGCCGCCTCGAGCACCAGCTCGAGGTCGTCGCCGATGTCCTCGGCGACCTTCTTCTCGCCACCGGCCGGCGTCGTGACATCGTTGCGGTAGCTGGCCTCGAGCTGCCCCTTGACGCGGGCCACCACTTCGCGCACCTCGGCCTCGGTGACCCAGCTGCCCTGGACACGCTTGGGATTCGCCGCACCCATCGGCAAGAACAGTCCATCGCCTTGCCCGACGAGCTTTTCGGCGCCGGTCTGGTCGAGGATGACCCGCGAATCGGTCGCCGAGCTCGTGGCGAAGGCAAGCCGCGAGGGGATGTTGGCCTTGATGAGACCGGTGACCACGTCCACGGAGGGACGCTGGGTTGCCAACACGAGGTGGATTCCCGCCGCGCGCGCCAGCTGGGTGATCCGCACGATCGAGTCCTCGACATCACGGGGGGCGACCATCATGAGATCGCTGAGCTCATCCACCACCACGAGCAGATAGGGGTAGGCGGTGAGGACGCGCTCGGAACCGGCAGGAAGGGTCACCTGGCCGGCCCGTACGGCCTTGTTGAAATCATCGATGTGGCGGAATCCGAAGGCGGCCAGGTCGTCGTAGCGTCGCTCCATCTCCTGGACCACCCACTCCAGGGCCTGGGCGGCCTTCTTCGGATTGGTGATGATGGGGGTCACGAGGTGGGGGATGCCCTCGTACTGGTTGAGTTCGACACGTTTGGGATCGACCAGGATCATCCGCACCTCGTCGGGAGTGGCGCGCATCATGATCGAGGTGATCATCGAGTTCACGAAACTCGATTTGCCGGAGCCGGTGGCGCCCGCGACGAGCAGATGGGGCATCTTCGCGATATTGGCGAGGACGACGCGGCCCTGCACATCCTTGCCGAGGCCCACGACAAGAGGCTTGTCGCTGGCACGGGCCTGCGCGCTGCGCAGCACATCGCCGAGACTCACGACCTCCTTGTCCCGATTGGGGATCTCGATCCCGATCGCGGACTTGCCCGGTATGGGAGACAGAATCCGCACATCGGGCGAGGCCACCGCATAGGCGATGTTGCGGTGCAGCGCGGTGACCTTCTCCACCTTGACGCCGGAGCCGAGTTCCACGACGTACTGGGTGACGGTCGGGCCGCGCGTGTAGCCACTGACCCGGGCATCGATGTCGAACTCGGAGAAGACCTCTTGCAGGGCCCCCACCACATGGTCTGATGCCTCGGTGCGGGCCTTGGGGGCCGATCCGGCCTTGAGCAGACCGAGTTCGGGCAGCACATACTGCACATCGCCGGACAGCTGCAGTTGCTCGACGCGCGGTGCGGCCGGCAGGTGCTCCGGGGGCGCCAGATCCGGTGCCGACGCGGGTGCCTCGGCACTGACCGACGCCGCAGTGTCCCCGCCAGGGGCCTGGACTGCCTCATGCGCCGTGGCCCCCGCCGTGGAAAGAGGATTCGCTGCGCCCTCTTGCTCCATCGAGGGCTCAGTCCGGCCCGGAGCGTGCCCCGCCGGCCCTGGGGGCAGGGGATCGGTGCGGGACGCAGAATCCCGCTCCTCGATGATGGGCGTGTCGAAGGCCTCGTCCACACCGAAACGCAGCCTGTCGGCCTCACGCCGGTCGCGTCGGGTCCGCATCCGCTCGCTGACCCCCGTGGCGAGTTCGCGCAGCTGGGCGATGATCTCGTGGATGGGTCGCCCCACGATCACCAGCAGGGCGAAGCCGATCAGGACGACGAGCAGCACGGCGGCGAACCAGGCCGGCACCAGCTGGGTGAGCATCGAGCTGGAGATGTAGCCGATGATGCCGCCATGGGCCCTCATGAGCTCAGGGGCGGCCGGTGTGGGCAGCGGTGTCACGGTGAGGTTGACCAGACCCAGCAGGCCCAGGCACAACAGCGACCAGCCGAGCACTTGACGGCCGGCTGGACCATTGCGGCGCGGATCGCGAAGCGTGCGCCACGACATCGCCGCCAGCAGCACCGGGAGGACCGGGCTCAGCGCGCCGAACAGGCTGGAGACCGCCACCTCGACGCTGTGACCGAGGGGTCCAGGCAGTCCCACCCAGAATTGCGCCGCGACAAGCAGCGCGAGGACGAACAGCGCCAGGCCTGCGCCGTCGCGCCGCAGCGCGGGATCGCTGTCGCGGGCCGAACGGCCGATGCCGCGCACCAGGGCACCCAGACCGTGGGCAAGTCCGAGCCAGACCGCGACCACACCGCGCAGCACGGGATTGGGCCTGGGCGCGCGGCTGCGGGCCCGCCCGCCGTTCGAGGGCCGGGTGGACACGGATTTCTTCTTGCTTCCGCTCGGTCGCGTGCTCGTGGTGCGGCGCGAAGTGCTCTGGCTGCGCTTCGTGCTGCGTGTACCGCGAGTCCGCGTCGGGGAAGACGCGCGGGTCGCCATGACACGCAGGCTACCCGGAGCCCGCCGGATCCACCGAGAACCCACGCCGCAGGCGTCCCAGACAGCGCGCCGCAGGCGTCCCAGACAGCGCGCCGCAGGCGTCCCAGACAGCGCGCCGCGCCATCAACCTCGCCGGAAGTGCTCCCACCCGCTCGCGCCTTCGTGGGGGCGCCCGTCAACGGTCACCATTGGACCGGACTCATCGGCTTCGCGCACCGTGCCGATGCCCACCCACCCACTGGGCAGCTCCCCCATCGGGAAGCAGGCAGCCAGCGCATGGTCCTCACCGCCGGTGAGGACGAAGTCGAGGGGGTCCTTTCCCACCGCCGAGGCCACGGCGGCAACGGGTTCGGGAATCTCGAAGGCGGCCGTCTCCACGTCGATCCACACGCCCGAGGCCTGCGCCACGTGGTTGAGATCGGCCAGCAGCCCGTCGGAGATGTCGATCATCGCCGTCGCTCCCCCGAGGGCGGCGCGCCGGCCCTCCCCATAGGGCACGACCGGCACCCGCTGGGAGTCCACCGCGGCCCGCGGGCTGCGGAATCCCCTTCCCAGGGCGGTCAGCCCGGCAGCCGCCCAGCCGAGGCGTCCACATACTGCCACGACCTCACCGGGCGTCGCCCCGGTGCGCAGCACGGGCTCCAGAGCACCGGTCTCGCCGATCACGGTGACACTGATGGTGATGTCGCGCGCCGAACTGGTGTCGCCCCCCACGAGCGCCAGCCCCGCGGTGTCCGCCTCGGCGCGGAAACCGGCAGCGAAGTCCTTCACCCAGCGCACGGGCAGGTCGCCTGGCACACCCAGGCTCATGACGACGGCGACCGGTGTGGCCCCCATCGCCTCGATATCGGCGGCATTGACAGCGACGCTCTTGCGTCCGATCTCGGTGGCGCTGGACCAATCGCGCCGAAAGTGCACTCCCTCGATGAGGATGTCGGTGCTCGTGACCGCCGAGCCGTTGATCAGATAGACGGCCGAGTCATCGCCGGGCCCCACGGAGACGGCCGGGGTACGGCTCAGTCCCCGGATGATGTTGGCGATGAGGCCGAATTCCCCGATGTCGGCGACTGTCTGTTCGGCGGATGATGGTGTGCTTCGCGGCATGAGGCACACGCTAGCGTTCGCACGGCGTGCTGTCGTCCGGTGATTTTTCCGCCTGCCGTCGGCTCAGCGCAAGACCGTCGACGGGCGCGCCAGCGCGGCGTCGATGAGCCGGTCGATGAGCTGCGGGTACTCGATGCCCGAGGCTCGCCACAGGCTCGGGTACATCGACAGCGCGGTGAACCCGGGCAGTGTATTGATCTCGTTGACGAAGACCTCGCCATCGGGCATGAGGAAGAGGTCCACCCGGGCCAATCCCTCGCAGTCGAGTGCCGTGAAACAGCGCACGGCGAGCTCCTGGACGCGCCGACGCGCCGCGTCATCCATGGGTGCCGGCACGCGAAGCTCGACCTCCCCGTGCGGCAGGTACTTCGCCTTGTAGTCGTAGAAGCCATCGTTTGCGTGCATGGCGATCTCGCCGGGCACGGAGGCCTGCGGCTCACCGGGCACCGCCTCGAGCACCGCGCACTCGACCTCGCGTCCGCCTACGATGCCCTGCTCCACGATGACCTTCGGGTCGAATCTGCGGGCGTGCTCGATGGCCTCGGGCAAGTTCTGGGGCTCGGCGACCCTGGCGATGCCGACCGAGGAACCGCCCCGGGAGGGCTTGACGTAGACCGGGAAGCGCAGCTCCTCACGGATCCGCGTGAGCAGCTCGTCGGAATGCCGAGGCCACTGGTGCGAGCCGATCGCGAGCCACGGGCCCACCGGAATGCCGGCCTGCTGGAAGCAGATCCTCATGAACTGCTTGTCCATGCCGATCGCGCTGCTCGTGACGCCGCAGCCGACATAGCGCAGGCCCAGCATCTCGAAGTAGCCCTCGATGGTGCCGTCCTCGGCGTAGGCCCCGTGCATGAGGGGAAAGGCCAGGTCGATGGGCGTCTCCTCGGACAACCGCTGGCCGTCGATGCTCGCGAGGCGCACCCCCTCTGCGCCGCGCACCAGCACTGCTGCGGGCCGGTGCGGATCGACCACCGGCAGCTGCTCGCCCACCACCTGAAGGGCACGGATCTCCTCTGGACGGTAGCGATGCCAGATGCCCGACTTGTCGATACCGATTCCGTGCACCTCGTAGCGGGAGGTGTCCATGGCGCCGAGCGCCGCGGCCGCCGTGAGGCAGGACACCTCGTGCTCGGTGGACTGCCCCCCGAAGACGACGGCAATGCTGATCCGCTCATTGAGCTGTCCGGGCATGGATTCCTCTCGGTTGGACGACCTGACAAGACTAGTGAGGTCCGCGCCGCGGCGGGACCTGACTTCGGTCACAGCACGGCGGCCTGCACGTCGACGCGTTCGCGCCGGCCCGGATGCCAGCGCCCTGCGGGAGGTTCGAGCCCTCTGACCCGGCTGACCTCGGCAGTGATGGCATTCATGATCCGGGTGGTGGCCTCGAAGACGGCGTGCCGGTCATGGTCGCCTTCGCCCAGTCCGGCGAGATCGACCAGTGGACCGGCCGAGACGGTGACATCCGTGGCAGGCAGCAGGTGGACCGGCCGCTTGTGACGCGGCGGGACGATGAAGTTGGCACCCCACTGACCGATCGGCAGCACGGGCGCGCCGGTCTCCAGGGCAAGCCTGGCCGCCCCGGTGTGCCCGGCCATCGGCCACTCGTCGGGGTCGTAGGTGAAGGTGCCCTCGGGATAGACGATGACGGCCAGTCCCTGGTCGAGACGCTCGCGGGCGGTGCGCAGCGAGTCTGCCGCGCTGATGGATCCGCGGGTCACCGGGATCTGCTCGAGGGCGCGCAGCAGGGTGCCCAGACCACGGACCTCGAACAGATTGGCCCGGGCGAGGAAATGCGGCCATCGTCCCGAGTAGGCCAGATAATGGCCGACGATCACCGGGTCGAGCGAGCAGATGTGATTGGGGACGACGATGAGCGGGCCGGCAGCGGGCACGCGGTCCTGGTTGAGATAGTGCAGATGGGTGAACGGCGCCAGAAGTGCGGTCGCGGCATGAGCACACCAGGCGAAGGATCGATTGGCCGGCTCGTGGTTGACTCGTCCGAGTCTTCCGGCATACCGCCGTCTTCCCGGCGCTGGTCGTCCGGGCGGCTGCGAGATCGTGCTCATGGCCGACATTGTGCCAGCGCCGTCCTCCTCGCGTCCCGGGCGCCCGCGGTATGCGGGAGCCCGGCGGCCGGTGTCAGGCTGCTTCGGGAGTGGTGGGCTTGAAGCTGGGGCGGCGCGCCTCGTACGCGTCGATGTTGTCGGCGTGGCGCAGCGTGATGGCGATATCGTCGAGGCCTTCGAGCAGACGATGCCTGGTGTAGTCGTCGACGGCGAAATCCACCATGAGATCGCCCGCCGTGACGGTGCGGGCCACCAGGTCAACGGTGATGGCCTCGCCGGGACGGGTCTCGGCGAAGTCCCACAGCCGGCTCACCTGCTCAGGAGCCAGGGTTGCCAGGAGCAGTCCGGACTTGCCGGCGTTGCCGCGGAAGATGTCGCCGAAACGCGAGCCGATCACGACCTTGAAGCCGTAATTCTGCAGGGCCCACACGGCGTGCTCGCGCGATGAGCCGGTGCCGAAGTCGGGGCCGACGACGAGGATGGTGCCGTGGCGATAGGCAGGCTGGTTGAGCACGAAGTCCGGGTCGTCGCGCCAGCTCTTGAACAACCCGTCCTCGAAACCGCTGCGGGTGATGCGCTTGAGGTAGACGGCGGGGATGATCTGGTCGGTGTCCACATTGCTGCGACGCAGCGGTACGGGGATTCCGGTGTGTACGGAGAACTTGTCCATGTCAGATTCCTTCTGTTCCGCGTGGGACTACGACAGATCGGCCGGAGCAGCCAGATGGCCCGCCACGGCGGTGGCGGCGGCGACCGCTGGGCTCACCAGGTGCGTCCGTCCACCACGGCCCTGGCGCCCTTCGAAATTACGGTTCGAGGTGGATGCGCTGCGCTCCCCGGGGGCCAGCTTGTCCGGATTCATGGCCAGGCACATCGAACATCCCGCGTGGCGCCACTCGGCTCCGGCGTCGATGAAGATCTGGTCGAGGCCCTCGGTCATGGCCTGCGCGCGCACCGAATCGGAGCCGGGCACTACGAGCATTCGGACACCGGGAGCCACCTTGTGGCCCTTGATGACGGCTGCTGCGGCCCGCAGGTCTTCGATGCGCCCGTTCGTGCACGAGCCGAGGAAGACTGTGTCGACGTGGATCTCGCGCAGCGGCGTGCCGGCCTTCAGGTCCATGTACTCCAGCGCCCGGCGGGCAGCCACGCGTTGCACCTCGCTGGCGAAGCTGCTGGGGTCGGGCACCGTGGCATCCAGCGGAACGCCCTGCCCGGGGTTGGTGCCCCAGGTGACGAAGGGCGTCAGGCTGGCTGCATCGAGCACCACCTCGGCGTCGTAGCTGGCGTCGGGGTCGGAGCGCAGACTCGTCCAGTACTCGACGGCATCGTCCCATTCGGCACCCTTGGGGGCGTGGGGCCGGCCCTTGAGATAGGCGAAGGTGGTGGCATCGGGCGCGATGAGCCCGGCCTTGGCACCCCATTCGATGGACATATTGCAGATCGTCATACGCCCTTCCATCGACATCGCCTCGATGGCCTCACCGCGGTACTCGGCGATGTATCCCTGCCCACCGCCGGTGCCCACCTGTGCGATGAGGGCGAGCACGAGATCCTTGGGGGTGACGCCGTGCGGGAGGCGTCCCTTCACTGTGACGGCCATCGTCTTGGGCCGCGCCTGGGGCAGCGTCTGGGTGGCTAGCACGTGCTCCACCTCGCTGGTGCCTATCCCGAAGGCGAGTGCGCCGAACGCGCCGTGGGTGGCGGTGTGCGAGTCGCCGCAGACGATCGTCATACCCGGTTGGGTGAGCCCCAGCTGGGGACCCATCACGTGGACGATGCCCTGCTGCGTGTCGCCCAGGGGGTGCAGCGGGACGCCGAACTCCTGGCAGTTCTTGCGCAGTGTCTCGACCTGGGTCCGCGAGACCGGATCGGCGATCGGCCGGTCGATGTCCACAGTGGGGATGTTGTGGTCCTCGGTGGCCACCGTCAGCTCGGGACGCCGCACGGGCCGGCCCGCCTGACGCAACCCTTCGAATGCCTGGGGACTCGTCACCTCGTGCACCAGATGCAAATCGATGTAGAGCAGATCGGGCTCCCCCGCGCCGCGCCATACCGTGTGATCGTCCCAGATCTTCTCCACCAGAGTCCGTGCCATGGGCGTCATTATCGCTCTGGACATACCAAAATGCGAGATGGTAATCTCACCCTATGGACAACACGAGTGGTGTCGGGGTTCTCGACAAAGCAGCACTGGTGCTCACCGCGCTGGAACAGGGTCCCACGACTCTGGCTGGCCTGGTGCAGGCGACCGGTCTGGCACGGCCCACTGCCCACCGCCTCGCCGTGGCCTTGGAACATCATCGCCTGGTGGGGCGCGATCTGCAAGGGCGTTTCGTGCTCGGACCACGACTGGTCGAGCTTGCTTCGGCGGCCGGGGAGGATCGCCTGCTGGCGACTGCCGGTCCCATCCTCGCCAGATTGCGGGACATCACCGGCGAGTCCTCCCAGCTCTTCCGCAGACAGGGGGACATCCGGATCTGCGCCGCCGCGGCCGAGCGTCCCTCGGGACTTCGCGACACGATCCCGGTAGGCGCGCAGGTGACGATGAATGCGGGGTCGGCAGCACAGGTGCTGCTCGCCTGGGAGGACTCGGACCGGATCAGGGAGGGCCTGGCCTCAGCCACCTTCTCGGCGGTGGCCCTGAACACCGTGCGCCGGCGCGGCTGGGCCCAGTCGGTGGGTGAACGTGAGCCCGGTGTTGCCTCGGTCTCGGCGCCGGTGCGCTCCCCCGGCGGGAAGGTCATCGCCGCCGTCTCGGTGTCCGGTCCCATCGAGCGTCTCACCCGCCAGCCGGGGCGTCTCCACGCACCTGCGGTGATCGCGGCAGCGGAGCGGCTGTCTGAGGTCTTGCGCCGTGCCGGCGGCGAAGAGCACTGAGCGCACCACCTCGCGGCACCGACCAGAAATGCCGCCACAGCTGGAGGCTTTGGCCGGTCATGCCCGCCTGCCACATCGGAGAACCGGCATAGCCAGCACCACCGAGTTCGCCCGGGTCGACTCGGTGGGTTTCCAGGCTCGCGTAGACCCATTACGCGTCCATGCGATACGCACAGACTCGACACGCAGGGTCACCGACACGTCGAGGGGCCCCGCGTGCCCGCGGGGCCCCTCGACACATCATCTGCCCTGACATCACCTGGTAGCCCCGAGCGGATTCGAACCGCCGTTTCAGCCTTGAGAGGGCCGCGTGCTAGGCCGCTACACAACGGGGCCAGGTACTTTCTTGTTCACTTGTACCGCTGGTTCAGCCGAATCGACTGCTGCTCCACCACGGTTGCCGCCCACCGGCCCCGCCCTTGGGCGGAAACCCGATGTGCGCTGGGGTACCAGGACTCGAACCTGGACTGACGGAACCAGAATCCGGCGGGCTGCCAATTACCCCATACCCCAAATGCGCTTGCGGTCCCCCGCGTCGGCAACGTCCACAGACTCTAGTGGATACAGCCCCATGAGATCAAACCGGAGTCTGTGGGGTACGCGTCCGCGCCTTGGCCACCCGGGTGACGAGCACCGCGAGCGCACCGGCCAGGGCATAGGAGAAGACATTGACCGCGGCACCGCTCCAGCTGCTCTGGCTCACCGTGCGCGTCTGCGCAACCGTGCCGGCCATGATGGCGTAGCAGAAGGTGCTCACATTGTTCGCCGCATGGACCGCGATGGAGGCCTCCAGCCCGCCGGTGAGCACCACCATGTACCCGGCCACCAGACCGAAGCCGAGCCGGTCTGCGAACAGCGGCAGGTTCTGGGTTCCGTGCATCAGCGCGAAGACCAGTGCCGAGACGAGCACCGCTACCCAGGTCCGCCTGCTCACCGCACCCACCGCCTGCTGGAGATAGCCACGAAAGAGGAATTCCTCGCCGGCCGCCTGGAGCGGGGAGGTGAGCACGACGAGCACGATCCACAGCCACGCATGCTCGGGCGGGGCAAACTGCCATTGGGTGCCCATCCGGCCGGCCAGGTAGACACCGTTGAGCACCACGAAACCGATGACGAGGAAAGCCGCCAGGAGCCCCCATCTCATGCCCGGGCGCACCGAGACGAGCCATCCAGGGGCCATATGGTGCATCCAGTACATGGCCGCCATCGCCACCGGGATCGCCGAAGCCAGCGCCAGATCGACGATGAGCACGCCCTCGGGCAGCTGGTAGCCGACGACCTGCGGGGAGAAGCTGCCGAAACTGCCCGGTCGCCCCCTGGCCAGCCACGCGACCCACGAGCCGACAGAGACGAGCAGCTGGCTCACCACCAGATAGCCCAGCAGCACCAACGGGATTCCCGCCAGTGCCCGCGTGCCCGCCTCGGGCAGCGGGCCGGCCAACACATGGGTGTAGTCCACGTCCGCGGGCGGACGGCCCGACACTCCACGACGAGTTCCGCGAGGCGAGGGGCCCGGGGCCGCCGGGCGGGACTTCGCGCGATGGCTGAGCCTCGCGGGGCGCGCAGGCCTCTTGCGGGGAGTGCTCACCGGGCCTCGTCGAAGCCGAGATCTGCCGCACCGTCGATAACCGGATTGGTCAGGGAACCGATCGATTCGATCTCGACACAGACCTGCTGGCCAGGTCGCATCGGCCCCACACCGGCCGGCGTCCCGGTGAGGATCACGTCGCCGGGCAGCAGGGTGGTGAACTCGGAGACGAAGCTCACCAGTTCGTCGATCGGATGGATCATCTGCGAGGTGATGCCCTGCTGGCGGACGGTGCCGTCCAGGGTGGTCGTGATGTGCAGCCTCGCCGCCTCGCCGGGCTCGAGATGGCTGACGATCCAGGGGCCAAGCGGGCAAAAGCTGTCCCAGCCCTTTGCCCGGGTCCATTGACCGTCGCTGCGCTGCAGGTCACGGGCCGTCACGTCGTTGGCGACGGTGTAGCCAAAGATCACCTCCGGCACCCGGGAGCGGGGTACCTGGCGGCAGATCCGCCCGATGACCACCGCGAGCTCGCCCTCGTAGTGGAGTTCATTGGTCTGGACGGGCTTGATGACGGGATCGCCAGGGCCGATCACGCTGGTGTTGGGCTTGAGGAAGACCAGCGGGGTCTGGGGAACATCATTGCCCAGTTCGCGGGCATGGTCGGCATAGTTGCGACCGATGCCGACGATCTTGCTCCTGGGGATCACCGGGGCGAGCAGCCGGACCTCGTCGAGGCCGTGCCGCTCGCCGGTGTACTTCACCGCCCCGGCCAGCGGGTCGCCGCTGATCGCGGCGATGGTCTGGGGATGCTCCCCCTCGTCAACGGCCAACTCGACGATGCCGAAGCTCGGGTCCTGGCCGTCGAGGCTGTATCGGGCAATGCGCATGGGGCCAATCTATCCCGGGGTGGGCAGCGGTCCCGGCCCTGCGCGGGCTCACCGGGCGAGGCCGTAGCGCTTCGTCAGACCGAACAGATAGGCCTCGGTCAAGGCCTCCCAGCTTGCCTCGATGACGTTCTCCCCCACCCCGACAGTCGTCCAGGTGATCTCCTCGCAGGTGGTGTCGATCTGCACACGTACTGTCGCGTCGGTGCCATGGCCCCGATCGAGAATGCGGACCCGGTAGTCGGTGAGCTCGAACTGGCGCACCTGGGGATAGACCGGGCTGAGGGCCCGGCTCAGCGCCTGGTCGAGAGCGTTGACCGGACCATTTCCCTCGCCGACGTAGAGCTGGCGGGTGCCCTTGGCGGCCAGCTTCACGGTGGCCTCGGAAGCAGCCACGCTGTGGTCCGGGTCGTCGGCCGGCATGACTCCCTGTTCGGTGAAGACGCGCCAGCTGATGACCTCGAACGGCGCATCGTCCCCCGTGCCTGCCATCCGGCGCACGAGCAACTCGAAGCTCGCATCGGCTGCTTCATAGGCGTAGCCGCGCGCCTCGCGCTGCTTGACCGCATCGGCCACCCGGCCGGCCAGCTCGCGATCCGACAGATCCAGGCCCAGCTGCTCGCCCTTGATCTGGATATTGGCCCGCCCGGCCATCTCGCTGATGAGCATCCGCATGTCATTGCCCACCGCTGCGGGTTGCACGTGCTGGTACAGGCCGTCGTTCACCTTGAGGGCACTGGCATGCAGCCCTGCCTTGTGGGCGAAGGCGGACTCACCGACGAAAGGCTGACGAAGCTGGGCCGGCTGGTTGGCGATCTCGGCGACGGTGCGCGACACCTGGGTGAGCATTCCCAGCTGCTCGGGGGTGACCACCGGCCAGCCGTACTTGAGCTGGACGTCGGCGATGAGCGTCGTGAGATCCATGTTTCCGGTGCGCTCGCCGTAGCCATTGATGGTGCCCTGCACCTGGCTGGCGCCTGCCTCCAGGGCAGCGAGGCTGTTGGCCACCGCGCAGCCGGAGTCGTTGTGACAGTGCACCCCGAGCTCGACACCGATCGACGCCGAGGACGAGACGATGTCGCCCATCCAGCTTGGCAGCATGCCGCCATTGGTGTCGCACAGCACGACTGTCTGGGCACCGGCCTCGGCCGCGTCACGGATCACCTCGAGGGCGTAGGCGGGATTGCTACGGAAACCGTCGAAGTAGTGCTCGGCGTCGACAATGACCTTCTTGCCCTCACCGATCAGGTACTCAACGGTCTCGGTGACCATCGCGAGGTTCTCGTCGAGGGTGGTGTGCAGGGCCTGGGTGACGTGCATGTCATGGGCCTTGGCGACAACGCAGACCCATTCGGTCCCGGCCTCGCACAGCGCCCGCAACTGGGGGTCGTCCCCCGCCCGGCGTCCTGCTCGTCTGGTGGACCCGAAGGCCACCAGACGAGCATTGCGCAACTCGAGGGATGCCGCGCGGGCGAAGAACTCGGTGTCGACCGGATTGGATCCGGGCCAGCCGCCCTCGATGAAACCGACCCCCAGGGAGTCGACCAATTCGGCGATCTTCAGCTTGTCGGCCACGGAGAACTGGATGCCCTCCTGCTGGCCGCCATCGCGCAGGGTGGTGTCATAGAGCTGGAGATTCTCCGGGTGTACCGGGTCCACGGTCATGTTCGGCAGTCCTCGTCGCAGCGGCTCAGCAGACCTGCTCGGTCCAGCCATGCGTGTCGGCGATGCGACCGTACTGGATGTCGATGAGGAGATTGCGCAGGGCAATGGTGCGACCGCCGTCAGCGGGCACGTTCACCTCGTGACGGCCGGACTCATCGGTCAGCGAGCCGATGGGCGTGATCACCGCGGCGGTGCCGCACGCGAAGAGCTCGGCGATCGTGCCCTTGGCCAGGCCCTCGTAGACCTCGGCGAGGCTCACCGGGCGCTCCTGCGCCGTGAGCCCCACCTCGGGTGCCAGGGTGAGCAGGGAGTCGCGGGTGATGCCCGGCAGGATGTTGCCGTTGAGCTCAGGAGTGATGAGTTCGTCGTCCTTGGTGATGATCGCGAAGTTCATGCCACCGAGTTCCTCGACCCACGTGTGCTCGGCGTTGTCGACGAACATCACCTGGTTGCAGCCGTGCTGATAGGCGATCTCCTGGGGCAGCAGGCTGGCGGCATAGTTGCCACCGCACTTGGCCGCCCCCGTGCCGCCGTTCGCGACCCGGCTGTAGTGCGTCTCGACCCAGATGTCGACGGGGGCGACCCCGCCCGCGAAATAGGAGCCGACCGGCGAGGTGATGACACAGTAGGTGACGGCCTTGCCCGGCCGCACACCGAGGAAGGACTCGGTGGCCACCGCGAAGGGGCGAATGTACAGGCTCTGTTCGTGCCCGGAGGGCACCCACCGGGAGTCCACCGCCACGAGCTGGCGCACCGACTCGACGAAGTCGTCCTCGGGCAGCTGTGGCAGGGCCAACCTCGCGCACGAATTCGCGAAGCGCTGGGCGTTGCTGCGCGGCCGGAACAGCCAGGTCGAGCCGTCGGCGCGGCGATAGGCCTTGAGGCCCTCGAAGGCCTCCTGGGCGTAGTGATAGACCGATCCGGCAGGATCCATCGAGAACGGCGTGTGGTCTACGATCCGGGCATTCGTCCAGCCGAGTTCAGAGGTCCAGTCGATGAGCGCCATGTGATCGGAGAAATAGACGCCAAAGCCAGGGTTCTCGTGAATCTTCGCAATCGCGTCATCGGCAAGATAGGACGGATTACTCGGTGTGCTGATCGTCAATGCCATGCTCGGAGTTTATCCCCTGCCGGGACGCTCGCCCGGTGTCCCATTCATAGTTCGGGCACCGCTCACCGGTTCTGATCCGCACACCGCAGGGCACAGTGGCGCGGATAGAGTGACCGCCATGGCGCAGACGACCCGAAACCCTTCCCTCGCAGTCATTCCCGGCGACGGCATCGGCCCCGAGGTGGTGGGCGAGGCCCTCAAGGTCCTCACGGCCACCGTGGGCGAGAACGCGTTCGACATCACCCACTACGAGCTGGGTGCCCAGCACTGGCTGGAGACCGGCGAGGTGCTCTCGGACGACACGCTGGCCGAGCTCGCGGGCAAGGACGCCCTGGTGCTCGGGGCGGTGGGGGCGGCGCCCGGATCCACGACGATCCCCTCCGGCCTGCTCGAGCGTGGCCTGCTGCTCAAGCTTCGGTTCGCCTTCGACCAGGACGTCAACCTGCGCCCCTCGATCCGCTATCCCGGCGTGACGAGTCCGCTGTCCCAGGCGGTGCTGGACAAGGGCCCGATCGACTTCGTCGTCGTCCGCGAGGGCACCGAAGGCCTCTATGCCGGCAACGGCGGCACGCTGCGCGCCGGCACCCCACAGGAGATCGCCACCGAGGTGAGCGTCAACACGGCGTTCGGCGTGGAGCGGGTGGTGCGCTATGCCTTCGAGCTGGCGACGCGGCGGCGCAATCGGCTCACCCTCGTGCACAAGCACAATGTGCTGGTCAACGCCGGGGGGCTGTGGCGCCGCATCACCGAGCAGGTCGCCGAGCAGTTCCCCCAGGTGCACCACGACTACCTGCACGTGGACGCGGCCACGATCAGCCTCGTCACCGATCCCCAACGCTTCGACGTCGTCGTCACCGACAACCTGTTCGGCGACATCCTCACCGACGAGGCTGCGGCGATCACCGGCGGGATCGGCCTGGCGCCCAGCGCGAACATCAACACCGCGCGGACCTTTCCCTCGATGTTCGAGCCGGTCCACGGCTCGGCTCCCGACATCGCAGGCAAGGGCATCGCCGATCCCAGTGCCGCGATCTCCTCGATGGCCCTCCTGCTGCGCCATCTCGGACGCGAGGCCGACGCGGAGCGCATCGAGCGCGCCGTGGCAGCCGACATCGCCGAACGAGGCACTGCCGCCCGCTCGACCTCGCAGATCGGCGAAGCGATCGTCACCCGGCTGGGTTGAGCAACCGGCCGGGCCCGACGGCGGGCCGGGTCGGCCCTAAGGCGCGCGCCCAGCTGCCAGCTCTCAGGAGACCGCTGAGCCCACCAGTCCGCGCAGCACCGACTCGACACCGGGGGTCCATTGTGTCAGCGCGAAGCTGGTGGGCCACATGGGGCCGTCGTCGAGATGGGCCACGTCCTGGAAGCCGAGCGTGCAGTAGCGGCTCTTGAACTTTCCGGCGTCCTGGAAGAAGACGACGACCTTGCCCTGCTCGTTCGCATAGGCCGGCATTCCGTACCACGTCTTCGGCATGAGCTGGGGTGCCACGCCGGTCACCAGTTCGTGCACTTTGAGGGCGAGCGCCCGGTCGGGCTCGTCCATCTTCTCGATGCGCTCGAGCACGGCCTTGAGCCCGCTGGCCCGCTTGTCGGTGCTGCGGCCCTGGGCGCGCAGCTCGGCCGCTCGTGACGCCATGGCCTCGCGCTCCTGCGCGCTGAATCCGCCGGCTGATGTCTCGGTCATGCGATCCAGTCTGCCCGTTCCTCAAAACGCGCCGACCCGACAACAGACGGGGGAACGGAAAACAGGTTGGGGCATCGTAAACAGGCGGGGCAGCCACCTTTCGACGAACCGATGCCAGGTGCACCGAGAGGAGCCCGGCACACCGAAGGGAAAACAGGTGCACCGAAGGGAAACAGCTCAGGAATTGCATGGCGAATTCGGGGACGTCCGATGCGGACCCGATCATCGCGATAATCGGGCCCGAATCCGGCCCGAACGCGTCGACCTACCAGCGACGCGCACGATTCTGGCGCGCACAATTCAGACGCACGGGATGCTGGCGCATGCAATCCTGAACTGCGTGATCCTCAATATCACGGTGGGATTTCTGACAGCACGCAGTTCAGGATCACCATTGCAGGGTGATCGAATGGGGGTGCCTGGGGTGGGGCACCGCAGGCACCCCACCCCAGACGGTCAACGGGCCACGGAGCCCTCGTGGTAGTCCTTGTCCTTGTCCTCGCTCCAGGCGAACAGGGCGCGGATCTGACGGCCGGTGGCCTCGATGGGATGGGCCTCACCCTGGGCCCGCAGCTTCTTGAACTCGGGGGCGCCGGCGGCCTGGTCCTCCATGAACTTCTTGGCGAAGGTACCGTCCTGGATGTCGGCGAGAACGGCCTTCATGTTCTCCTTGACGTGCGGGTCGATGACGCGCGGCCCCGAGACGTAGTCGCCGTACTCGGCGGTGTCGGAGCACGACCAGCGCTGCTTGGAGATCCCGCCCTCGTTGATGAGATCGACGATCATCTTCATCTCGTGGCAGACCTCGAAGTAGGCCATCTCTGGCTGATAGCCGGCCTCGGTGAGCACCTCGAAGCCGGTCTCGATGAGCTTGGACAGTCCACCGCACAGCACATTCTGCTCACCGAACAGATCCGTCTCGGTCTCCTCGCGGAAACTCGTCTTGATCGCGCCAGCCCGCAGCCCACCGATCGCCTTGGCATAGGAGAGCACCAATGGCCAGGCCTGGCCCGAGGCGTCCTGCTCGACGCAGACCAGCACCGGGACACCGCGCCCGGCGACGAACTCGCGGCGCACCACATGGCCGGGACCCTTGGGTGCGACCATGATGACGTCGTGGTCGGCACTGGGCTTGATGTACCCGTAGTGGATGTTGAACCCATGGGCGAACAACAGGGCGGCACCGGGCTTGAGGTTCGGCTCGATGGACTCCTCGTAGACCTTCGCCTGCACCTGGTCGGGGGCAAGAATCGTCACGACATCGCCCTCGCGGACCGCTTCCTCGACCGACTTCACGCTCAGTCCGGCCTCACTCGCCCGAGCCACCGAGGACGAGCCCTCGCGCAGGCCCACCACGACGTTCACCCCGCTGTCGCGCAGGTTGAGCGCATGCGCGTGCCCCTGGGAGCCATAGCCGATGACGGCCACGGTCTTCGATTGGATGATCGACAGATCGGCGTCGTCGTCATGGAACATTTCTGCCATTGCTACTCCTGTTGTTGTTGTCGTTGCCGATGCGCAGGCGCTCAGGACGAGTGCCTGACCAACCCCGGACGCTTCTTCTCGTTGATGCCCTTGGCGCCCCGGCCCAGGGCCACCCGCCCCGACTGCACCAGCTCGATGATGCCGTGGGGGCTGAGCATCGTCATGAGGGCGTCGATCTTGGAGCGCCCCCCGGTGGCCTCGATGGTCACCGATTCCGGGCTCACGTCGACGGCGTGGGCACGGAACAGATTGGTGATGTCGATCACCGCGGCGCGGGTGTGGTCGGTGCAACGCACCTTGACCAGCAGCATCTCGTGGTTGACCGCGTCGTCGTCGAGCTCGACGACCTTGTAGACCTCAATGAGCTTGTTGAGCTGCTTAACCACCTGCTCGACGATCCGGTCGTCCTCGAGTGTCATGACGATCGTCATCCGCGAGACGTCCGAGCGCTCAGTGGTGCCAACCGACAAGGACTCGATGTTGAATCCACGCCGCGAGATGAGGCCCGAGACCCGGGCCAGCACGCCGGGGTGATTGCTCACCAGAACGCTGAGGGTATGGGTGCTCACAGCTCCTCCTCGTGCCACTCGGGGGCCATTCCCCGGGCGATCATGATCTCGTCGTTGCTCGTCCCGGCAGCCACCATGGGCCACACCATGGCGTCCTTCTCGCAGACGAACTCCATGACCACTGGGCGGTCATCGATGGCGGCGGCCTGGGCGAGCACCTCGCCCACCTCGTCGAGCGTGCGAGCTCGCAGTCCGACACAACCCATCGCCTCGGCGAGCATCGGGAAATTGGGCACCACATCGCTGTCCAGGTCGGTCTGCGAGTAGCGGCGGCTGTAGAACAGCGACTGCCACTGCCGCACCATTCCAAGCGTGTTGTTGTTGATGATGGCGATCTTGATCGGGATGTGGTTCACCGCGCAGGTGGTGAGTTCCTGGTTGGTCATCTGGAAACAGCCATCGCCGTCGATGCCCACGACCACGCTGTCCGGGCATCCGACCTTGGCTCCCATGGCCGCCGGCACGCAGTAGCCCATCGTTCCCGCGCCGCCCGAGGTGAGCCAGTGTGCCGGGTGCTCCATGGGCAAGAAGTGCGCCGACCACATCTGGTGCTGCCCCACGCCAGTGACATAGATGGCATCGGGGCCGAAACACTCCCCGATCTTCGAGATCACCTGCTGGGGTGACAGCCGGCCAGTGCTCGGCTCCTCCCATCCTGCGCGGTAGCGGGCCTTGAGATCCTTGACATAGCGGCGCCACGGCTCGATGTCGGCCAGCTCGCGGTTCCCGAGCAGCTCGGTGAGTCCGGAGAACACCTTCCGGGCATCCCCGACGATCGGCACGTCGGCGACCCGGTTCTTGCCGATCTCGGCAGGGTCGATGTCGGCGTGCACGACAGTGGCACGGGGCGCGAAGCTCTCGAGCTTGCCGGTCACCCGGTCGTCGAAGCGCATGCCCACCGCGATGAGCACGTCGGCGCGCTGGATGGCGCCGACGGCGGCCACCGTGCCGTGCATGCCCGGCATCCCCAGGTTCAGCTCGTTGCTCGATGGGAACACTCCCCTGGCCATCAAGGTGGTCACGACCGGGATCGCGCTGAGCTCGACGAAGGCGGCGAGCTCGTCCCAGGCCCGGGACTTGACGACCCCGCCGCCGACCACGAGCACCGGACGTTCTGCTGCGGCGATGACATCGGCCGCCTGGCGCAGCTGACGATTGTGCGGGGACACTGTGGGCTTGTAGCCGGGTAGGTCGACCGAATCGGGCCATAGGAAGGGAACTTGCGCGGTGAGCGCGTCCTTGGCCACGTCCACGAGCACCGGGCCGGGGCGCCCCGTTGACGCAATGTGGAAGGCCCGCTTCACGGCGAGCGGGATGTCCTCGGCCCGCGTGACGAGGAAGTTGTGCTTGGTGATGGGGGTCGTGATTCCCCGGATGTCGGCCTCCTGGAAGGCATCGGTGCCGATCGAGGCGGAGTTCACCTGCCCGGTGATCGCGACGACGGGGACCGAGTCCATGTAGGCGTCACCGATGGCGGTCACCAGATTCGTGGCGCCTGGCCCCGAGGTGGCGACGCAGACACCGACCTTGCCCGTGGCCACCGCATATCCCTCGGCTGCATGACCGGCGCCCTGTTCGTGGCGCACGAGGATGTGGCGGATCGGCGAATCGCACAGTGGATCGTAGAGCGGCAGGATCGCCCCGCCTGGAAGCCCGAACACGACATCGACGCCGCACTTCTCCAGCGATCGCAGGAGCGCTTGGGCGCCAGTCAACATGGGCGCATCCTTGCGCCGGGCTGTTCCCTCGTTCGGCACGAACGACCTCCTCATCTGCAGCCGGTGATCTGCACCGGTATGCATCAACCGTGGGTGAAACCCTCGCCCCAGGCCACCGCGTGGTCTGGATGCATCGTGTCCGTCAGCTCGAGCTCCCGATTCCGGCCAACAAAAAACCCTCGCTGCCAAGGGGCAGACGAGGGAGCGCTTCGTTGAATCAACGAAGCGCTAGGCAAGTACCAGAATTCGTCCTGCAAGCACGACGTCAGTATGCCAGCCCGGGCTCCGCAACGCGACAGGGTGTATCAATTGGTAAGACCGATCGACCGGATCGCAAGACGCCCGCGGCGCGTCGAGCCTATGACTAGGCACAACGCCGGCGGGCGTCGAGCCCATGATCACGCAAGACACCGGCGGGCGTCGAGCCCATGATCACGCCAGACGCTCTCGAAGCGTCGAGCCAACGATCACGCACAACGCGCAGCACCCCATCACCGGCCCGACCCACAATGCCGCTTCGCCGAGAACTCCCCGGGCACTCATCTGGGCCACCAGGTCAACCGGCACGAGACAGGTCCAGCCCGCCCAGGCAGCTACCGCGGCCCGCTGGGGCCATGCCAGCTTGGTCCGCACGAGAACCAGGGCCACGACGAGCGCTACCGCGCCCTGGCCCGCGAACTGGGCCGGAAGCCCGATGGCCATCGCCAGGCAGACGTACACCAGGGCCGCGCGGATCCGGCCGGCCCGCACCTGCGCAGCCGCGCTGAGTAGGCCGCCCATCGCCAGCAGTCCCCCCAGGATCCAGCCAGCCAGCCCGGCTCGTGCCCCGAGGCTGGGATCGAGCCCGGTGCCGACCCCGGCAGCGCCGCGCCGGATGAGCCACCAGTAGTCATTGGTGGCCCAGGGCAGCGCAAACAGGGCGCACAGCGTGATGAACAGCGCGACGCCCAGGGCCACCAGGCCCCGGTACGCTGCCTGGAATCGCTGCTGGGGAGCACGGACCAGCCGGACCAGGCGCCGCCAGCCCCTCGGCAAGCCCCCTGCGATGAGCGCCACGATCGCCACCAGCGGCCCAATCCAGACCGCCGCCGCGAGGCCCACAGCCACTGCGCCGCGACCGGTGGCCGGCCGCCGCGGCCACAGACCCGCCACGAGCAGGCAGACCATGAGCAGGTCGAGAGTCCCCTGGCCCACCGCCACCCGTGCGGGCGCGGTACCGGCCATCACGAGGGCCGATACCAGGGTCAGTTTCCAGCCCGAGAGCCCCGCACAGCGATGCACCAGCCATGTGAGGGCTCCCGCCGAGAGGGCGAGGAAGAGCAGCTGCCAGCCGAACCAGGAGCCCAATGACATGACGGTTGCCGCCCCGGCCCCTACGGAGCTGAGCGGGAAGAGCATGGCGCTCGAGGGATCGGGGCTCAGGTAGATCTGCTGAAAGGAGACGATCTGGTGCCCGCTGAACCACATGGCCCGGGCATAGGGCATCGTCGGATTCCAGGGCGACACCGTGCCACCGGGGGCCAGACGGGGTGCCATCGCGACAGCAATGAGCCAGCTGGGCAGCGCCGGGACGACGGACCGCAGGGCAGCAATGAGCCGTTGCGCGTGGATTGTCGCTGAGGACCGCCGCGGTCGGGAGAGCACCGGCTCCACAGCGGTGCCCGGGCTCGCGCTCAAAGACGCACCGGGAAGCCGGCTCGGGCGAGTTCCTGCTTCACCTCGGCAATGGTGAGCTGACCGTAGTGGAAGACACTGGCGGCGAGGACGGCGTCGGCACCGGCACGGACCGCCTCGACGAAGTCGGAGGGCCTGCCCGCTCCGCCGGAGGCGATGAGCGGGACGTTCACGACCTCGCGTACCGCGCTGATCATCTCGAGATCGAAGCCCTGCTCGGTGCCGTCCGCGTCCATGGAGTTGAGCAGCACCTCGCCGCAGCCGCGTGCCACCGCCTGCTGGACCCACTCCAAGGCGTCCAGGCCGGCTGAGCGCGTGCCACCGTGGGTGGTCACGCCGAATCCCGAGGGCATCGCAGGCTCGCGTCGGGCATCGAGGCTGAGCACAAGCACCTGGTTGCCGAAGCGCTCGGTGATCTCGCCGATCGCCTCGGGGCGGGCAATCGCACCGGTGTTGATGCCCACCTTGTCGGCGCCACAGCGCAGCAGCGCGTCCACGTCGTCGACTCCCCGCACGCCACCGCCGACGGTGAGCGGGATGAACACCGTGGACGCACAGCGCGTCACCATCCCGCGAGTGGTCTCACGGCCCTGGGTGCTGGCCGAAATGTCCAGGAAGGTCAGCTCATCGGCTCCCAGCTCGCCGTACCGGCCCGCCAGTTCGACCGGGTCCCCGGCGTCGCGCAGCTTCGTGAAGTTGACCCCCTTCACGACCCGGCCGTCCGTCACGTCGAGACACGGGATGACCCGGATCGCCACACTCATGGCGGACACCCTATCTCGCCGGGGTGCAATGATCGGAGGTGACGAATGACAGCATCGGTCCCAAAGGAGCAGACATGAAATTCCGCTATCTCGGCGACTCCGGTCTCAAGATCAGCGAGATCACCTATGGGAACTGGCTCACCCATGGCGACCAGATCGAGAACGACACGGCCACCGCCTGCGTGCATGCCGCGCTGGACGCAGGGATCACCACCTTCGACACTGCGGACGTCTACGCGAACACGAAGGCGGAGAGCGTGCTCGGACAGGCACTGGCCGGTCAGCGGCGTGAGTCGCTCGAGATCTTCACGAAGGTCTACTGGCCGACCGGCCCGAGGGGGCACAACGACTGTGGCCTGTCGCGCAAGCACATCCTGGAGTCGATCAATGGTTCCCTCACCCGGCTGCGCACCGACTACGTGGATCTCTACCAGGCCCACCGTTATGACACCGAGACTCCCCTGGAGGAGACGCTGCTGGCCTTCGCCGACGTGGTGCGCGCCGGGAAGGCCCTCTACATCGGCGTAAGCGAGTGGACGGCCGAGCAGATCCGCGCCGCCAAGCCCATCGCCGACGAACTCCACGTCCCGCTGGTGAGCAACCAGCCGCGCTACAACATGGTGTGGCGGGTCATCGAGGATCGCGTCATCCCCACCTGCAAGGAGCTGGGCTTGTCGCAGATCGTCTGGTCACCGATTGCCGAGGGGGTACTCACCGGAAAGTACCGCCCCGGCCAGCCGGTGCCCGCCGGTTCCCGGGCGGCCTCCAAGGTCGGCACCGGGCTGGCGCAGCGACTCAGCTCGGACCAGACGCTGCTCGAGCGCGTGCAGCGGTTGCGCCCGATAGCCGAGGGCCTGGACCTCACGCTGGCCCAGCTGGCAGTGGCCTGGGTGCTGCACAACGACAATGTCGCGGCGGCCCTGGTGGGTGCCTCGCGACCCGAGCAGATCGCGAGCAATGCGAAGGCCTCGGGAGTCGAGCTGCCGGCCGAGGCCCTGGCGAAGATCGACGAGGTGCTGGGCGACTCGATCATCCGCGACCCGGAGTTGACGGCCGCGAACGCTCCCTCATCGCGTCCCTGCTGAGTAGCCGCGGTGGGCCGGACGACTGCTCCGCCGGGAAACTGCCTGGCGGCTCAGTCGTCCGGTCCGAGGCTGACATCGACGATGCCGCGCCGGATCATGGTGACCAATGACCGTGCTGCCGGACCGAGCTTCGCCGCGCCGATCCCGTCAAGGCCCGGTGCAGCCCCGATCTGGCCTGCCAGGTCGATGACCTGACGGATCCAGCGGACGAAGTCGCCGGCCAGGAATCCGGTCTGCGAGAGCACGGTGGCCAGATCGGCGCCGTGGGCCCACAGCCACACGGCCTGGGAAAAACCGGTGTCCAGGTCGCGGCCGCGCTCGACACGGTGGTCGCGCTCCACCATCCCGACATCGCGCCAGACGCCGCGCAATGCCTGATAGGCCCGTTCGCTTGCTTCATCGGGCATCTGCGCGGGGCCCGGACCGGTGGCACGGGACTCGTAGAGCAGGCTGGCCAGCACGGCACCCAGCGCCGGGCCGGTCAGTTCGCCGAAGACCCCACGGCGGATCGCCTCGACCGTCACGAGATCGAGTTCTGTGTAGATCCTGGTGAGCACGAGACCGGGGACGGGGAGTTCCCTGCCACCGCGCGGATCCAGATAGCCCAGTGCATCAAGGACGGCGCAGGTGCGGTCGAAGCGGGCAGCCACCGAATTGGCGCGGGCCGCTCCCCGTGCCCGGCTGTGCTGCTGCTCCCTCTCCAGGCGCAGGGCCTGCTCGGCCAGGCGGGCATGGCTCTCGCGCTCGGGGCAGCTATGACAGGGGTGGACCAGCAGCGCTGCGCGCAGGGCATCGAGCTGGGCGCTGATCTGCTCGTCCAGGGGCACCGAGGGCGCTGGGCCCACCGATTCGTCGAGACTGGCCACGCGCGCGTCGAAGGCACGGGCCAGCGTGCGTCGGTCGGTCGCGGAGTGCACGGTGAACCGCTTGGGGATCCTCACCCTGCTGACCACCTGCGGCGGGCCGGTCAGCTCCGCGGGGACGATCCGCACCAGCTGGTGCTTCTCGTCCATGACGAGCGGGTGGACCTCGCGCGCTCCCGGGACGCCAGCCTGGACGACCACCATCCAGCCGCGGTGCCTGCCCCCGCCCACCCGGCACAGATCGCCGGGTTCGAGTCTCTCGAGAGCATCGAGGACGCCAGCCCGCCGATCCTGGCGCCGCAGCCGCGCGCGCTCGTCCTCCAACTCGCCGATCTGCTCGCGCAGCCGTGCATACTCGGCGAAATCCCCGCGATCGCATCGGGCCTGCTCCCACAGCTGGTCGGCCCTGGCCTGCACCGCGCTGCCCTGCCGGGCCAGCGCCACGACCTGCCGGTCGGCCTGGAACTGGGCGAAGCTCTGCTCCAGCAGTCCCCTGGCCTTCGACCTTCCCACCGTGTGCACGAGGTTGACGGCCATGTTGTAGTTCGTCGAGAAGCTCGAGCGCAGCGGGTAGGTGCGTCGGCTCGCCAGCCCGGCCACTGCGCGGGGATCCATGCCGGGCTGCCACAGCACGACGGCGTGGCCCTCGGAGTCGATCCCGCGCCGTCCCGCGCGCCCCGTGAGCTGGGTGAACTCCCCGGGCGTGATGTCGGCATTGCTTTCGCCGTTGTACTTGACGAGGCGCTCGATCACCACGGTACGGGCCGGCATGTTGATGCCAAGCGCCAGGGTCTCGGTCGCGAACACCACCTTGATGAGGCCCGCCGTGAAGCCCTCCTCGACGATTGCCTTGAAGGTGGGCAGCAGGCCCGCGTGGTGGGCGGCGACTCCACGGGTGAGCGCTTCGACGAAGCTGTGCCAGCCCAGGATGCGCCGTTCCTCCGCGCTGAGCGCCGCCGCATGTCGCTCGGCGATCTCGCGCAGTTGGGCCGCCTGGGGTCGTGAGGTGAGCCTGACATCCGAATTGAGGAGTTGCCGGACGGCCCCGTCGCAGCCCTTGCGGCTGAAGATGAAGAAGATTGCCGGCAGCAGCCCGGCGCGGCTCAGCGCGTGCACGGTGCCTGCGCGAGTCGGTGTGAGGCGAGGGCCCTCCGCGTGGCGCTGGGTGAAGTGCCCCGATGCCGCTCCACCGAACTGTCCCGAGCCGAAGGTCACGGTCCGTCTGCCACGGCCGTTGCGTCCTCGGGGCCGTCTGGAATCGTCGCGCTGGGCGCGAGCCTCCTGTTTGGCCAACTGCATGAGCGCAGGATTGACCCGCGCCCGGTCGTCGCCGAACAGGTCGAGCAGTTCGTGACCCGCCATGACGTGCTGGTAGAGCGGAACCGGACGGTTCTCCCAGACAATGACGTCGACATTGCCACGGACGGTGTCCAGCCAGTCCCCGAACTCCTCGGCATTGCTCACGGTCGCCGACAGCGCGACGATCTGTACCGAGTCCGCGAGGCCGAGAATGACCTCTTCCCACACGGCGCCGCGGAAGCGGTCGGACAGATAGTGCACCTCGTCGAGCACGACATAGCCGAGCGTGCCGAGCCCGCGTGAACCGGCGTAGATCATATTGCGCAGCACCTCGGTGGTCATCACCACCACCGGGGCGTCGCCATTGATGGCCATGTCCCCGGTGAGCAGCCCGACATTGCCCGAGCCATGGCGTTCGACGAGGTCGTGATATTTCTGATTGCTCAGGGCCTTGATCGGCGTCGTGTAGAAGCAGCGCCGGCCCTCGCTGAGGGCGCAGTAGCAGGCGTACTCCCCAACCACGGTCTTGCCCGAGCCGGTCGGTGCAGCGACCAGGACACCGTGACCCGCATCGATGTCGGCACATGCCTCCAGCTGGAAGGGATCGAAGCGGAAACCGTATCCCGCAGCAAATCCGGTCAACCGTACACTCATGACGGGCGGTTCAGGGCTCACCCCACCAGCCTAGTGAGGCCCGACGCGAGCACCTCGCGTCCTCACCGCCCCGAGCCGGCAGCCTTGCGCGGGGCCGAGGCGACGATGATCTCCACACAGCCCGGGTCGACACCGAGGTCGAGCGCCGCCGGTCCCAGTGTCTCCCCATCGGCGGTGGCGCACGGCCAGTCGCCGTCGAGGTGCACCGAACGGACCCGGTAGGTCTCCGCTTCGTCGATGCGGGTGAAGTTGCCTGAGTACAGCTGCGGGAAGAGACGGACCAGCGTGCGCAGGCCGACCGGCCGCACCAGTGTCACGTCGAGCAGCCCATCGGTCGGGTCGGCCTGCGGGCAGATCCTGATTCCTCCGCCGATGTATCCGGCATTGCCCACGGCGACGATCATGGCCTCGACCTCGCGCACCGGTCCCGAATCCAGCCGGATCGCGTAGTGGCGGGGATGGAAGCGGCGGGCCTGTGAGAACACCGCCCAGGCGTACGAGAGCTTGCCCAAGTCGAACGCCGAGTCGTTGACGCGCAGATTGACCTCGGCATCGTATCCGGTGGAGACCACCGAGCCGACCCTCTTCTCGTGGCGGTCCCCGGCCAGCGCACCGCGTGCCACGAGCAGGTCGATGCGTCGGGTGTGGCCTGCGATGAGAGCTGCCACCGCGTGGTCGGGCCGTCTCGGGGCGCCCACTCCGCGGACGAAGTCGTTGCCGGTACCCACCGGTATCACGGCCAGCTGGGTGCTGCTCCCTGCGCACGCGTTGAACCCCACACTGGCCGTTCCGTCCCCGCCCACCACGCACAGCACATCGGGCCGGCGCCCTGCCTCACGGGGATACTCACCCTTCTCGACGGCCTCCTGGGCGAGCGCCCGGGCATCGGCGGGACTGGTGGAAACGACCACCCGCAGCTGGGAATCCGGCAGCGCGGCAGCCACTCGGCGCGCGATACGGGGAGCCATGAGATGCGCCACCCCATGGCCTGCCGCCGGATTCACGAGGAGCGTCACTCGGGCAGGATCGGATGTGCCCATCGCGGCGTTCAGTCGTCGGTCTCGCGCGCCGCCGCCCGGCGCTTGTCGGCCCGCCGGCAGATGATCTCGGCGATGACATAGAGCAGGGACATCGGGATGGCCAGCACCGACATCGAGATCGGATCCGTGGACGGCGTGGCCACTGCGGCGAACAGGAAGCACAGGAAGATGGCGACGGTACGGAACTTGGCCAGCCCGGCTCCAGTGACGATGCCGAAGGAGTTCAGCGTCACGAGGACGACGGGCAGCAGGAAGCTGACGCCGAAGACCAGCAGCAGGGTCAACTCGAAGGTGAGGAACTGGTTGGCGTCGTTCAGGTTGAGCACGCCGGGAGGATTGAACTGCAGGAGGACAGCAAAGCCCTTGGGGGCGATCCAGTAACCAAGAAGCACGCCCGCCAGGAACAACGGAATTGCCGAGAGCAGGAAGCGCATGGCGGCACGCTTCTCGGTGGCGATGAGACCTGGTGCGATGAAGGCCCACACCTGGTAGAGCCAGATCGGGCAGGAGAGGATGAATCCCGCGATGATGGGCACCTTCATGAACAGCGAAAACCCGCCGGTGAGATTCGCCGTGGTGATCTCCACCTGGGCACCCGGTGAGGTCGCCTTGTACATGGCGATGGCCTGCTCGATGGGCGCGAACGCGATTGCCATGAGCTGGTTGAAGAAGATGAAGCACACGAGCGCGACCATGAGGACGGCAACCATCGAGACGATGACGCGATAGCGCAACTCCCTGAGGTGGTCGATGAGCTCCATCGACCCGTCTTCGCCGATCTCGGGAGGCCTGAGCATCGCAGGCAGGATGTGAAGACGTCTGCGATGATGCTTGGCCGGTCCCGGGGTCGGCGTCTCCCCGTTGACGGTGGTCGCCATGATGGCCGGTTTCAGGAGTTCTGGCCAGGATCGACGATCTCACCGTCGACGATCTGCTGCGGACGGCTGTACTGCTGAGAATTCTGCTGATAGGTCGGCGCCTGGTAAGGCTGCTGAGCGGTCGGCTGGGCCGAAGGCTGGTAGGGCTGTTGGACCGGCGGCTGGTAAGGAGCCTGAGGGATCTGCTGGGGGGCAGCCGTCTGGGGCGCCCCGGGCTGCGGCGCCGGTGCGGCAGCGTTCTCGGTGGAGATGCCCTTCTTCTTCTTGTCCTCAGCGCTCAGATCGTGAGTCTCCTCCCTGAACTCACGAATCGCCTTGCCGGTGGCCTTGCCGAGGCCGGCCAACTTCGATCCACCGAACAGCAGTACGGCGATCAACAGAACGATCAGCAGTTCTTGCCAACCCAAGCCCATCTCAAACTCCCTCTGACGGTGTCAGGAACCTGACCACGCATGACAAAACTTGATTGCACGACAAAACTTGATTTTCCACCGCGAGCCTACAGGGCCTACGAAGCACCATTGCCGACCACGTCTGCGGTCGGACGGGACTCCGGCCAGCTTCAAGCCTACTCGTTGCCGGCCAACAGCGCGTACTGCTGAAGCGCCTCGCCAGCGAGCCGACGGGCCTCGTCGGCCGCGGATGCGGGCTCGATTCGAAGGACACCGGCGCCCAGCCGCAGCAGCAGGGCAGCAACCCAGCCGGGCGAACCCACCCGGAAGCGGGCCCGCACCACGACATCCTGGCTGCCCTCGGCACCTGGCAGCACGTCGAGCGCGGTGGTCGGATAGTACTCTGCCGCCCACTGGGCCGCCGGCGCCAGGTCAAGTGTGACCTCCGGGGCAGATTCGTCGAGCCACTGGCGGTCGGCCGGCGGTTCACCGTGCTCACCGACGGGCTCATCGGTGAGCTGGACAGCGGCGATCCGCTCCAGCCGGTAGAGCCGCCAGCCACCCGATGCCCCCTCGTCGCCCGGGGACGCAGCATCGGCGAGGGCCCAGGCGTGCAGATAGGCGACGCCCCGGCGTATCTCGATGCTGTGCGGGTCGACCCGAGGATGAGTCGTTTCGTCGCGGGAGGCGCTGTCGTATTCCAGGACGAGACGACGACCCGTCTCGATGGCCTCGCGCACGCGCTCGCGGACCGTGGCGCTGCCGGATGCCAGCTGAATGCCCACCCGTTCGGCCGGCGCCTCGGGGACGAGGCCCCGCAGCTTGTCGGCCGCTCGGCGGGCTGCGTCGGCGAGCGGCCCGGTGGCGACCTCCTGGACGGCCCTGAGCGCGACGAGCAGGCTCGTCGCCTCGTCGGGAGTGAACCGCATCGGCCGGGACAGATAATCGGCGTTCGCCAGCCGGATCACACCCTCCTCGCGGACCGCGTCCATGTCGATCTCGATGAGATCGTCGGGCAGCCCCCCTGGCAGCCCGCACATCCACAGCATGTGCAGGTCCTTGATGAGTTGGGCTTGAGAAATGTTGAAGGCCCGCGCCACCGTGCTGACGCTCGAATCCTGGTGGACGCGCAGATAGGGCACCTCGGCGAGCAGCCGACGAAAGTCCCGTTGGCTCCTCATGAGCCGCTCCCGGTGGCGCCAGCGCCGCTCGATCGCACGGCCTCCAGCTGAGCGATCACCTGCTCGCGCAACTGCAAGGGTTCAAGGACGAGAGCGTCAGGCCCCGCAGCGGCGATCTCGGCAGCGAAACCCATCGACGAGCTGAAGGGCACGCGGTAGCAGCGGAAACCCTCCGGCAGATGCCGCTCGCACGCCACCTCCTCACCCGACCTTCGGATCCGGGGGAGTTTGGCCCCTCGGACGGCGATGAGCGCACAGGCATCGGGGCGCCCGGGTTCCAGGCCGCGCGCGCACGCAGCAAGTTCGGTCTCGCTGGGCGCCGGGTATCCGTTCGCGGGACCCACCACACGGGGCACCTCGTCCATGCGCCCCAGCTTGAAGACACGCGGCGCGTCCCGGTCGAGATCGCGTCCGAGCAGATACCAGCTGCCGCGCCGCCAGCGCACGCTCCACGGCTGGACCCGGCGCACCCCGGCGTGGCGATAGCCGAAGCTGATCTCGCGGTGCTGCAAGGTGGCCTGCCAGCAGACATCGAAGGCGGGTTCGTCGGCGTTGATGTGCGGGGCCAGCGCCTCGATGCGCTCGGTGTCGGGTTCGACCCCGGCGGCTCGCAGCGTGGTGATGGCGGCCACGGCCTGGCCCGCGACGCTGGCCTGCTGCCAGGCGCCGGCGGCCAGTCCCAGGGCTGAGAGCTCCTCGTCGTCGAAGCGCACCGCCGGAAGCTCGAAGGCCGCCCGGCGGATGCGATAGCCCTGCTCGCCGTCCAGGGACAGGTCTTGCGTGTCCACCTCGATGGGGACACCGGCCGCGCGCAGTTCGTCCTTGTCCCGTTCGAACTGGCGGTTGAATGCCTGGTCGCTGAGATTCTCGTAGCCGATGACAACGCTGCGAAGGCGCTGCTTGGTGAGCGGGTGGGGCGCCGAGAGCAGGGCGATGGTGAGATTGAGCAGTCTTTCGGTCGTGCGGGGGGCCACAATCGCGACGCTACCAGCGAAGGCCACGCGGCGCGGCCGCCGTCCCGCACCCATGGCGCCCGCGCGTGTCACCATGGATGGCGTGCAGGATGCTGGGACAGGCGAGGACCGGGAACAGACCCACCCGAACCGTGCGGAGCCCGTGGAGGAACGAGGTCCACAGCGGGGCGCCGGCCGGTTCGCCCCCTCCCCCACCTCCGAGCTCCACCTCGGCAATCTCCGCACGGCCCTGCTGGCCTGGCTGTTCGCCCGGGCCGAGGGCCTGCGTTTCGTCGTACGCATCGAAGATCTCGACCGCGAGCGGGTCAGGGCGGCGCCGCACGTTGCCGATCACCAGCTGCGCGATCTGGCAGAACTCGGGCTCGACTGGGACGGCGAGGTGGTGCGGCAGAGCGAGCGCGTCGACCTGTACCGCGAGTGCGCGGGAACACTGGCCGGCTACGAGTGCTTCTGCACCCGTCGCGAGATAGCCCAGGCCTCCAGCGCCCCCCACGACGGTCAGCGCGCCTATCCTGGCACATGCTCGCAGCTGTCCGAGCAGCAGCGCGCGGTGCTGCGCGCCAGCCGGCACCCAGCCTGGCGGGTGAGGGCGAACGGCGCGCAGTTCACGATTCACGACCGCTTCGCCCAGACCTTCAGCACAAGGGTGGACGACTTCGTCCTGTTCCGCAATGATGGCCAGCCGTCCTACAACCTTGCGGTCGTCGTCGACGACGCGGCGCAGGGCGTCACGCAGGTGACCAGGGGCGCCGACCTGCTCAGCTCGTCGCCCCGGCAGGCCTGGCTGACCAACAGGCTCGGCGCCCCGATACCTGAGTATGCCCATGTGGGCCTGGTGCGCGACAGCACGGGACGTCGGCTGGCCAAACGCACGCGCGATCTGGATCTGCGGGCCATGCACGACCTTGGCATGGCCACCGCGCAGGTGGTACGGCTGTTGTGCGCCTCCGCCGGGCTACCGGTCTGCTCGACCCCACGAGAGCTCCTCGACGCCGTGCGCGGCACTGACATGCTCCAGCGCGCCGGACTTGCTCAGGACTGGATCCTCGGTCCCGATGCATTGCCAGCCGGTGCACTCGCCCAGCCGGTGCACTCGCCATGACAGGCTGGGCGCCCCGAGCCGGGGCGCTCAGGACGCAGGCTGGGTGAACAGGATGTCGACGACGAAGACCAGCGTCTTGCCGGGTGCGATGCTCGGGGTGGCGTTGCCTGCCGGGTAGGCCAGCGAGCCCGGCACGACGAGCAGCACGCGGCTGCCGACGGTCTGATTCACGAGCCCCTTCTGCCAGCCCTCGATGGTGCCGGTGAGCGCACCGGTCTGCGGCGCCGGTTTGCCGTCAGCGTAGGTGGTGCCGATCACCCGGCCGCTTCCCCACTCGACGCCGAGATAGTTGACGGTGACCGTATCGCCGGCGGAGACCTTCTTGCCGGTGCCCGCGATGAGCGGCTGGACCACGAGATCGGTCGGCTCCTTGGCGTCGGGCGGGAAGGAGATCGCGGGGTTGTTGATGTCTCCGCTCACGGTGGGCAGGCCTGCCGGAGGCGTCACAGGGCTGCCGGCGGGCTGCGTCAGCTGGACGGACACGATGTCGACGACGAACACGAGCGTGTCCCCCACATTGATTCCCGCCGAGGCAGCCCCGCCGGCCGAGTCGTAGCCGTCCGGACCGCTCACCGCGAGGAGCACCCGGTCGCCGACATGCTTCCCGTCAAGGCCCTTCGAGAACCCGGCGATCACCTGGCTGAGACCGAATGAGGTTGTCTTGCCGCGGCTGAAGCTGGAATCGAAGGTTGCGCCGGTGCGGGCATCGATGCCCAGATAGTTGACCTCCACAGTCGAGGAGCTGGTGACCACTGCCCCAGTGCCTGGCGTGATGACCTTGCTCATCGTCTCCTTGACCGCCAGAGGCCATTCGGCGCTCACCGTGGGGGCCGCCCCGGGGGCGCCACTGACCGTGATGGCATCCAGCGAGGAGATGATCCTTGGCGCGACACTGGCGCTGGCCGTCGAGCTGGCAGTGGCAGTGGAACTAGGGCTGGCCGTGGCCTGGGCTCGCGCGGAGCTGTTCTTGCTGCAGCCCGCCGCCGCGATCAACACCACCGGAATGAGCATTGCCCCCACCACAGCGCGTGACCGCGAACTGTGGGAACGGGGACCGACCGGGAGCTTTCGCGAGGAGTTCAGACGCACGGGCTCATGGTATCCGAAAGACCTCGACGCACAGGACGGGCCGCATGACTCACAGCTTGACCATGTCGAGCAATGCGCCGAGTTCCTCACTCGTCAGTTCCCTGGTCTGACCGGCCTGCAAAGTGCCCAGCCGCACCGGTCCGATCGCGATCCTCGCCAGCTTGCGCACCGGATGGCCCACGGTGTCCATCATGCGGCGCACGATACGGTTGCGCCCCGAGTGCAAGGTGATCTGCACCAGGGAGTGCTCGGGTCCGCGCGAGACCAGCTTGACGCGGTCCGCCTTGATGGGGCCATCCTCCAAGGTGACGCCCTTCTCGAGACGGCGCAGCGTGCGGTTCTCGACCAGGCCCTCGGCGTCCACCAGATAGGTCTTCGGCACCTGGTAGCTGGGATGGCTGAGGCGATGGGCGAACTCACCGTCGTTGGTGAGAATGATGAGGCCGTCCGTGTCGGTGTCCAGGCGCCCGACGTGGTAGACCCGCTGATGACGGGGCACGTACTCGGCGAGCGTCGGACGGTCGAGCGGATCCTCCATGGTCGACACGACACCACGGGGTTTGTTGAGCAGCAGATAGACGTGTCGGCGCGGAGGCGGGATGCGGGCGCCGTCCACGCGGATCGTGGCATGCTCGGGGTCGACGCGGGTGCCGAGTTCGGTGACAATGCGACCGTTCACCTCGACACGGCCCTCGACGATGAGCTCCTCGCTGGCGCGCCGGGAGGCCACCCCGGCCTGGGCAAGCACTTTCTGCAGGCGCACACCCTGCGCGTCCGGCTCGTCAGTTCTCGTCATCACGGTTCCCCCTGTGGTCATCTGCCTGCCCCTCGCGCGGTGGCCGGGCCAGCTGCGCGAGCTCCGCCTCCAGCGCGCTCGCGTCGGGCAGCAGCGGTGCGATGTCGGGAAGCTCGGACAGGCTGTTCAAGCCTAGTCGGGCGAGGAAATGGTCGGTGGTCACGAGCAGGCCGGCGCCGGTGTGCTCGTCGCTGCCCTGTTCGTCGATGAGGCCGCGGCGCAGCAGGGTGCGCACCACGGCGTCCACCGCGACCCCGCGCACGGCAGACACCCTGGCGCGGGCGACCGGCTGGAGATAGGCGATGACAGCCAGGGTCTCCATCGCAGCCTGGCTCAGGCGGTTCTGCCCGCCAGAGCGTACCCAGTTCGCAATCCGGTCGTGGAATTCGGGTCGGGTTGCATAGCTCCACCCCCCGGCGACCGTGCGCAGCTGGAAGCCCCGCCCACCCCGCCGGTATTCCTCGACCAGGCCAGCCAGTGCCGCTTCGACGGCGCCTGGGCTCGATCCACTGGCCTGGGCCAGGGTGGCGGCGTCGAGGGGCTCCTCGGCCATGAGCAGCAGGCATTCGAGCAGCGGTGCCAGATCGTCTCCACCGGTATCGGTGTCGTCTCCCGGAGTCGACTGTGCTGGATCGCGGCGCGGATCGTCGAGGGAATGGTCGCTCATTGTGGCTCCTCATGGGCTGAGTCATCGCCGGGGGCGGGGCTGTTGACGGGCCGGTCGAACTCATCGCCGATCTCCACGCTCCCGTCTGCCTGCCCGGTCCAGCGGATGGTGAGATCACCGAGCGGGGTCAGCTGTTCGAACGCGACGGCTGCACGGCGGAATAGTTCGAGCAGGGCCAGGAAGCGCGCGACGACGGTCATCCGGTCGACGCCGCCGGTGAGGGCTCGGAAGGTGAGCGTCCCGGCATACCGCAGCCGGGCGCCGATGATCTGGGCCTGCTCCTGCACGTTCACGGTGGCGAGATGCAACTGCTCGACGGGCATCTGCTCCGGCTCTGCCGGGGTCAGGGCACGGGCCGCCAGGACTGCCAGCCGCTGGGCGCCCCCGGGCAGCGTCACCTCGGGCACCAGCCCGCGGAACTGCTCCTCCAGACCGCGGCGGATCGTGATGACGCGCTCCTCTCGCCTCATCGCCTCGCCGAACAGCGCGGAGATCTGCTTGAAGGCCCGGTACTGCAGGAGCCTGGCGAAGAGCAGGTCCCTGGCTTCCAGCAGCGCGAGGTCCTCGGGATCCTCGACCTCGCCGCGGGGCAGCAGCCGCGCTGCCTTGAGGTCGAGGAGGGTGGCTGCCACCACGAGGAAGCTGCTTGTCCGGTCCAGGTCCCAGTCCTTGCCCAGGGCGCTCAGATGCTCGATGAACTCGTCGGTGACGCGCGAGAGCGCGAGTTCGGTGATGTCGAGCTTGTGGCGTCCGATGAGCTGCAGGAGCAGGTCGAAGGGGCCGTCGAAATTGTCGAGGCGCACGTGGAATGCGCTGTGGCTCGCGTCCGGGGCATCGCGCGCACCGGCGGGATCAGCCAACGCCATCCTGCTCGTGCAGCCGGTGCACGATCTGTGCCTGCTCGCCCAGTTCGTCCAGTTCGGCCACCGCCTGGGCGATGGCTGCCCGAACGACGCGCCCCCGGTCTGCGCTGATCCCGTGGCGGGCACGCAGGCTGAGCCGGGCCCGTTCGAGTCCGAGCAATTCGTCACCGGACAGGTACACCGTGATCTTCTCGTCGTGGCGTACCCGCCCGCTGGGCTGGGGCCGCCCTGCTGCTGATGCGGCCTCGTGCTCGTGACGCGGCTGCGCATCCGAATCGGGCTGGCGGCTCGCCGCGGCACCGGTCGTCGTAGGCGCAGAGGGGTGGTGGGCCAGGGGCTCGACGGTGGAACGGAAGAGCTCCTGCGCGCCGGGAAGCCTCACCTTTCGTGGCATCGGACGAGCACCTCTTTCGCGAGACTCCGGTAGGCCGCGGCGCCGTCGGAGCTCGGCGCATAGGTGGTGATCGGTTCCCCCGAGACGGTGGTCTCCGGGAAGCGGATGGTGCGCCGGATGACCGTGTGGAAGACCTCGTCGCCGAAGACCTCGAGGACACGGGCGAAGACCTCACGGGTGTGCAGGGTCCTCCCGTCGAACATGGTGGCAAGCACGCCGAGCAGGCGAAGCCCCGGGTTGAGGCGATCGGTGACCTTGTTGATCGTGTCGGTGAGCAAGGCCACGCCACGCAACGCGAAGTACTCGCACTCCAGCGGAATGATCACCTCGTCGCAGGCGGTCAGCGCGTTGACGGTGAGCAGGCCGAGCGAGGGTGCGCAATCGATGAGGATGAAGTCATAGCGGTCGCGCACCGGGTCGAGAATGCGCTTGAGGGTCTGTTCGCGGGCCACCTCGCTGACCAGCTGCACCTCGGCGGCCGACAGGTCGATATTGGCCGGCAAGAGGTCGAGGCCGGGCACCGAGGTGGAGATCACGACATCGTCGAAGGTGGTGTCGCGGGCCAGCAGTAGGTTGTAGATGCTCAGGTCCAGGGTGTGGGGGTGCACTCCCAAGCCCAGTGAGGCCGAGCCCTGGGGATCGAAGTCGACGAGCAGCACCTTGCGATCGAGCTCGGCGAGCGCGGCCCCGAGATTGATCGCCGTGGTCGTCTTGCCGACGCCACCCTTCTGGTTGCACAGCGCAACGACGATCGCCGCGCTGGGCCCATCCCCGCGCGGCGGCACGACCAGCGTGGGGAAAACCCGTCCGGTGGCGTCGAGCTGGTCCCCATCGGCCTGTGTCGGGCTGGCCTGTCCACCAGGGTCGTGGTGCATCGTCATGTGCTGCTCCTCGTCGGTTGCTCCGCCAAGCCTAGCCATCGACGGTCCCCGCCCATGGCGTGGCGGGTCTCGCGCCGGCTCAGCCGCGCGCACGTGAATGGGCGGGGCTCAGCCGCGCGCTCTGGGATGGGCGGCGGCATAGACCTCGCGCAGATGCTGGGCGGTCACCTCGGTATAGATCTGGGTGGTGGTCACCGAGGCATGTCCAAGCAGTTCCTGGACGACACGCACATCGGCTCCGCCATCGAGCAGGTGGGTGGCGAAGGAGTGCCGCAGGCTGTGGGGGCCCAGTGGCCCGGGGATGCCCGCTGCCAGTGCGCGGCTTTGGAGGATCTCCCAGGCGCTCTGCCGGCTCAGCGGGGCGCCACGGGTGTTGAGGAACAACGCCGCGGTGAAGGCGCGCGATCGGGTGGCCCAGGCGGGGCGGCCGCGCACCAGCCACGCCTCGACGGCTGCTGCGGCGTAGCTGCCCAAGGGCACCATGCGCTGCTTGTTGCCCTTGCCGGTGACCCGCAACCCGGGTCGTGGGTCGGCGAGCACCCGGGTGAGGTCATCGACGTCGAGGGCGAGCAGCTCACTGATCCGCGCCCCCGTGCCGTAGAGCATCTCCAGGAGGGCAGCGTCGCGCAGACCTCGGGGGCTGTCGCGCTCGACCCCATCGAGCAGCCGGGTGACCTCCTCGACGCTCAGCGCCTTGGGCAGATGCCTGCCGGTGCGCGGGGGGTGCAGCTCGGTGCCGGGGTCGGTTGCGGACAGTCCCTCCTGCGCGGCGAAGGCGTGCAATCGACGGATGGCGACCAGCGCCCGGGCAATGCTCGACGCCGCGAGCGCCTGGTGGTCCTCGTCCCCGGCAGCCAGCCAGCGCTCGTAGCGGTGCAGGTCGGCAGGCTCGACCTGGCCCAGCGAACCGATGGCCCTGGCACGCAGCCAGCCGACATAGCGGTCCAAGTCCCTGCGGTAGGCACGGATCGTGTTGTCCGCGAGCCCCCGCTCCACCCGCAGATGGGCGAGGAAATCCCCGACCGCGTCGCCCAGCGCGTCGCTGCGGGCTGTGTGGTCACGGCCAGGCGGGTGCCCGAGGGCCGAGTGCTCAGCCGCGCGCATCCAGCTCTCGGTTCCGGACCCGGAACTGCTCGCGCGCCGGCCACGGCGCGTCCCCCGGACGCAAGGAATCGATCCTGCCCTGGGCGCGCGCCAGCGCGAGGGCCAGCGTGCCGGTGACCATATTCGGGTTCTGCACGCGCCCGGCATATGCCAGGTCGACGAGCTCGTCGAGCGCAATCCACTGGAGTCCCATGTCGGACTCCTCGGCCTCAACGAGGAAACCGTCGGGCCGGCCGACGTGGTGCAGTCCACGGGCCAGGAAGACCCTCAGGCTCTCCTGGAGCCCGCCCGGTGAACTGAAGAAGTCGACCAGCACCCGCCAGTCATCGGCGCCGAGCATGGCCTCCTCGGCCAGCTCACGTTTCGCCGCGCCGAGGGCCGACTCGCCGACGACGTCGAGGATGCCAGCCGGTGGTTCGAGCAGCCGCATCGCGACGGGATGCCGGTACTGGTACACAACGGCGACCCGGTCGTGGTCGTCGACAGCCATGATCGACACTGCGCCAGGATGGGTGACCCACTGGCGGACCATTGTGGTGCCGTCGGGCACACGCACCTCGTCCTCGACGAAATCGCTGATCGCACCGTGCGCCGCAATCCGGTGGCTCAGGATCGGCCAGCTCTCGGGACGATCGGCCGGGGCACTCATTCGGCCTCGCCGAGGGCGCCGCGGTGCACCGCGGTCCGGCGGGTGGTGCGCTTGGCAGGGCTCGTGGTGGCCCGGGGACGGCGCCGGGCAGGCTTCTTGGTCCGCTCCTCCACCGGCTTGTGAGTGGCTCGGTAGCGCTCGATGGCCGCTTCGACGAGCCCGCGGAACAGCGGATTGGCGGCAGTGGGTCGCGAGGTGAACTCCGGATGTGCCTGAGTGGCCACGAAGAAGGGGTGCACATCGGCGGGAAGCTCGATGTACTCCACGAGATTGTGGTCCGGCGACTGTCCGCTGAACACCAGCCCGGCCCGCTCCAGGGGCTCGCGATAGGCATTGTTCACCTCATAGCGGTGACGATGCCGTTCGGTGACCTTCGTCCGGCCGTACAGGCCTGCCACGATGCTTCCGCGCTTGAGCTCGGCCGGATAGGCCCCCAGCCGCATCGAACCGCCCATGTCCCCCTGTCCAGAGACGATGGAACGCTGCTCGGCCATCGTCGCGATGACTGGATTGGCCGAATCCGGGTCGAACTCGCTCGACGCGGCGTCGGGGATGCCGGCGAGATCGCGGGCCACCTCGATGACCATGCACTGCAGTCCGAGGCACAGCCCAAGGGTGGGAACCTGATGCTCACGGGCGTAGCGGATGGCACCCAGCTTGCCCTCGACGCCGCGGATACCGAAGCCACCGGGGACGACAATGCCATCCACGTCCCCCAGCTGCTCAGCGGCACCCTCAGGGGTCTCGCAGTCGTCGGACTTGACCCAGCGCACCCGCACCCGGGCCCAGTTCGCAAAACCTCCCGCCCGAATCGCCTCGACGACGCTGAGATAGGCATCAGGCAGGTCGATGTACTTGCCCACAAGCGCCACGGTCACCTCCTCGCGGGGCCGTTCCACCCTGTCGAGAAGGTCATTCCAGCTCGTCCAGTCGACATCGTGGAAGGGCAGATTGAGCACGCGCACGACATAGGCGTCCAGGCCCTCGTGGTGGAGGATCTTGGGGATGGCGTAGATGCTCGACGCGTCGGGGCAGGCCACCACGCCTTCCTCGTCGACATCGCAGGAGAAGGCAATCTTGCGCTTGATGGAGGTGGGCAGGTCCATCGCGGAGCGGCAGACCAGCGCATCGGGCTGGATTCCGACGCTGCGCAGCGCGGCCACCGAGTGTTGGGTGGGCTTGGTCTTCAGCTCGTGCGAGGGACCGATATAGGGCACGAGCGAGACGTGGATGTAGAAGGTGTTGTCGCGTCCGATGTCGCGGCGGATCTCCCGGGCGGCCTCCAGGAAGGGCTGCGATTCGATGTCGCCCACGGTGCCGCCGATCTCGTGGATCACCACATCGTCGCCGGGTTCGGCGACATCGATCATGCGCGCCTTGATCTCGTCGGTGATGTGCGGGATCACCTGCACGCACTCGCCGAGGAAGTCGCCGCGGCGCTCCTTCGCGATGACCGCGGAGTACACCTGTCCGGTCGTCACATTGGCGCGGGCGGTGAGATTGCGGCCCAGGAATCGCTCGTAGTGGCCGATGTCCAGGTCTGTCTCGGCACCGTCCTCGGTGACGAAGACCTCGCCGTGCTGGAACGGGTTCATTGTTCCGGGATCGACGTTGAGATAGGGATCGAGCTTCTGCATGGTCACGCGCAGGCCGCGCGACACGAGAAGGCTACCCAGGCTCGAGGCCGTCAGCCCCTTGCCGAGAGAGGAGGCGACGCCTCCGGTGACGAATATGTGCTTGGTCTGCTTGGCGTTCCCCACGGGCCTCCAGCATAGGGGACGCATGGCCTGTGCTGCACCACTGACAAGCCGCAGCGGCCCCGAGCCTCGGCGAGACTGCCTGGTCCAGCGCCCGGGCCGCCCGGTATTGGCCTGGTTCAGGCGCGGCGGGCGGCCTGGTCGAGCAGTTCCCGGGCGTGCGCCAAAGCGGTATGAGACTCGGTCCCCGCCATCAGCCTGGCGATCTCGCGCACCCTGCGCTGTCCCTCGGCGATGGTGATATCGCTGGCTGTCACCGGCCCCTCGCTGGACTTGGTGACGACATAGTGCCGATCGGCGAAGGCCGCCACCTGCGCCAGGTGGGTGACCACGATCACCTGGGAATGCTCGGCGAGCCGGGCCAGCCGCCGGCCGATCTCGCTGGCCACCCGGCCACCCACTCCGGCGTCCACCTCGTCGAAAACGAAGGTGTGCCCCGGGTCGGTTCCGGCGAGCACGACCTCCAGCGCCAGCCGTACCCGGGACAGCTCTCCGCCGCTGGCCATCTTCGCCAGCGGCGCCGGCTGGGTACCGAGGTTGGCGCTGAACAGCAGACGCACGGCGTCGGCCCCGAAGGGTCCGCGCTGGGGCAGCGGGTCGATGGCGAAACCCAATCGGGCATGCGGCATTGCCAGCGCTGCCAGCTCGCCCTGCACTGCGGACGCGAGCCGGTCAGCGGCGGCGCTGCGAAGCTCATGCAGCTGGGCGGCCCGCCCGCCGAGCTCACGGTCCATGCTCGCGAGCTCGGCGCGCAACTGGTCGACGCGGCTCTCGTCCGAGCCGAGGTCGGCGAGCCGCTCGGCCGCGCGGCGCTGCCAGTCGAGTACCTCGTCGATGTCGCGACCGTACTTGCGGGTCAGACCCGCCAGCGCCGCCCGGCGCGAGGTGATGGTTTCGAGGGCCTGCGGGTCGGCATCGAGATCGGCCAGATAGGACGCGAGCTCGGCGGCGGCCTCGTCGGCGGCGAAGCCGAGCTGCTCCAGCCGCTCCGCCAGCCCGCTGGCACTCGTGTCAAGCTCGGCGATCCGGCGGACCTGCTTGCGGGCCGTGCCGAGCAGTCCACGTGCACCAGGATCGGCGACGTCACCGTCGTCGGCACCGGCGAGGGCGTGGATGGCGTTCTGGGCCGCCATCCGCAGATCATCGAGGCCTTGCAGCCGCGCCGCCTGGGCGGCGAGTTCGGTGTCCTCGTGGGGCTGTGGGTCCACGGCGGAGATCTCGTCGAGACCGAAGCGCAGCAGATCGGCCTGTTGGGCGCGCTCGCGGGCATTGTCGAGACGCTCGGTCAGTTCGCCGGCCAGTGCCCGGCGTCGCTCGAAGAGCCGCCGGTAATCGGCGAGCTGCCTGGCGAAGTCGGCGCCTGCGTAGCGGTCGAGCACCTCCCGCTGGCGCTCGGGGCTGGCCAGCCGGATCTGCTCGGACTGCCCGTGGACGGTTGCCAGTTCGCCGACCAGGGCACCCGCCGTGCTGATCGGGGTCTGTACTCCCCCCACCCATGCCCGGGACCGGCCGTTGTCGCGGACGTGGCGGGCAACGATGAGGTCGCCGTCGCAAACATCCGCGCCGATCTCGTCCAGGCGGGCGCCCATCGCCTCGAAACCGGTGAACCGGCCCTCCACCTGGGCGCGGTGCGCACCGGTACGCACGACGGAGGCATCGGCCCGGGCACCCAGCAGCAGTCCCAGGCCCGTGACGATCATCGTCTTGCCAGCCCCGGTTTCGCCGGTAATCGCAGTGAGGCCGGGTGCCGGTTCGATCTCCGATTCCTCGATGACCCCCAGACCTGCGATGCGCAGCGAACTCAGCATGAGTCCTCTTCCTCATGGACACGGTAGGCAGGGGCACGCCAGCCCTCGATGTCCAGCCCGAATTTCTTCACGAGCCTGGTGGCGAAAGGTTGCTCACTGAGGCGGGCGATCTGCAGGTCGTTGGGATTGCGGCGCACGCTCACCCGATAGCCGGCGCCGACATAGGCGTTGCGGCGGCCATCGCACCAGACAACGGCCGACAGGCTCATGTCGCCGACCATCCGCAGGTCCACCTGCGAGCTCGGCGCCACGACACAGGCCTGGGAGAACAGCGCGTGCGCTGCGATCGGCACCACCTCGAATGCCTGGGTATCCGGCCAGATCACCGGGCCGCCGGTGGAGAAGGCGTATGCCGTGGAGCCCGAGGCCGAGGCGACGAGGACCCCATCGCAGGCCCAGCGCGACAGTGGGCGCCGATCGATCGAGACGAGCAGGTCAACCATCTTCTGACGCGAGGCCTTCTCGGTGGACACCTCATTGACGGCGAACGACGACCATACGAGGTGCTCGGTGGCGTCACGGACCTCGACGGACAGGGTGAGGCGACGCTCGATCTGGTAATCCCTGCGGGCGACCTTGTCAATCAGCTCGCCCACCTCATAGGCCTCCAGCTCGGCCAAGAAGCCGACATGCCCCAGGTTCACGCCCAGCAGCGGGACACCCTGCGGCAATGCCCGTTCGGCACCCCACAGGATCGTCCCGTCGCCACCGAAGACGACCATGAGCTCCACCTGGGAATCGTCGTCCAGCGTGGCGATCGGGGCCTGCGGCAGGCGCCGGCGGACCTCGTCCAACCGAGTTGGTTCGAGCAGACAGGCGATGCCATGACGCCACATGCCGGCGATGAACTCGACGGCGCTGTCGACGGCTTCGGGGCGAGTGGGGTGCATGACAACGGCCACGCAGCGTTGTTCTTCCACGGACGCCAGCCTAGCGAGGCGCCGACGCCCCAGCCCGGACCTGCGGCAGGGCCGGGCGGCCGTTCGTCAGTCGGGGATTGCGCCGCGACGCAGGCCCACGAAGTACTCGATGTTGCCGCTGGGTCCGGGCACCCGGCTGGGTGCCTGCCAGAAGCTCCGCAGGCCGATATGGGCCGCCGCATCCACGACGGTGTCCACTGCCCGGCGGCGATCGGCGGGGTCACGCACCACACCGCCAGCTCCGAGTCGACGCCTGCCCACCTCGAATTGCGGTTTGACGAGCAGCAGTGCCACACCATCGGGGGAAAGCACTGTGCTCAGCGGGCCGAGCAGCAGTGTCAGCGAGATGAACGAGACATCGCCGACGATGAGGTCGACCAGCTGCCCATCCAGGTCGCCCACGCTCAATTCGCGAAGGTTGAGGCCCTCGTGATTGCTCACCCTGGGATCTGTTCTCAGCTGGGGTGCCAGCTGATCATGACCGACGTCCACCGCATGGACCCGCTGCGCACCGCGGTCGAGCAGCACCTGGGTGAAGCCTCCAGTGCAGGCCCCGGCATCCAGCACGACAGAGGGAACAGTGATGCCTGACTCGTCAAGTGCCCCGATGAGCTTGTGCGCCCCGCGGCTCACCCAGGGATCGTCGTCGACGTCGATGGGTGCATCGGGCAGCACCTTGGTGGACGGGCGCGTGACGGGCTGCCCCGACAGCCTCACCCGTCCGGAGCGGATCAGTTCGCTGGCGTGGGAGCGCGAGCGGGCCCGCCCGGAGTTCGCCAAAGTCACGTCGAGCCGCGCCGCTGACCGGTCGGCGGCGCTCAGTCGGTTTGTCACGAGGCCTGTTCGATTCCCGGCGCCAGATCGGGCAGGACTGGCACGAGGCCATCGCGCGAGGAGTCGAGGATACCGGTGAGCGCCTGCTCGGCGGCATCGAGCCGGGCCAGCTGTTCGGCCGGATCGAGCGCGGCGAGCCCCCGGCAGGCTTCGAGCACCTCGTCAACGGCCCGGTTCCCGGTGTGCGGGGGGTCGCCGGCGGGCGCCGGCTGCGGATGCAGCACGCGTGCAGTGGGCTCGTCCATGGCCTGTGAGCCTACCGCGAGACGCGGACAGCAAGGGAGGGGACAGCCAGCGGGTCTGAGCGGTGGGGTGGCCGCGCCGGTGCCCGGCCACCGGGTTGCGGAGGCTGTCAGTCGCCCAAGCCACGAGCCTGCAGGGCCTCGCCCACCGCGAGGGCATGTCCTACCGCGCTGACCACCACCGGCGCTGCGAATCGCCAGGAGAGCCGTTCCAGACCGCGTGCCCTGGCTGCCTCGCGCACGGTGCGCACCGAGACGAGCAGATAGGGGATGGAGTTCCACATGATCGCTATGGCCAACGCGAATCTCTCGGGTTTGGCTCCGAACACCCGCAATGGCCGAGCCAGACAGGCCAGCGCATCCATGATCTGGGAGGCTGGGCTGGTGCTGGTGAGCATCCGGGCCAGCCACAGGCAGCTGAGCATGCCGGCAACGAACACGGCCCCGGTACGCCAGTCCCAGAAGACCGCGTAGTAACCCAGGACGAGCAGGTTCATGACCCAGACGGCCACACCGGGATTGAGTGTGCGAAGCGGCTGACGCGCCCCCAGCCAGGACACCAGGGCGGCGAGCACCAGGCAGCCCACCGACAGGCCGACGACACGGAGGAAGAAGGGCGCCACACCGAGCAGCAGAAGGAGCAGGTACTTCAGCCAGATCGGGCTGCGGTGCATGGCTGAGCTCCCCGCCCGGTAGACACCCAGATAGTGCTCCGGTCTCATACCCGAATCCCCTGGCCGCCTGCTGCACGGCTCATGGTCGCACGGCTCATGGTCTCGCGGTAGAGCGCGATGATCTTCCCTGGCTCGCCGTCGGCGACCACCTGACCGGCATCGACGAGCAGGACGCGGTCCATCCGGGCCGCAAGATCGAGGTCATGGGTGGAGCAGACCAGCTGCTGGTCCATCTCATCGAACGCTCGGGACAGCTCCATCCGGTTGCGCAGATCGAGAAGCGTGGTGGGTTCGTCGGCGATGACGATCTTCGGATCGACGGCGAGCACGCAGGTCAGCGCCACGAGCTGGCGTTCCCCGCCCGACAGGGCGTGCACGCTGCGATTCGCCAGCGCCGCCAGGCCACGGGAGGCAAGAAGGGCCAAGGCGCGCTCATGGCGGCGGGTGCGATCGGGCATGGACGCGCGCAGGCTGAGCTCGACTTCTTCCAGCGGTGTCGCCATCACCAGCTGGGCCATCGGGTCGGTGAAGACATGCCCCACGAGGCGCCGCACCTGGCGTCCCTGGCGAGCCGGGTCGAGGCCTTCCACCAGCACCTGCCCACTGGTCGCCTTCATGAGGCCGTTGACCAGTTTGAGGAGGGTCGACTTCCCCGAGCCGTTGGCCCCGATGACACCGATCCGGCGTTGCCCGAGTGTCAGGGTGATGTTGCGCAGGATCTGCTGGCTGTGCGAGCGTCCGGCCTGATCGTAGCTGTCGACCTCCACGCCCACGTCGCGGTACTCGATCATGGCTGCTCAGGCCTTGCGGGTCGGACGCAGCGCCGGGAAGGCCGTGAAGACGGCCACGGCGAGCAGGCCGGCGATGACCGCCTTGACCACATCCCAGGGGAAGAAAGGAGCGGTGGTGAGGAGGGCCTTCGTGAGATCCATGTGGAGCACGGCCATGAAGAAGATCACCCCGCACAGGTGCACGGTGAGCGCGCCGAGCACCGCGGCGGCGATGAGCACGACCGGCAGCATCCTGCGAGAAGGGCGGGCGCGCAGCGCCGCCCGGGCGGCCGCGCCGGCCACGAATCCGGAGGCGATGAACCCGAACAGGTAGCCTCCGGTCGGGCCGATGAGCACGGCCGGGCCAGAGGCGCCATTGGAGAAGACCGGAAGCCCGGCCACCCCCACAAGGATGTACAGCGCGCAGGACGAGGCACCCCGGACCGGGCCGAGCACGAGGGGCGCCAGCAGAACGACGATCATCTGGATCGCGAACGGGATCCCGCCGACCTGGAAGATCGCCGGCACAATGGAGAACACGGCCATGAGAGCCGCGAAGACGGCGATGAGGGCGATATCGGAGCCGCCCAGCCCTGCTCGCGGGGCACTTCCGGCCGCCGATCTGTCTGCCTCATGAGCCTGGGTGGACATTCTTCCTCCTGATCCACGCCCTGCGCGGGCGTCGCGAACCGACTTCCTTCGCTCAGTCTAGAAGATGTCCTGAACGCTGTTCAGGAGGGTCCATCGGCACGGTCCGCCCGCGCTATTGACGAGCGGACGCCTCCTCGGTCGACACCGACGGCAAGACCCGGTCGACGAAGGCGCGGGCCAGGTCGAGCAACGCGTCGGGCGCGTCACGGCGAATGAAGTGGCCGGCACCCTCGACGATGTGCACCTGCGCGCCCGCCTCCTTGAGGATCGTGCGGTGCATGGGCTTGATCCCGCAACGCACCGTCCCGGTCACGACGTCCACCGGAGTTCCGGCCGCCACCAGATCATGGACCAGGCCGGGCCAGGGTTCGCGAGGGATGACGTGGCCGTCGGCCACCAGCTCCAACTGGGTCTCGTGCACAGAGCGGGCACGGGCCAGGCATTCGGAGGGGGACCATCGTGGCCACTGCTCACTCAATCGGGCGGCCAGCGCATCGATGCTGAGGGCCTGCTCGGCCCGGAACTGCTCGGCCGCCGAGCGGGCGGTGGATGGTTTCTGGTACGGCGTCACGGGGAAGCGCCAGAACGGGTCCACCAGGAAGACACCGCGAGCGTAGCCGAGGGCCGCGGCCACGGCGGCAGCGACTCCCCCGCCGGCGCTGTGGCCGGCGCACAGGATCGGCGCATCGGGCAGGTCCAGCCCGCCGAGCAGGTCGAGCACGTCGCGTACCCAGACATCACCGGGATGCGCGAGCAGTTCCGGCTCGCTGAATCGCGCCGAACGGCCATGGCCCCTCAGATCGGGGGCGACCACGAGGATCCCCCAGCCGGCCCATGCCCGGGCGAATGCGGCGATGCTCGAGGCAGACTCCCCCAATCCGTGCACCATGAGCACGCTGGCACGCACCGGCTCCTCTGAGGTGGTGACCATCGCCCGGATACCCTGCCCGGAGACGACCGAGTGCGTTGACACCGAATTCATGAATCCCCCTGCTCATCGACGTTCTGCTCGAGAACCAGCCGTGTGAAACGTACCCACCAGCTGTGGTCCACCAGGTCCTCGGCGTGCAGGCCGGCCATTGCACCGGTGAAGCGCAGGGCACCGCGCGGGACGTCGTCGGACAGCGGGGCCAAGGACAGCTCGGGCCCGAGTTGTTCCCCGTCGACCTCGAATCGGATCGCACCTGCGTGCCAGGCCATCGCCAGGCGCACCGGACCTTGGGGGGCGTCGGCCATCGCCAGCACCTCGGCACCCTCGTGGGTACGGGACAACAACCGCACGACCCGGCGACCCTGGTTGAGCCACTGCTGGCCGCGCTGGCTCTGGCCCTCCGGTTCGGCCCAGGTGATTGCCAGCTCGTAATGACTTGTCGTGTCGTACCAGGCGACGATACCGGCGGCCTGGGTGAAGCTGGCAGGTTCGGCGAGGAGGGTCGCGGCGAAACGGCCACTGTGTTCGCTCAGGCGCTGGGCGACAAGCGAGTTCTGCCACCTCGACTCGATTCCCTGGCGTCCACGCAGCACGATGGCGTCGCCGATCTCGCGCACCCATGACGCATTGGCCGGCTCACGCAGTGTCGACCAGGGCCATCGCGGCACCTGAGCCTGCTCGTCGACCGGCTGGGGAATGAGCGGCGTGGCCGGCCCCCGGGCACCGGATGACTGGGCAGGCGGCTCGACGTGCACGACAGGATGGTGGCCTCCCTGAGCGAGCCGAGGCCAGCCGTCGTGCCAGACAATGGGCTGCACGCAGGTCTCGCGGCCGAGCTCGCAGAACCGTCCCGCTGCCTGCTCCACGGGGCGTGCTGCCAGATGGGAGAGATACCACTGCCCCTCGGGTGTGTCGAACAGCTCGCCGTGCCCGGCCTTTGCCAGCACCGCGGCAGGATCGTCCCGCGTGGTGAGCAAGTCGTGGGCATCCAACTCGTAGGGGCCGAACAGCTGGCGCGATCGGGCGATCCGCACCCCGTGTTCCCACCCGGTGCCGCCTTCTGCCAGCTGGAGGATGAACCAGCCGTCGTGGAAGACCATCTTCGGCCCCTCGATGAGCCGGTCGTGCTGGATGAGCAGATGGGGAGAGCCAACAGGGGCGAGTGACCGTCGATCGAGTTCGAGGAGCACTATGCCGCCGAACCGGTCTGCGCCCGGACGGTGGTCGTTCTGCAGATTGAGCAGGTACAGGTGACCGTCGTAGTGGAACAGGGACGGATCGAATCCGTGGCTCGGCACCCTCACCGGTCTGCTCCATGGTCCCTCGGCTGCCAGTGCGGTACTGAGATAGGTGTCCAGGTCGAAGTATCGGTTCCCCACCGATCGGACGACGGAGTACACGATCCAGAAGCGCTCGCCGTCGTGGCTGAGCGCCGGCGCCCAGATACCTCCCGAGTCGGGGACGCCGTCCAGCCCGCCCGGGACGGCATCCTCGACACTGCCGATGTAATGCCAGCTGGCCAGATCGGCGCAGCGATGGATCGGGATACTCGGATACCACTCGAAGCTGCTCGTCGCGAGGTAATAGTCGTTGCAGACCCGAATCATGGAGGGATCGGGGGCAAAGCCTCTGACGACAGGATTGGTGATCATCGTGCTCCTCGGCGGTGGGTGACGAGCGTTGGTCTACGGGGACACCAGCGGCTCCGCTGATGTCCCGGCGCCGTTCACACTAACCCACCGCGGCGCCCGGTCGCTTCTGGGCAACTCGGCCGCCGAGCCGCCTGCACCCCCGGCCGACGAGCGGGAACGAAAACCCGGGGACGCAGCGTGCGTACCAGGGACATGGCCGGGACTGCCTTCGTGAAGCTGGCGGTGGGCATCGAGCACGATGTCACCGGGCCGAAGATACTTCAGCAGGGTGAGCACGCGGGGCTTCATTTCAGGTCTCGTCACCGGTGGCACAGATCCACTGGATCGCGGAACAGCAGGAAGGCCGCATGCCGGCGCTGGAGTTGCGGTATTCCGACAAGGCGCTCAGTGCACGAGGCTGAGTGCCTCGACTGCGGTGCCGAGCTCCGGAGCCCTGTCGCCCGCGTCGCGGACAGCCCAGTTCAGGGCGAGGACCGCCCACAGCGCGTCGAGTTGTTCATCGAGGGTGCCCACGGGCCCTTCCAGGCGCACCTGATCGTGGTCGAGCCAGGCCCTGGCCCTGCCGCACGACGCCTCCTCGCCGCTCAGGCCCGCCTTCCGGGACGGTGCGAGCAGAGCGCGCAGATCGTGGCCGATATAGCTGGGCCGCCGATTGGGCACTGCGTCGAGCAGATCGCGTACTCCATGCGCCCCAGTGAAGACGAACAGCGAATCCATGCCGGCGCGATGGGCGCCCTCGATGTCGGTGTCGAGCCGATCACCGACGAAGATGGGGTGATTGCCACCGAGACGTCGAACGGTCTCGCGCAAGAGTGGCGGGAAGGGCTTGCCGGCCACCTCGGGCTCGCGCCCGGGGAAGCAGCTGCCGACTGCGGCAACCTGAGTGCCCACCCCTGGCTCCAGTCCCAGATCAGTGGGCCTGGTGGAGTCCAGATTGGACGCGAACCATCGGGCTCCGGCCTGGATCGCGTGGACCGCGTCGGTCACGCGCGGCCAGCTCATCTTCGGGTCGTATCCCTGGACCACCGCGAGGGGGTCAGCGTGCCGGTCGGCGACCGGAAGGAGCCCGACGGCCTGCACCTCCTCGGCCAGCGCGTCGGTGCCCACCACGAGGACAGGCGATCCCGGGTCGAGGGCCTCGCGGAGCATGGCAGCCACCGCCTGGGCACTGGTGACCACATCCTGGGGCCCGGCTGGCACGCCGATTCGGGTGAGCTGCTCCGCAACGGTGCGCGGGGGACGTGCGGCGTTGTTCGTCACGAAGCCGACCTGGATGCCGCGGGCCCGCAGGCCAGCGATGCCGTCCGGCGCACCCTCGACAGGATCGGGTCCCAGATAGACGACCCCATCCAGGTCAAACAGTGCGGCGTCGTAGTCGTCGCACAAGACAGTGCCGGTCACGATCGGGAGTCCTCGGGTTCATCGTCGGTGGGCTCCCGGTGATCAGTCACTGACTGCTCTTCGCTCGCCTCGCAGGCATCCTGGCCCGCTCCGAACGATGACGCGTCGCCCGCCGCTATCTGGGGAGTCGGGGGCTCCTCGTCCTTGGAGGACGCACCCCCGCCACCGACCGGCTCGGCACCGGCTTCTTCGGTACCGGCTGTTTCGGTACCGGCTGTTTCGGTACCGGCTGTTTCGGTACCGGGCCCGTCGGCTGGCTCGGGGGCACGTGCCTCGCGAGGCAGCTCGGGCTCGGGCCGGTCGTCCTCCTCGATGAGCAGGTCGTCGCTCTCGTCCGGGTCCTCCTCGCCCACATCGATGCCCAGCGCCTCGAGCCGGTCCCTGGTATCCAGGGTCTTCGCGGTGTCGAGGGAGGCCGCGGCGGCAAACCACTGCCGTGCCCCCTCGGTATCGCCGTTCTCCTCGAGAAAGTTCGCGTAGGCATAGCGCAATCGCGCCTGTGATTCATGGCTGCCCTCGCGCCTGCCGATCGCCTCGCGCAGAATCCTCAACGCCTCGTCACGCTGCCCCATGTCGTCGCGCAAGCCGGCCTCAACCAGTGTCAGCTCCACCTTCTGCGTCGGCTCGAGGCTCTTGCCGTGCGCGGCCTGAATGGTACGCAGGGCCTGGTCGCGCCGGCCGATGGCACGTTCGCAGTCGGCGATCACCGGCCAGTAATCGTCGCTACCGGTGAGCCGCTGGACGGCCCGGTACTCGGTGAGAGCAGTGGGGAAGTCCTCCGCCGCATAGGCAGCCTCCGCGGTTGCCTCGCGGACCACGGGCAGCCGCGCAGCCCGGCGCCGCGCCGCCTGGGCATGGCGAAGAGCCAGTTGGGGATCATCGTCGAGCCACTCCTGGGCAGCCACGAGATGGGCCATCACCACCGTGGCCAGCTCTTTGGGCAGCCCACGCAATTCAGCACGCACTGGTAGCGGGAGCGCCTTGAGATCGACATCGAGATCGGCCTGCGGCTCATCGGCGGCGCGTTCCAGGCCAGGATTGGGCAGACGATCCTCCCCGCGGCGATCGGCGCGAGCCCCTTGCCCGCGCACCGCTTTGTCACGACGGCCCTCATCGCGCGATGAGCCTGCTGGTCTCGGGCCCCGGTCGCTGCCACGCCCTCCACGCTGCCCACGACCGTGCCGCATTCCGCCGTGATCGGCTGAGCCACTCCACGCACCATCGCGCTGGGAGCGGCTGTCGCCAGATGTCCGCCTCGCCGGCGGACGGCCCCCGCTGTCGGGACGGGGTTCGCGGTGACTCCAGCCGCGCTCACCCCAGCCTTCGGACGCACCGTCCACCCGGCGATCAGAGGCCGATGTACCCCGCCCGCCGGGACGGCCATGGCCTCCTCGGTCGTCGCGGGCTCGCTCGTCGCGGGAGCGAGCCATACGGGGCCGATCGTCTCGCGACCGGTCCTTCGAGCGGTCCTCTCCCGGACGCGAACTCGAGTGGCGTTGGTTGCCGAGATATCTGTCCGCGCGCTGCGGAGCGGCGCTGTTGCCTGACTCCCGGGCGGCACCCGAATCGCGCCGGCGACCGGAATCCCACCGGTCAGCCCGGCCCTCGCCTTGAGTGGTGCGCCGATCTGCTGATCCGGCGCTGTCCGAACGGCGCTCCCGCCAGGTTCCGCCGGATGCCGATCCGACGGGACGATGTTCGCTGGCACGGCGTTGGCTCGGACGATTGTATGGATCGTCGCGTCCCTCGGACAGGTAGCGTCCCCGGGCATCCTTGCCACGCGAGTTGCCCTGGTCACCGGAGCCACCCCCCCTGCCCGAGCGGCTGGCCGGCGAAGGGCCACGAAACGAGGGATCCGAGCCGTTCGACCTGCGCATGGAGGAGCCACCAGACGAGGAACCATGGGACGACGAACCATGGAAGGACGAACCCCGGGGCGATCCTCCCCCGCGGTTCCGAGACGATCCACCCTGGCTGCGGCCGCGCCGGGGGCCGTAGTCCCCGGACCTGGACCGTGAGTTGCCTGACGAGTGTTCCATGACGTCCATCCTGCCAAACCGGGTGAGCCGAGCTCCGGGCAGCTCACCCACGGACCGCGCACCGGGATGGTGGCGGAAAGTAAAAAGCTCCCCTCCGCTGGTGGGTGGAGGGGAGCTTGAGTGTGTGGCGGCGTCCTAGTCTCCCACAGGGTTCCCCCTGCAGTACCATCGGCGTT
>NZ_FOGZ01000027.1 GCF_900111365.1 Propionibacterium cyclohexanicum
GGGCTTCCGCAACCTCACCAACTACATCGCCAGAAGCCTGCTCGAGACAGGCGGATTCAGACCCCAACTACACCCTCGATTGGGATGAGCCCGTCTCGCAGCTGCTCACGAAGACCGGAACCGTCATGCGGTACGTGGTCACTGTGACGCTGATATTCGCCTGGGCAATGCCGAATGTGGCGTCGTCCATGGTATGGGGCTGGTTGTTCCAGCCTGGATTCGGGATTCTCAACTGGATACTGACGAAGTTGCACGTCTTCGGGAACGTGCTCAACGTCAATTGGACGCAGAGCACGGTGCTGGGATTCCTGTGCATCTGGCTGCTCATTGTGTGGCAGGCAGTGCCTTTCATTGCGCTGACGCTCAACGCCGCCCAGCAGCAGGTGGATCCCGCCTTCTTCGAAGCCGCCCGATTGGACGGAGCGAATGAATGGCGGGTCTACTGGACGATCACCCTACAGTTCCTGCGTCCCACCCTGTTGCTGGTGACGATTCTCTCGGTGATCTGGGACTTCAATGTCTTCAACCAGATCTGGTTGCTCACCCAGGGCGGACCCGACGGCGGCACGACAACCCTCGGGATCTACACCTACAAACAGGCATTCGTCAGCTTCAATATCGGCAATGGTGCGGCGATCTCGGTGGTGACCACGCTGTTGCTCATGGTTTTGACCAGCTTCTACATCCGAAGCCTCGTCCGATCGGGGGAAGAGCTATGAGCGCCATTGTCGAGCATCGACGCCGTCGAATCCGCCGCGGGCGACTGGTGAGCAATATCCTGGCGCTCATCTTCGCGCTGATATGGATCTTCCCCGTCTACTGGATGATCAATACCTCGTTCAAGCCGCCATTCGAGGTGACCACCAGCACACCGCAATTCCTTCCGGCGCATCCGACGCTAAGGAATTACCATGCCGCGATTTTCCAGTCGAACTTCCTCGGAGACCTGAAAAACAGTCTCATCGTGGTGGCCGGCACACTCGTCCTTGCCATCTCGCTGGGAGTCCTGGCCTCCGCGGCCCTGTCGCGATTTCACTTCCGTGGGCGCAGGGCAATCCTGGTCTTCATCCTGTGCGTCCAGATGCTCCCGAGCACGGCGCTGCTCATCCCGATCTTCCTGGTGTTCAACGAGCTGCACCTGCTCGGCAGTTATCTCGGCCTGATCCTGGCCTATGTGGCCAGTGTGCTGCCCTTCTCGATCTGGGTGATGCGAGGATTCTTCCTGGCGATCCCCTATGAGCTGGAGGAGGCGGCGATGATCGACGGGGCGAACACCCGCCAGATCCTGGTGAGGATCCTGTTCCCGCTGGTGGCTCCGGGGATCATCTCGACGAGTATCTTCGCATTCGTCTATGCGTGGAACGACTATCTCGTGGCGTACACCTTCATGAAGACGCAGAGCATGTACACGCTGCCGGTGTGGCTGGCATCCTTCTCCACGCCGACAACCGGCACCGACTACGGGGGCCAGATGGCGGCGTCCGTCCTGTTCTCGCTGCCTGTGGTGATCTTCTTCCTGATCATCCAGCGCAATCTGGTTGCCGGCATGTCGGCCGGCGCAGTGAAGGGCTGAGGCGCTTCCCCGGATGAATTGCAATTGACCCTGGTCCGACCAGGTGAACCGCAATTCATCCCGTCTGGACGCGGGGGCTACGAGGGACGCGGGCACCGCGAGAGAAGGGGAGGCGACTACGCCCGCACGACCTCCACCCCGGCCTTCGTGAGCTCCGCGAGCTGGTGCTGGGGGATGCCCTCATCGGTGATGAGTACGTCGATGTCGTCGAGGGTGGCGAAGCGCTTTGTCGACTCGGCACCGATCTTGCGCGAATCGGTGAGCACCACGACATGCCGGGCAGCGGCGATCATCGCGGCCTTGGTTGCGGCCTCGTCCACGTCCGGGGTCGACAGCCCATGTGACAGCGAAAGCCCATTGGTGCCCATGAAGCTCACATCGACCCGCAACTGGGCGAATTCTGCGACATTGCCCACCGTCGCCTGGGTGGTGCCGCGCAGCCGGCCCCCGATGAGGCGGACATCGCAGGCGGTGCGGGCGGCCAGCAGTGCCGCGATAGGTGCCGAATCAGTGAACACTGTGTAGCGGGAGCCCTCGAGGAATTTGCTCGCCAGCCGGCGCGTCGTGGTTCCGGCGTCGAGAATGATGGTTCCGCCGGGCGCCGGGAGATAGGCCAACGCGGCCTGGGCGATCGCCTCCTTCTCCTCCACGGCCGAGAGATCACGCGCGTCGACGCTCGTGTCTCCCAGCTCATCGAAATCGGCCGGGATCGCCCCGCCGTGGACGCGCCGCAACAGACCCTTGGCTGCCATCTGGTCGAGATCGCGGCGGATCGTCTCGGGCACCACACGGAACTGCGATGACGCCGCCGCCACCGACACCCGGCCCTCCTGGCGGGCGATGTCCAGGAGTCTCTTCTGACGTTCCGGTTGATACATGGGACCACTCTCGTCGAGGTTTGGGTGATGTCCACCCCACCAGCAGCGCTCCTTTGAGTCTGGCACCACAGGCTCGCCAGGCCAATCCGGCGCGGCCCACCGGCTGCCAGTCCGCCGGCAACTCAGCCAAGCGCGGCCAGTGCCGTGGCGACGATCACATCGACATCGGCCAGGGCACCCCGGCCCACCCCGCCCTCGGCGAGGTGACCCACGCGGGGCTCGATGAACCCGAAGCCTGCCGAGCCCAGCTTCGCGATATTGCCCTGGACCAGGGGATTCTCGTACATCACGGTATTCATGGCGGGTGCGATGAGTTTCGGGATCGCACCCAGGGCCAGCACGACCGTCGACAGCATGTCGTCGGCGATCCCATTCGCCAGCTTCGCGATGATGTCGGCCGAGCCCGGAGCGACGAGCAAGAGATCGGCTCGCCGCGCCAGCGCGATGTGCTGCACTGGATCCGGCGCCATGGTGTCGAACATGTCGGTGTGCACCGGGTTTCCCGACAGTGTCTGCAAGGTGAAGGCCGTGATGAATCGGGCCCCACCCGCGGTGAGAATGACATCGACGTTGTGCCCGGCCTTGGTCAAGTCGTTGGCGATGTCCGCGGCCTTGTATGCAGCGATGCTGCCGCTCACCCCGAGCAGGATGTTCTTCACCGGAGGCGCTCCTCGATGCGGTCGATGACAGCGGCGGCGATGCCGTCGGCGATCTGTGCCTTTGTCTCGAAACGGGCCACACCGGCGTCGGGGCCCACCAGGAATCCACGATGCCGGCCCTCGCCAATCGTGGCCAGGTCATTGGCGAGAACGAAGTCGCAGTCGTTGGCCTGCTTCAGGCTGGCCGCCACATGGAGCAGCTCCTCCTCGCTCACCCTGTTGAGCAGCTTGAAGCCCACCAGCACCGTGCGGGGCTGCAGCTTCTTGATCATGCCGATGAGCTTGGGGGTTCTCCTCATGAGCAGCACGAGATCGTCGATGCCCGAGGACATCTTCTCGTTCTCGCTGGGCGGCCGGGATGCGCCGGCAAGTACCGAGACCAGCGCCTCATCGCGGCCGGACTCATCGGGCATCCCCTGGGATGACCAGCGGTCGACCAGACGGGAGAGGGCGACACCGATCTCGTGGACGCTCGTCACGCCGGACACAGCGTAGTCGCTGACCGCCATCGAGTGGATCACGCCGTCAACCGGTCTGCGCGACAGCAGATCCCTCAGCGCCTCTTCGGCCTGGGCCACCCCCCGCACCTCGACGAGATCCACGCAGTCCAGCTTCGGCACGACCGAACCGCGTTCGCAGACATAGTGGATCGCCTCGATCTTCTCCCCGGCGCGGGCCACCAGACGCTGCGCGACGAGGCTGCCGAGCTGCCCACTCGCGCTATTGGTGATCTTGCGCACCGGGTCGATCGGCTCCGTCGTGCCGCCCGCTGTGATGACGAACCTCATGGGCATGGGGCCATCCACCTCATGAGCGCAGCCCTTTCGTCACGGCGTCGTGCCGGTGCCCGACCCGCCCTGTTGGGCCGGGACGGTTTGCGTCACGGTCACGGCAGGTCGAGCAGGACCCTGGACGGTCGAGGTCACGGTCTGGGCAGGCTGAGTGACCGTCTCGGTGCGCGCAGGCTGGAGGACCGTCTCGGTAATCGTTACCGGGGGAGGGGCGATGGTGGGTGTGGATACCGGGGTTGCGGTGGTCGTAGTGGTCGCGGTCGTCGTGCTCGTCACGGTCTGGGTGGCGCCCGGCGAGGAGCGGGGTGCTGGGGTGCCCGAAACGAAGCTGCCGATCCCGACGCCGATGAACAAGATGAGGAAGGCCGCCAGCACCTGCAGCACTCTCAGCAGGATCTTGTTCGTGCTGCGATTGCGAGGAGTGGGTGGCTCGGGCTCATCGTCCACGATGCCGCCGGCTGCCCCTCCGGCCGCACCGGCACCGACGAAATGACCCTGCCAGTTCGACGCCGACGCACCATGCCCGTAGTCCGGGGCCGAGGCCTGTGCGCCGGGGAACGCCCGGGTGCGCCCGGTATCGCGTTCCCGATAGCCGGTTTCCACCGGAGCCACCGGCGGCAGGCTCTGGGTGGGGGCATTGGCCGACGCCTCGGTGGCGAATGACTCGTCCGGGTGGCTGGGAGGAATCGCCCCCATGGCCCGCGTCCGTTCCGAATCGGAGCCTGCGTCGCGCGCATCGCTCGACCCGGGCTCGGCGGGATCGCCGTGGGGGGAATAGCCGCGGCGAGCACTGTGACGAGGCAGGATCACCGTCTCCTCGGAATCGGCCGGCTCCTGGGGCGCGCCGGTGCGCCCAGTAGGATCGTCGTCCGATTCGCCGTGGGAACGATATTGGTCGTCATTCACGTCGTGGCCTCCTGTCTCGACACCATGCCCGCCACCTGCCCGATCGGTCCGTCAGCGCGGCACCTCCGCGGGCCTGGTGCGGACCTCGTGGCGCACGCGTGAGCGTGCAGCGCCCACCCATCGTCACGGCGCGCATCGTTCGGGCCCCCGCACGACACTGTGGGCATACAACACTCCACACGCATACAGTGCCAGTCATCGCGCCGCGGGCCGAAAACTGTCGACCCGAGCTTGAGCCCGCGACAGTGCGCCGCTCACCTCGGCGTCGAGTCCTTCGGTGGATCCTGCGGTGCACCGGTCTTGGGCTTCAGCTGCTCGGGGATCCCCGAACCAGCCTGGGCCCCCGATCGTGACGCCTGCTCATCGGAATCGAGAGTTCTTCCCCGCTGCGCAAAGTCCCTCTTCCGCGAGGGTTTCGGGACCACGGAATGCGCGGTTCTGGCGGGAGATTGCGGGCGGGCCGGGTTGGATACCCAGTCCCCGATGCGCTGGGCACGGGCGGTCTGCGCAAGGCCGAGCACGATGAGGGTGATTCCGAGGAAGACCCACATCCTGGCCGTGCCCCATATCGGCGCGAGCATGACGGCGATGCCGGACAGCACGCTGACAACGCCGAAGATGATGGACCACAGGGTGTCCTTCGAACGATCGGTCTCGGCCACCGCGAAGACGCCCTGGACGATCCACACCACGCCCACGACGATGCCCAGCACGGTCATCGTTCCCGAGCGCTCCGGTTCGATTCCGCTCACTGCCACGACGCCCACCACAACGAGCAGCAGCCCGAGGAGGGCATGTCCTCCGCGCCGCCAGGACGCCAGACCTTGCCCGAATGCGCCAAGGACAATGCCGACCACTCCGCACGGGATGGCATAGACCGCGAATGTTCCAGCCGTGAGCTGAACAGTCCGATCCGGCCAGACCAGAACGAGAATGCCCGCGACGACAGCGATGATGCCGCTGATCGTGAAAATCACCCGCGCCGTGGTGCCCAGCGCCTGTGCCGGCACGGTGGTGTCCACCGAGTTCGTCTCACTCATTGTTTCCCCTGGTCAGCATCGGGTAGATCTGCATCGCGCACACCCCAAGCCTATGGGCCTGCCAGCACGGCCACAGCAGTTCTCATGCACTCATCCACTGGTACCCGCGATGAGGGGTCACCACTCACTACCGGGACATGCGTCGGCGCGCACCGGTGAGCGGCGCAGACGACTGAGCTGCGCAGCTGACAGGGAGGATTACCTCAGGCACTGTGCCATATGAAGGGGTGGGCCTTACTGGACTTGAACCAGTGACCTCGTCCTTATCAGGGACGCGCTCTAACCAACTGAGCTAAAGGCCCATCGGCCCGCCCGGGAGCGGTACCGAGGAGTTACATTAGCCTACCGGCGCGCAGCCCCTCAACTCGATGCTCCTGGGGGCAGGTCGAGCAGTCCGCTCAGTCTTCTGCAAGTGTCACCTCGAGACCACCGATGAGTTGGGCAGCCAGGTTGTACAGGAAGCTGAAGAGCGTGCACAGTGCGGTGACCAGAATCACATCGACCACCGCGACCACTGCCGTGAATCCGAGAACTCGCCATTGGTTGACATAGTTCGTGATCTGGACGCTTGTCGAGCCGCTCGAGGTGCCAATGAGTGCGGTGATCGCCTCCTGCATCTTCGACAGCACGCCCGATGCGTCGATGACCCCCCACAGTGCCCAGACCGCAACGAAGAGGATGATCCCGCCCGCCACCGAGAACATCGCGGCGGTCTTCATCACCGACCAAGGATCGATGCGGGCCAACCGCAGGCGCGCCTTTCGAGTGGGACGCTCGACCTTCGGCCGGCGCCGGCGCTGGCTCGCGGACGGCTCGGGCTGCGGCTGCAGGGTCACATTCGCACCGGCAATCCTCGCGTCGAGGGGCCGGCCCTCGGTTGCGGTCTGCTCCGAAACAGAGGTCTGCGAGGGCCTCGAGGTCGCCTCACCGGGACGTCCGAAGGTGCGCGTCACCTCGCCGGGCTCACCGCCCGAGCCGGTTGCGGAATCGTTAGCCATCCAGGTCCTCCTGAGTCATGATGCCGGAGTGGCCCCGCGGGGGCCGCCCCGGCCGGTCAAGGCCGAAACCACCCTATCCCGCAGCACACGTGCGCTGCGCCAACCATCACTCGTCCGTGTCGTCGGGCGCACCGGCAGCGGCATCATCTCGTGAATCGCCGCCTGTCTCACCGTGAACCTCATCCGGGCGCCCGTCGCCGACCGCGTCCCCGACCATCTCATCGGCCTGTCCCGGCACCTCGCCGGCAGCGCCAGCGTCCCCGGTCAGCTCCTCGGCCGCCTGCTGCTCGGGGTTGAGTGCGATGGCGATCACCTCGTCATCACCTCGCACCCCGACGTATTTGACGCCCATCGTGTTGCGTCCGGTCGGATTCACCTCAGCCACCGCGCTGCGGGTGACCTGGCCCGACGACTTGATGGCGATCACCTCGTCGGTTCCCCGCACCACGAGACCGCCCACCAGCTGACCGCGCTCGTCGTCGAGACGCATCGCCTTGATGCCCAGACCGCCCCGGTTCTGCACGCGATAGTCGCTCACCGGAGTGCGCTTGGCGAAACCGCCGTTTGTCACGGTGAACACGAACAGCTCGTCCTGGGCCGCGCCTCGCGGCACGACGCTCATCGACAACAGTGCATCGCCGGGGCGGAAGTTCATGCCTGTCACTCCGGAGGTGGTCCGCCCCATCGGGCGCAGCTGGTGGTCGTCGGCCCCGAAACGGATCGCCTGGCCCTTGCGCGAGATGAGCAGGACGTCGTCATCGCCGTTGACCAGCTCGGCGCCGATCAGCTCATCGTCGTCCTCGCGGAAGTTCACAGCGATGAGACCCGCCTGACGAGGTGAGTCGTAGGCCGACAGCTCCGTCTTCTTCACCAGCCCGTGCCGGGTGGCGAGCACGAGATAGTCGGCGTCCTGGTAGGAGCGCAATGCCAGCACCTGGGTGATCGTCTCGCCCGGCAGGAAGCTGAGCAGCCCCGCCACGTGACCGCCCTTGGCGTCGCGCCCTCCCTCGGGAAGCTGCCAGGTCTTGATCCGGTAGACCCTGCCCATGTTCGTGAAGAAGAGGATCCAGTGATGATTGGTGGTGGCGAACAGGTGCTGCACCTCGTCGTCGGCGCGCAGGCTTGCGCCGCGCACCCCCTTGCCACCGCGCCGTTGAGGACGGTACTGATCGGTCCGGGTGCGTTTCGCGTAGCCTCCGTGCGTGATGGTGACGACCATCGGGTCGTCGGGCACGAAGTCCTCCTCGCTGAAGTCACCCTCGGCCGCGATGATCCGGGTGCGCCGCTCGTCGCCGTACTTCTCGACAATCTCACCGAGCTCGGCGGAGATGATCTGCCGCTGGCGCGACTCGTTCGCCAGGATGTCCTTGAGGTCCTCGATGAGACGCTCGAGCTCGCCCAGCTTGTCGAGGATCTTCTGGCGCTCCAAGGCGGCCAGCCGGCGCAGCTGCATGTTGAGGATCGCGGCGGCCTGTACCTCGTCGATCTCGAGCAGGCGCTGCAGGCCACTCGATGCGGCCTCGGTGGTGGCGGATCGGCGGATGAGGGCGATCACCTCGTCGAGCATGTCCAGGGCTTTGGCGAGCCCGCGGTAGATGTGCGCCTCCTTCTCCGCCTGGTTGAGCTGGTAGCGGGTGCGCCGCTCGATGACCTCGAGCTGGTGATTGACCCAGTATCGGATGAAGCGGTCGATCGGCAGGGTGCGCGGCACATTGTCGACCAGGGCCAGCATATTGCAGCCGAAGGTGTCCTGGAGCTGGGTGTGCTTGTACAGATTGTTGAGCACCACCCGCGGTTGGGCGTCACGGCGCAGCGTGATGACGAGCCGCTGCCCGGTACGCGCCGAGGTGTCGTCGCGGATGTCGGCGATCCCGCCCAGCCGTCCCGAATTGACCAGGTCCGCGATCTTCTGCGCCAGATTGTCTGGATTGCACATATAGGGCAGCTCGGTGACGACGAGCTGGGTGCGCCCCTTGTGGTCTTCCTCCATGTCGACGACGGCACGCATCGTCACGGAACCACGACCGGTGCGGTAGGCGTCCTCAATTCCCTTGCGTCCGACGATGAGGGCGCCATTGGGGAAGTCCGGGCCCTTGATCCGGGCCATCGACGCCTCGAGCAGCTCCTCGTTGCTGGCCTCGGGGTGGGCCAGGAACCACTGGACGGCTTCGTTGACCTCGCGCAGATTGTGCGGGGGGATATTGGTGGCCATGCCCACCGCAATACCGGTCGAGCCATTGACCAGCAGATTGGGGAAACGCGCCGGCAGCACGGTCGGCTCGGTGTCGCGGTTGTCGTAGTTCGGCTGGAAGTCGACGGTGTCCTGATCGATATCGCGGACCATCTCCATGGCCAGCGGCGCCATCCGGCACTCGGTGTACCGCATGGCTGCGGCGCCGTCATTGCCGGGCGAGCCAAAATTCCCCTGGCCGTTGACCAGCCGGTAGCGCATCGTCCAAGGCTGCGCCAGCCTCACCAGGGTGTCGTAGATCGCCGTGTCTCCGTGCGGATGATACTTGCCCATCACATCCCCGACCACACGCGAGCACTTGTTCCAGCCGCGGTCGGGACGGTAGCCGCCGTCGAACATCGTGTAGATCACCCGTCGGTGCACCGGTTTGAGCCCGTCGCGCACATCGGGCAGCGCACGCTCCACGATGACGCTCATGGCGTAGTCGAGGAAGGAATTCTGGATCTCAGCCTGCAGGTCCACCGGGTCGATGCGGCCCTTTGCCGGCCCGACGATCGTCTCTCCGGCGGTCGACTTCTCGTTGTTGTCGCCGGGCTGTTCGCCGCCGAGCATGTCGTCGGGGCCCTTCGGGGTATCACTCATCGTTCTTCCTCACTTGGATGCGGTCAGGGACGTGGAACCAGGGCTCTACACGTCGATGAACCGCACGTCCTTGGCATTGCGCTGGATGAAGTGACGCCGCTCCTCGACGTCCTCGCCCATGAGGATGGAGAACATCTGGTCGGCACGGGCCGCATCGTCGAGATTCACCTGCAGCAGGATGCGATTGTCCGGATCCATCGTGGTGGCCCACAGATCCTCGGCGTCCATCTCGCCAAGGCCCTTGTAGCGCTGGATCGGGTTCACATTGGGCAGCTTCTTGCCAGCAGCGATCCCTCTGTCGCGCAGGGCATCGCGCTCGGCGTCGGTATAGGCGAGCTCGTGGGGCGCGTTGGTCCAGCGCAGCCGGAACAGCGGCGGCTGGGCCAGGTAGACGTAGCCGCCGTCGATGAGTGCCGGCATGAATCGGAACAGCAGGGTGAGCAGCAGGGTGCGAATGTGCGCGCCGTCGACATCCGCATCGGCCATGAGCACGATTTTGTGATAGCGCAGCTTGTTGATGTCGAATTCCTCGTGCACGCCGGTGCCAAGTGCCGAGATGATGGCCTCGATCGTGTCGGACTGCAGCGCCCGGTCGATACGCGCCTTCTCGACATTGAGGATCTTGCCGCGCAGCGGAAGGATCGCCTGGGTACGCGGATTGCGTCCGCCCTTGGCCGAGCCGCCGGCGGAGTCGCCCTCGACGATGAACACCTCGCACTCGGACGGATCGTTGCTCGAGCAGTCCGAGAGCTTGCCGGGCAGGCCGCCCGAGCCGAGCAGGCCCTTGCGATTGCGCGCCATATCGCGGGCCTTGCGGGCCGCAATCCGGGCGGACGCGGCCGCCTGGGCCTTGCGCACGATGTCCTTCCCGGCCGCCGGATTGCGTTCCATCCAGTCGCCGAGCCGCTCATTGACGGCCTTCTGGACGAAACCGCGGGCCTCGGTGTTGCCGAGCTTCGTCTTGGTCTGTCCCTCGAACTGCGGCTCGACGAGTTTCACCGAGACGATGGCCACGAGACCCTCACGGATGTCGTCGTTGCTGACCCGGTCGTCGCGTTTCTTGATGAGCCCCCAGGTCTCGCCCCAGCGATTGATGGTCGTCGTGAGCGCAGTACGGAAGCCCTCCTCGTGGGTGCCTCCCTCGCGGGTGTTGATGGTGTTGGCGAAGGTATGAAGGCTCGTAGCATAGCTGGTGTTCCACTGCATGGCCACCTCGACACCCATCTGCAGTTCGGGAGAATGTGCCTCCACGTCGATGACGGGGCTGAGCGTCTCGCGGTTGCCGTTGAGGAAGCTCACATAGTCGACCAGCCCGAGGTCGTACTTGAAGACTTCCTCCAGCTGGTTGCCGTCCTCGTCGACGTGGTCGGTGCGCAGATCGGCGATCTGGATGCGCAGGCCCTTGTTGAGGAAGGCCATCTCGCGGAAGCTCGTCGAGAGCGTCTCGTAGCTGAAATCCGTGGTCTCGAAGATCTCCGCGCTGGGATAGAAGGTGATCGTGGTGCCGGTCTCCTCGGTGGCCTCCAGCTTCTCGACCGGCCCGCAGGGCACACCGAGCTCGAACTCCTGGTGCCAGTGATGGCCGTCGCGCAGCACATCGGCCACGAACCGCGTGCTCAGCGCGTTGACGACCGAAGAGCCCACGCCGTGCAGGCCGCCGGAGACCTTGTATCCACCGCCGCCGAACTTGCCCCCGGCATGAAGCACGGTGAGCACCAGGGTCAGCGACGAGATGTGCTCCACCGGATGCTCGGCCACCGGGATACCGCGCCCGTTGTCCCGTACCCGGCAGCCACCGTCGTCGAGGAGTTCGACCTCGATGCTGTCGCAGTAGCCGGCCAGCGCCTCGTCGACGGCATTGTCGACGATTTCGCGCACCAGATGGTGCAGGCCGCGCTCGCCGGTGGATCCGATGTACATGCCCGGACGCTTGCGAACCGCCTCGAGGCCCTCGAGGACCTGGATCTCGGAGGCACCATAGTCGCCGTCCACCGAGTCGTCGGCCGAGTCTGTCAAGGTGATGACATCGTCTGCGTCCACGTCGTCGTCGAAGTCAGCGGGATCGTTCAGTTGTTCGCTCACCGGTTGGGGCTCCTGTCACCGAGTGCCACGAGTATGTCGCGGCCACAACCGCCAAATCTACCATCCTCAGAGCAATACGTCCGCGCCGATCACTGTGCATCTCACACCGACCGGGCGCTCAGCGGCCCGTAATGGCATCCAGGGGACGAGTGACCCCACCGCGCGTGGTCCCCCACTACAGGACATCCTCGGCCTGGCGCCCCGACCCGGCCCGCTGCCGCACCGGTCCCTGCTCCACCGCTCATCCATAGGTGTCGCGGGGGCCGCGTCCCGGCACGCTGCGCGGGCCATGCTTCCAGCTGGGGCTGGCGGGACCACGGACATCCACCCGTACGACGGATCCCTCGCCGAGCCGGCGATTGAGCTCGGCGACCACCTGGGGCGCGATGGTGCGCAGCGCTGTCGCCCAGGTGCTCGACTCGGCGCGCACCACGAGGACATGGTCGTGGTAGGCCTCCGGTGCGGAGTGCTGCGCGTTCGCCTCGCCCACCAGCATCGACCAGCGCGAGACGATGAGTCGTAGGCCCAGCTCGGTGCGCCAGCCCCTGGCCCGCACGAGACGCTCCATCGCGGTGCCCAGCGGCTGGGGATCGCGGGGATCGGCACCCGAGCCCGAGCGCATTTCCTCGCGAGTTCTCGACCTGCGGCGTTTCGGCGGGCCCACCCTGGGTGGTGGCAACAGGCCCGAGAGACCCATCGCCACCTGAGTGGCCAGCTCATATCCCTCGGGATCGTGCTCCTCGCTGTCGCCCGCCGGTTCTCGCGGGGTTTGCTGAGAGGCGTCCGGGTCGGGGTGCGGCTGCCCGGGCGGAGGTAGCTGCTCGGGCAGGCGCCGATCGTCGTTGTCCTCACGATCACCGCGAGTCATTGTCCACATCCTCGTCCACAGTCGTTGTGGACAACGGCGGCTCCACCAATGAGACACGCGCGCCGTCCGCTTCCTCCTCCATGGTCACCGTGAAACGACGGTGCGACAACCGGTGCGGGACATCGGATTCCACGGCGGCGGTGATGAGGGACTGTTCGGCCTGTTCGACCGCCTCGGCCAACCGGTCGCGACGCGTGACGTCCAGCTCGGCGAAGACATCGTCCAGCACGAGTACCGGTGCGATACCCTCCGAGCGCAGCAGCTGCAGACTGCCCAGCCGCAAGGCCAGCGCCAGCGACCAGCTCTCACCGTGACTCGCATAGCCCTTTGCGGGCAGGCCAGCGATGCTCAAGGTGATGTCGTCGCGGTGCGGGCCGACCACACTCACTCCCCGGGCGATCTCCTCGCCACGCCGGGCCCTCATCGCCTCGGCGAGCCAGCCCTCAAGATCTGGGATCGCCGGAAGCGAGGGCTCCTCGGCGCTCTCGCCCGCCAATGCCGCGCTGAGGCCCGGCAGCGAGGTCTTGTAGCGGGCATCGGTGTCACCCTTCACCGGTGCGATCGAGGCATAGCTGGTGCGGGTGGGATGCCGTAGTTCGGCCAGGGTCGCGAGCCGCGCGGAGAGGATCTCCGCTCCCGCCCTGGCCAGCTGCTCATTCCAGATGTCGAGGGTCGCCGCGGAGGCATCGGCCCGGCTCCCCGACCCGGCCATCGACTTGAGCAGGGCATTGCGCTGGCGCACCACGCGCTCGTAGTCCGCCCTGACTCCACCCATCCGTGGCCATCTGGTGGCCACCAGCGCGTCGAGGAACTCGCGTCGGTCGCCGGGATCGCCCTTGACGATCGCCAGGTCGTCGGGGCTGAAGACCACGGTGCGCAGCGCTCCGATGATCTCGCGAACCCGGCGCAGCGGCGAGCGATTGATCCTGGCGTGGTTGGCGCGTCCCTGGTTGATCTCCAGCTCCACCAGCAGCCGTCGAGGATCGTCCGCCCCCGCCACCACCCCGGCCCGCAGGATCGCCTGGGAGCTGCCCGCTCTCAGCAGCGGGGTCTCGGACGCGACGCGGTGGCTGGACAGCGTGGACAGGTACTCGATGGCCTCCACGAGGTTCGTCTTGCCGTGCCCGTTCGGGCCGGTGAACAGGGTGACACCGGGGCGAAGGTCAAGGCTGGCGGCCCGATAGCTGCGGAAGTCGTGCAGTTCCAGCCGATCGACGAACACGGTGGCCGTTCACTCAGCTCGGCAGGCGCATGAGCATGATGACGTGCTTGTAGTCGGTGCGAGGCGCGGCATCGAGTTCGTCGACACCCTGCACCAGACAGGGCTTGCCCGGCGCGGTGAAGGCGAACTGGACGAAGGCGGTGTCCAGTGCCGAAAGGGCATCGGACAGATAGTGCGGGTTGCATCCGACCGCCTCGATCTGAGAGGCGGGATCGATGCGGTCGACGACCGCTTCGACGGCCTCGGAAGCCTGTGCCTGGTCGCCGGTGGCGGCGTCGAGGGCCACCCGGTCGTCTTCGATGAGCATCCGCAGCGGGGTATTGCGCTCGGCGACCAGTGAGACGCGCTTGACGGAGTCGATGATCTCGGCCGTCCTCACCCGCACCGTGAGGCTCGGGCGGATGTCCATGAGGTGGCGGACCTTGGGGAATTCGCCGTCGAGCAGCCGGGTAGTCAGCTCCCGACTGCCTGCGGCACCCTCTCCGAGGAAACCGATGAGACCTTCGGCATCGACCGCCGAGGCGAGGGCCAGGGTGACCTTCTCGCCGCTGCTCATCGAGCGGGCCGTCTCGGCCAGCACCCGGGCAGGCACCAGGGCGGACGCGTCGAGCTGGCTCGAGGTGGGGTTCCAATTCAGCTCGCGAAGCGCCATCCGGTAGCGGTCGGTGGCGAGCAATGAGAGCCGGTCGTCGTTGATTTCCATCCGTACCCCGGTGAAGACCGGCAACAGCTCGTCGCGCCCGGCCGCGACGACCACCTGGGTGACGGCCTGGGCGAACTCCTCGCTGTCCACGGTGCCGGTGGCGGAGGGCATCTGGGGAAGGTTCGGATAGTCCTCGACAGGCAGGGTCTGCAGCGTGAATCTCGCCGAACCGCAGATCAGCTCGGCGTGGTTGGCCGCAGTGCTGATCCGCACTGGGCGCCCCGGCAGGCTCCTGGCGATCTCGGACAGCAGCTTTCCCGAGACCAACGCCTCGCCCTCTTCGTCGACCTGGGCGTTCACGGTGATCTTGGCGCTGGTCTCGTAGTCGAAGCTCGACATGTAAACCGTGTCGTCCTGCGCCCTGATGAGCAGTCCCTTGAGGATCGGCACGCTGGGGCGATTGGGCAGGCTGCGTGCCACCCATGCCACTGCCTCAGCCAACACATCGCGATCAACTGTGATCTTCACTGGTTCCTCGCTCACCGTTCATCATCGGGATCAACGACCCTCAACGCCGAGTCCGCCCGGCTCCCGTATCCTATCGGCACCACCCATCTCGCCACTCGACGACGCAGATCCGGGTGCGCCAGGCCCGGCCCTCAGCGTTGGGCGGGCGGCTCGTGCTCGGCGCGCCACGCCTTGAGGGCTCGGGAGTTGGCGCCCAGCAGATATCCACCGGCAGCGGTCGCCAGGAGACCGACGACGACGAGCAGGATCCCGTTGCTGTGCATCGCCAGGGCCAGTATGCCCAGGACGAGAAGGCAGACTCCGATGAGGAGGACAGGGAGGCCGACCCGTCGCTTCCACGGCTGGTCGGCTGGTGGCAACTCCTCAGGAGTCGGCCGATCGAAGATGGGCGGACCCGCGAAGCGTGGATCGGGCTCGGCATCCGCAGCAGTTCCGGGGTCGTTCTTGTCGTCCTTGATCATCGTTCTCCTGCCTGCGCGCGAATACCGTGCGAACAATAGATGACATCGAGCTGAACGGCTGGAAACACGACTGGATTCTCGCTCACTTTTCCACTTGTCCACAGGAGTTGTGCACAGTTTCGGTGGATTCTCCACGTCTCATTCGGCGGCTATCGCGGTCAACATGTTCTGCTTGGCCGCCCGCTGGGCGGGAACGATGGCAGCGAGGATCCCCACTGCGATCGACAGCAGCAGGAAGACCCCGAGCTGTCCCCAGGGAATGGCCAGCCAGCTGAGCCCCTCGTCGACCAGAACTCTTTGCAGTGCCAGGCCGAAGACCAGGCCGAGCGCCATTCCCAGCACCGCACCGAGCAGGGCAATGATCACCGATTCGAGCGTGATCATGCGCCTCAACTGGCTTCGCTTCATTCCCACGGCGCGCAGCAGCCCGATTTCGCGAGTCCGCTCGATCACCGACAGCGCGAGAGTGTTGACGATGCCGAGTACGGCGATGACGACGGCGAGCCCGAGCAGCGCGTAGATCATGGTGACCAGCCGGTCGATCTGGGCCCCCTGCTGCTGGGCATAGTCATTCTGACTCTGCACGACGGTGAGCGGATTGCTGGCCGTCTCGGCCTTGAGGGCGCTCTCCACGTCGGCGGCAGAGGCACCCGGTGCCAGCGTCACGACCAGCTGACTGTCCTTGTCCTTGTTGCCCATCGCAGCCAGGGTGGCGAGATTCGTGTTGATGCCGCCACTGTCGACACCGCGGGGAGTGGTGAACACGCCGGTGATGGTGAGCTGAAGAGGCTCTCCGGTTGTGGGGTTGAGGGCGGTGAGCCGATCACCGAGGGAGTGTCCGTTGTCATGGGCCCAGGTCTGGGAGACGATGACATCGCCGAGGTTGTCGGTCATGGTGCCCTGCACCATCGTCTGGGTGACAAGCTGGTTGAAGTCCGCCGCGGGATAGCCCTGCAGGAAGGCCGGCTTCTGGTCGATGCGGGTGACGACCCGGCGCTCCCGGTGGACGGAGTCAACACCCTGGATCTTGCTCACCTGGTCGTACAGGCCGGTGGGCAGCGGCTGCTGGTTGACCGTGGTGATGATGAAGTCGCCGCGCAGGTTGTCCCGGATGAGGTGATAGACCGAGGTGCTGGCCGAGGACCCCAGGATCGCCATCATCGTCACCAGGGCCAGGCCGATCATGAGGGCCGAGGCGGTGGCGGCGGTGCGGCGTGGCTGGCGCACCGCATTGAGCTCGGCGAGCTTGCCGGGTTCGCCGAAGAATCTGCGGTAAAGGCGCCCGAGCAGCCAGATGAGCGGACGCCCGGCGATCGGGCTCACCAATGCCACTCCGATGAGCATGAGGAAGGCGCCCCCTCCGAGCACCCACACTCGATCGCCGAAATGCAGCGCAACACCGGTGATGAGACCCGCGAAGCCGACCAGGGCAATGCCGCCACCGATGAAGGTCCGGCGTCCCAGGCCTCCCTGTCCGCTCGCGAACTCCCCGCTCATCGCCGCCACCGGCGGCACCCGTCCAGCCCGCTGGGCGGGAATCCAGGCGGCGAGCATCGTCATGACGACACCTGCCAGCAGCGAGATGACGATGGTCGAGGGGCTGGGCATGGGCACGGCCGAACCGATGTCAAGACCCAGTGCCGTGATGAGCCGGCCGATTCCGAAGGCCAGCAGCGCACCGAGCAGCAGGCCGAAGACCCCACCGATGAGGCCTATCGCGAAGGCCTCGAAGAGTACGCTCCGGGCCACTTGGGCGCGCGAGGCGCCGAGCGCCCGGTAGAGGGCGAGCTCGCGTCCCCGCTGGGCAACGAGGATCGTGAATGTGTTGACGATGAGGAATCCCGCCACCACGAGCGAGATGGCGGCGAAGACGCCGAGGAAGATGTTGATGAAGCTCACGGACTGGTCGATGTAGGTGCTCACCTGTTGGGCGATCACCGAACCCGGCTGGGCCTCGAATCCTGCCGGGATCACGCTGGCGACGCGCTGTGCCACCACCGATGGGTCCTCGCCCCGCTTCACGGTGACTGCCGCGCCATGGAATCCGGGCACGCCGCCCATGATGAGTTTCGTGGTGGCGGCGTTGTCGAAGAACAGATAGCTGGCCCCGGCCGTTCCCCCCGAACCCCAGGTGAGCGCGCCCACCAGTGTCATCCGGATGGTGCCGCTGGGTGTGAGCACCCCGACCTGGTCACCGATGGCATAGCCGCTGCGCGAAAGCGAGCTGGGATCGACTGCCACCTCGTTGTCGGCTCTCGGTGCGCGTCCCTGCTTCACGACGATTCCCGGCTGGTGGTTCATCGCCGGCTCGCTCATGTAATTGGCAGCGACGCTCGGCGCACCGGAGCTGGCCACCACCCTGCCGTCGGTGCCCAGCAGATAGATGGAGTTGAAGCTCGAGGTGGTGCCCGAGGCGGACTCCACCCCGTCGACCGCCCTGATCTTGTCGATCTCGGCGTCGCTGAGATGGGTTCTCGCATAGTCGGGTGTCAGGGTGCTGGTGACGTCGAAACTGCCCTTCACTCCGACGTTCACGTCGGCGATGGTGCCCTGGGTGATCGAGTCGAAGGTTTGCTTGAGCATGCCGGTGAAGGTGAGCGAGCCCGACAGGAAGGCAATACCGAGCACCACCGACAGTGCCGACAAGATGAGCCGGAGCTTGTGTCCCAGCAGCGATTTCCAGGCAGCTTTCCACATCTCAGAACTCAGCTCGCCGCGCGCCCCGGGGGCGGGAATCGCCAGGTTGTTCGTGGCTGCCGGGTTCTGCGCCCGGCTGGGATGCGGCATCGGACCGCGGGGCGGAGGCGCTCTGCGGATCCAGCTGGGTGACCGTCGCCAGGACGCTCTCCCGGCTGGGATCGGCGAGGTCGCCGACGATGTGCCCGTCGGCGAGGAAGAGCGCACGGCGTGCATAGGAGGCGGCGGTGGGGTCGTGGGTGACCATGACGATGGTCTGACCCAGCTCGGCGACACAACTCGCCAGGAAGTGCAGGATCTCGGCCGAGGACTTCGAGTCGAGATTGCCAGTTGGTTCGTCCGCGAAGATGATGTCGGGCCTGCTCAGCAGCGCTCGGGCGCAAGCCACGCGCTGCTGCTGGCCTCCGGACAGCTCAGAGGGCTTGTGCGTGAGACGGTCGCGCAGGCCGAAGGTGTCGATGACCTGGTCGAACCAGTCCTTGTCCGGCTTGCGTCCGGCGATGGCCATGGGCAGCACGATGTTCTCCCGCGCGGTGAGCGTGGGAATGAGGTTGAAGGACTGGAAGACGAAACCGATCCGGTCGCGCCGCAGTTCGGTGAGTCTCGCGTCGTTGAGGCTCGCGATCGGCGTATCACCGATGAAGACCTCCCCAGAGCTAGGGGAGTCGAGACCCGCGACACAGTGCATGAGGGTGGACTTGCCAGATCCCGAGGGGCCCATGACGGCGGTGAACTGGCCCTTGCGGAATTCGACGTTCACATGGTCGAGCGCTACCACTGCAGCGTCGTTCCTGCCATAGACCTTGGTGAGGTTCTCGGTGTGGGCGGCGAGCTCTGGTCCCAGCTCCGGTGCGGGGTGCGAAGGGATGTGGTTCGACGACATGGCGTCCTCCCGGTCGGTGACAGGCCCAAGACTAACGGGCGCCAGCCACCGCGCAGGGCGATGGGCACTGTGTACTGGACTATCCGTGTACTGAGCTGTCCGCGGGATCGGGCGGAAGGTTTGTGCACTCCTGGGCACATGCTGACCTTGACGGATTGGTTGCGTATGTAACTCTCATCGTCGTCATCACCATGGTGGATACCGTGGAAAACCCTTCAAGTGCCTTGTCGGAGAGGAAAAGACGTGTTGATGAACTGTTGATGACAGGTGGGTCCAGGCAGGGTGAATGTGGAGTGTCACAACGACGGCGGATCGCTTTCCACAAGGTCTCCACCGGCACCGGCCATTCGTCCACAGTCTCGTCGACATCCTGCTGGACGACGAGACTGCGGTGGGGCTGGCTAGGCTGGCGGGCAGAGGGGAGGAAGGTGCATTGAAGATCCTCGTTCTTGGCGGTGACGGTTTCTGCGGTTGGCCCGCGAGCCTGCATCTGTCAGCGGCCGGCCACGAGGTGGTCATCGTCGATAACTTCTCCAGACGCCGGATCGACGAGGAGCTGGGTGCCCAGTCGCTGACCCCCATCTGCTCGAACTCGCAACGCCGCGCCGCCTGGCGCGAGGTGAGCGGACGCGAGATCCGACTGGCGGTCATCGACCTCGCCGCCGACTACGACCGGCTGCTCGAACTGCTGCGTGTCGAGAAGCCGCAGGTCATCGTGCACTACGCAGAGCAGCGCTCCGCGCCCTACTCGATGAAGTCACCGGCGCACAAGCGCTACACGGTGAACAACAATGTCAACGTCACGCACAATGTGCTGTGCGCGATTGTCGAGTCGGGTCTCGACATCCACCTGGTGCATCTGGGGACCATGGGCGTGTACGGCTATGGCACCGCTGGCATGGCGATCCCCGAGGGCTATCTGGGGATCCGGGTGGACGGCGAGCAGGGTGAGCTGCGAGAAGAGATCCTGTACCCGACCCATCCCGGATCGATCTACCACATGACCAAGGTGCTCGACCAGGATCTGTTCGCCTATTACGCGAAGAACGACGCCCTGCGCATCACCGATCTGCACCAGGGCATCGTCTGGGGCACCTCGACCACCCAGACGCGGCTGGACGAGCGGCTCATCAACCGGTTCGACTACGACGGTGACTATGGCACGGTGCTCAACCGCTTCCTTGTCCAGGCAGCCATCGGATATCCGCTCACGGTGCACGGCGCTGGGGGCCAGACAAGGGCGTTCATCCACATCCAGGACATGGTGCGATGTGTCGAGCTAGCCATCGCCAACCCGCCTCGGCGCGGTGAGCGGGTGAAGATCTTCAACCAGATGACCGAGACCCATCGCATCCGCGATCTCGCGGCCCTCGTGTCGCGGCTCACCGGAGCGAGCGTGGAGAATGTGCCTGACCCGCGCAAGGAAGCCTCCGAGAACGAGCTGCGGGTGGTCAACGATTCCTTCCTTGATCTGGGCCTGAGCCCCATCACCCTCACCGAGGGCCTGCTCGAGGAGATCGCCCAGACCGCCGCCAAGTACCGTGAGCGGGTGGACATCTCCAAGATCCCGGCGCGCTCCCTGTGGACCAAGGATCTGCGGCCTGGGGTTCCGGCGGCCTACCGGCACTCCGCCAAGCAGTGAGCGGCTCCCGCTGCGATGCGCATAGCGCTGTTCACAGAGGTTTTCCTGCCCAAGGTTGACGGGGTTGTCACGCGGGTGCTGCGCACCCTCGAGGAGCTGGGCCGGATGGGCCACCAGGTGCTGGTCTTCGCGCCCGGCTCGCCGCCCGCAAGCTATGCCGGGCACCGCGTGCAGAGGGTCCGTTCGTTCTCGCTGCGGCCGATCTATCCGGAGCTGAAGGTGGGCTTGCCCACTGTGATGATCGCCGAGCAGATGATCGCCTTCCGGCCCGATGTCGTCCATGCCGTGAATCCCGTCGCGCTCGCGGCCTTCGGCGTAGGCGTGGCTCATCACCGACATCTTCCCTTGCTGGCGAGCTATCACACAGGACTCGGCGAGTACATGGACAAACTGAGGGTGCCGTGGGCCAGGTCGCCCATGCAGCGCTGGACTCGCTTCCTGCACAATCGCGCCGAGGTGAATCTGTGCACCTCTGCGACCATGGTGAGGCGGGCCGAGAGCCACGGTGTGATGCGGCTCGGCCTGTGGCCCAAGGCCGTGGACACCACCGGCTATCGTCCCGACAAGGCCGATCCGCTCATGCGGGCCCGGCTCACTGACGGCCACCCGGACGCGCCCCTGGCGATCTATGTCGGGCGGCTGAGCAGGGAGAAGGACCTGCTCGACCTGCTCACCCCGATCCGCCGGCTGGCACCCCGCGGTGTCCGGTTGGCGATCGTCGGTTCGGGCCCCCAGCGCCGCGAGCTCGAGGAGGCCTTCGCCACCACCCCGACCGTCTTCACCGGATATCTGGCCGGCGACGAGCTGGCGCGGGCCTATGCCAGCTCCGATGTGTTCTGTTTTCCCTCCACGACCGAGACGCTGGGGCTGGTCGCCCTGGAAGCAATGGCAAGCGGTGTGCCGGTGATCGGGGCACGCGCCGGTGGCATACCCGATGTCATCAGCGATGGAGTGGACGGTTTCCTCGTCGCGCCGCACAATGCGGACGAGCTGTGCGCGCGGCTGTCCCAGCTCGTCGAGGATCCGGCGCTGCGCACGTCCATGGCTACGTCCGCCCGTGCCGAGGCGGAGCGGCACGACTGGCACCATGCCACGTCCTGCCTCGTGCAGAACTACCGGCTGGCCATTGCCCGCCATGCCGCGGGGCCGAGGAACTGGAACTGAACCAGGTGCGCTCAGCGCCGCACGGAGTTCTGCTTGATCCTGTTGGTCAGCTCGGTGACCTGGTTGAAGACGCTGCGGCGCTCTCGCAGCAGCTGGCGGATCTTGCGGTCGGCGTGCATGACGGTGGTGTGGTCCTTGCCGCCGAACTCCTGGCCGATCTTGGGCAGCGAGAGATCGGTGAGCTCGCGGCACAGGTACATGGCGATCTGGCGGGCGATCACGAGCGTCTGGGTGCGGCTCGTGCCGACGAGGGAGTCGATGCTGATCCCGAAATAGTTCGCGGTCTCGTTGATGATCACCGCCGCGCTCACCTCACCATCGGCTCCCTCGGGAATGAGATCGCGCAAGACCTGGTCGGCGAGGCTCATGGACACGTCCTCGCGGTTGAGGGAGGCGAAGGCCGTCACTCGGATGAGGGCGCCCTCCAGCTCGCGGATATTGGACTGGATCTTCGAGGCGATGTATTCCAGGACATCGGGGGGAACGAGCAGGTTCTCTGAGGTCGCCTTACGGCGCAGGATCGCGATCCGCGTCTCGAGATCGGGTGGCTGGATGTCGGTGATGAGACCCCACTCAAATCGGCTTCTCAGCCGTGACTCGAGCTGCTCGAGGGCCTTCGGCGGGCGATCGGAGGTGAGCACGATCTGCTTCTGGGCGTTGTGCAGCGCATTGAATGTGTAGAAGAACTCCTCCTGCGTCTGCGTCTTGCCTTCGAGGAACTGGATGTCGTCGATGAGCAGCACGTCGACGTCGTCGCGGTACTTGCGTCGGAAGTCGTTGGTCCGATTCTCGCTCACCGCATTGATGAACTCATTGGTCATCTCTTCGGTGCTCACATATTTCACCCGCACATTGCGGTAGTAGTCGCGCACGTAGTGGCCGAGCGCGTGGAGCAGATGGGTCTTGCCCAGTCCCGACTCGCCGTAGATCATGAGCGGGTTGTAGGCCTTGCCGGGAGCCTCTGCCACGGCAACCGCCGCCGCGTGGGCGAAGCGATTGGACGAGCCGATCACGAAGTTGTCGAAGGTGTAGCGAGGATTGAGGCGGCCCTCGTTCGCGTCCGGGGCGGCGATACCCGGCTCGGCCACCGCCTTCTGGGCTGTTGGCTGGGGGCCGTGCAGGAGCGCCGGGGCATTCTCACGCGCGACGAATTCGGCCGGCTCAGGATCGGGTACGTCCTGGTCGGGCCGGTCTGGCGGCCGAAGATCCAGCTCGAGATCGGGCTCGATGGTGATCGCCAGTCGCATCGAGCGGCTGAAGTGGTCGCTGAGCACCTCTTCGATCTCGGTGCGCAGCTTCGTCTCGATGCGCTCGCGGGTGAACTCGTTGGGGACCGCGATCATCACGGTCGACTCGTGCATGGTGAGCGGACGCGAGCCGCGCAGGAAGGCACCACCGCGCGATCCACAGGCATTGAGGACGTGCTTCCAGGCTTCGGCCAGATCGGACTCGCCGTGGCCTGAGCTCGAGTCGCGTGTCACGCCGTCCACCCTCAGTCGTCGATTGCTGCCTGGCAGCCTAGTGCTTCGCCGGTCCTGTCCTAGAGCCGGTTTTCCAAGTTATACACTGATCCACAACTTTGTCCACAAGCATGGTGGCCGTTGTGCCAGCTCCCAGGACGGCCTGCCACCACTCGTGCACAGGGCCGCACGGCGGCCGTGCACAGGGTGCACGGGGACTGATGGCCGTGCACAGGGTGCACGTCGTTGAGGGCCGTGCATGGGGACGCTCCGGGCCGGTCGAGGGCTTCAGGGGCGGCAGCCTGGAACTCGGTCGTCCGGCGTTTTGCCGGGGCGGCTCGGGTGGCGTAAACTTGCCTGGCCGCTGGCGTCAGCGGACTTTTCTGCTGATCCACACCGGTTTGCTCATTCACTCCGGGGCCGGGCAAGGTCGGGCCGCGGGATCTGGCGGAAGTGATGCGAATCATCCCGATTCCACGAACAAGGAGCACCTCCCGTGAGTAAGCGCACCTACCAGCCCAGCAACCGTCGTCGTGCCCGCACGCACGGTTTCCGCGCTCGGATGAGCTCCCGCGCCGGACGCGGGATCCTCTCGGCTCGGCGCCGCAAGGGCCGCACCGAGCTGTCCGCCTGAGCCGTGCTGCCCGCCGAGGCGCGGATGCGCAACTCCCAGGAGTTTCGCAGCACGGTGCGCCGAGGTTTGAGAGTGGGTTGTCCCAGCCTCGTCATCCATGCCGACCTCGCCGATGATGCTTCGTCCCCCAGGGCCGGGGGGCAGACATCGGCACGGGTCGGCTTCGTCGTGTCGAAGCAGGTGGGCAATGCGGTGACCCGCAACCGGGTGAAGCGCCGGCTGCGTCACCTGGCTGCGGGACGGCTGAGATCTGACCCCGACCTTCCTGGCAGCCTGCGAGTGGTGGTTCGGGCACTGCCGGCTGCGGCGCAGCAGCCGGGCCGTCTCGTGCACGACTTCGACGCCGCGTGGCGCAAGAGCCTCGACCGGCTGGAATTGCGAGCACGTTGATGAAGTACCTGCTCATTGGCTTCGTGAAACTGTGGCGGCTGCTCGTTTCCCCGTTGTACGGGGACGTCTGCAAGTTCTATCCGACGTGCTCGGAATACGGGCTGGAGGCCCTGCGCCGCCACGGTGCCGTGCGTGGCGGATGGCTGACCCTCAGGCGAATCGCCCGGTGCCACCCGTGGTCGCTGGGTGGTGTGGATCCGGTTCCCGGTTCCGATCTGGATGTGCGGCTCAGAGCCTGCCAGACTCTGTCCGATGATGGCGTGACCCCCGAGCGCGACCGGGCCGATTCCGTCGGCCCGGCGGGCGCATCTATGTGAGGTGAGTGAGTTGTATCCCCTGATGTTGACACTCATGGACATCGGCGAGAGCTTGGGCCGGATCGGCTCGGCAATCATGCAGCCGCTGTACTGGGCGGTGAGCGGGATAATCGTGTTCTTCCACGATCTGCTCGCCTTCTTCCTCAACCCGGACTCGGGATTGACGTGGACACTGTCCATCGTCCTGTTGACCGTGTTCATCCGGCTCATCATGATGCCGCTGTACGCCAAGCAGCTCAACTCCTCGCGGGCCATGCAAGCCCTCCAGCCCAAGCTCGAGGTGCTGCAGAAGAAATACGGTTCAGACCGGGAGAAACTCGGCCAGGAGACGATGAAGCTCTACCAGGAGGAGGGTGTCAATCCGGCCTCCTCGTGCGCGCCGCTGCTCATCCAGCTGCCGATCTTCTTCGCGCTGTTCCGGGTGCTCAGCAGCGCGTCCACTGGCCAGAATGTGCACGGCTACTGGTTGCAGCGCGATCCGGAACTCGTCCACTCCCTGAGCCACGCCAACATCTTCGGAGCGCAGCTGTCGGGCACCTTCCTGCCGATCAACAACGGCTTCGGCGCCACCCAGATCCTCGCCACGATCCTCATCATCTTGATGACTGTGCTGATGTTCTTCCAGCAGCTGCACATGCTCAAGCGGAATATGCCGCCCAGCGCGCTGACCGGCCCGATGGCCCAGCAGCAGAAGATGATGCTCTACCTGTTCCCGGCGATGTATCTGTTCACCGGTCTGGCTATCCCGATCGGCGTGCTGGTCTACTGGCTCACCACGAACCTGTGGACGATGGCCCAGCAGTATTTCATCATCCGCAACTACCCGACCCCCGGCACGCCTGCCTACGTCGAGTGGGAGGACCGGATGCGGGAGCAGGGCAAGGATCCGCGGGCCATCGAGGAGCGCCGGGCCAACAAGGCGCGCAAGCACGCTGCCAGCGCGCCGGTTGTCACTTCGGGAAGCGATACCGCTGGCCACGCCGTGGTGGCTCGCCAGCACAGCACTCGGCAGACAGTGCGCAGCAGCTCGGGGGAACGCCAGGTTGTCGTGCGCCGCACCCAGCCGGTTCACCAGACGCGTTCGGCCCGCAAGAAGAAGTGATTCTCGGGGTCACCGCCACCGTGGGTGGCCGGTGACTCGCACGATGAGGACTGTCTGCCCGGATGGGCCACGTCGGGAGAACGACCAGTGAGTCATGCTAGGAGACATATATGAGCGATCAGATGGGTGTCGACGGGGAGCCGATCGACCAGGAGAGCCCCGCGGGCGTGCCGGCGGAGCAGGATGCAAAGTTCGAGGAGCCAGATGCGCCGGCCGGCTCGCAGCAGGACCGGGGCGCGGCCGCGCCCTCGCAGGAGGACATCCTCATCACAGAAGGTGACGTCGCAGCCGACTATCTGGAGGAGCTGCTCGACATCGCCGACCTCGATGGCGATTTGGACAGTTATACCGAGGGGGATCGCGCCCACGTCTCCATCGACACCGAGTCGACGATCCTCGTGGGCCGCGACGGCGAGGTGCTCGAGGCACTCCAGGAACTGTGTCGCCTGGCGGTCATGACGAAGACCGGCCACCACAGCCGTCTCATGCTCGATGTGGCGGGCCATCGCGAGAAGCGGCGCAAGGAGCTCCAGCTGCTTGCCCAGGATGCGGTGAACTCGGTGAATGCGACCGGTGAGCCGGTGCGCCTGGCCCCGATGAACCCCTTCGAGCGCAAGGTGGTGCACGATGCCGTGGCGGCGGCAGGCATGCACAGTGAGTCCGAGGGTCAGGAGCCACAGCGCCGGGTAGTCGTCCAGGCGGCCCGCTGAGGAGACGAGTGGACGCAGCCATGTCCGGCAACAGTTTCCCAGAGGGAGCAGTGCGCCACCGCGGTGGCCCGCAGCCCGGTGAGCCCGGGGAGCGCGCGACCGGCGGTGGCTCGGCTGAACCAGCCGATCCGAGCGCCGAGGAGGAGTCCCGCGCGCGTGGGATTGCGGGGGAGCTCTTCGGCGCGAGGGCCGCGTTGATGAATCGATATGTCGATATATTGACAAGTCGAGGAGTTGACTGGGGTCTGCTGGGACCCCGTGAGCCGGCGCGGCTGTGGAGCCGGCACATCCTCAACTGTTCTGCGCTGACGCAGCTGATCCCGCAGGGTTCCTCGGTGATCGATGTGGGCAGTGGGGCTGGCCTGCCTGGTCTTGTCGTTGGCGTGCTGCGCCCCGATCTGAGGATCACTCTGCTCGAGCCCTTGCTGCGTCGTTCGAACTTCCTGGTCTCGGCCGTCGAGGAGCTGGGATTGGGTGAGAGCGTTCGGGTGGTGAGGGAGCGTGCCGAAGATCACGGCTTCTGCTATGACGTCGTCACTGCTCGCGCCGTGGCTCGGCTGACAACGCTCGTGGAATGGGTGGAGCCGCTCATAGCCGGGGGTGGACAGCTTCTGGCACTCAAGGGACGTTCGGTTCATGACGAGCTCATCGAGGCCCGGCGAGTCCTCGACCTGCGAGGGCTCGAGGCCGAGCCGCTCACCATACGCGAATCGTCGTTGATCGAACCAGTGACGGTCTTGCGGGCTCGCCGCGTTTGCTGATTGTTGTCACGGGCTCTTGTCCGCGACGACGGTCCACGACTTGCTCGCAGCTGGCCCGTGCGTGGGTGAGTCCTGCGAGGCAGCGCTGGGCGTGGTTGACGTGGTCGAAGCTTTCGCTTGCGTGGGTGAGCCGGTGACCCGATAGAGTGGCCACGCATGTATCGCGGAGGTGGAGTGAAGTGTCCGGTGAACCGCTGGGTTGGCCCCGAACGGAGACCTCTCATAGCTCGGAACCATTGGGATATCCGGTGAGCCCAGCTGTCCGGAGGAGTGTTTCACGTGAAACATCCTCGCCGGAACGTGAGCACGGCGACCCCCCGCGTGTGGCAGCTGGCAAGGCGGGCAAATGAAACTTCGAAAGGCCAAGCACAAGAAGAAGGCCGGGGAGGCCCTCGAGGCCGAGCTCATCCCAGCGGGATCCGACCATTCGTCGCCGCCCGCGTTGAGCGCCGATGACATGACATCGGGGCAGATGAGTCCGGACCAGGAACTCAACCCGCCACTACCGCCAGACGCCGAGCCGGTACCCAAGCGAGCGGTGGATCCCGGTCGGGTGGAGAGGAATGTTTCACGTGAAACACAGCTGCCCATCATCCGGCTCCCCAAACCAACGACCACCCGGACCATGGTCGTTGCCAACCAGAAGGGCGGGGTAGGAAAGACCACAAGCGTGGTCAACCTGGCCGTCGCGCTGGCTCAGGGCGGACTGAAGATTCTGGTCATCGACGTCGATCCTCAGGGAAACGCCTCCACTGCGCTGGGCATCGCGCACCAGGAGGGTGTGTCGGGAACCTACGAGGTCATGCTCGATGGCACACCGCTGGACGAGGTGGTGCGCCCGTCGCCCGATGCCGAGGGAGTTCTCGTGAGCCCGGCCACCATTGACCTCGCTGCGGCGGAACTGGAGCTCGTCGCTGTCGAGTCGAGGGAACGACGCCTCCTCACAGCAGTGGACGACTTCCTCAAGACCCACGACGTGGATTACGTCTTCTACGACTGCCCGCCCTCCCTTGGCCTGCTGACCGTCAACGCGCTCGTCGCGGCCAAGGAACTGCTGGTACCCATCCAATGCGAGTACTACGCACTGGAAGGCGTCTCGCAATTGATGCGAACAATCAATCTCGTGAGCGCGGACCTCAATCCCGCACTTCGGCTTACCACGGTGATGCTCACCATGTTCGACGGGCGCACCAAGCTCGCCGCTCAGGTGTCCGATGAGGTGCGCACTCACTTCCATGAGCAAACCCTCAACACCGTGATCCCACGATCCGTCCGCGTGAGCGAGGCACCCAGCTATGGAGAATCGGTGATCACCTACGACGCCCGATCTGTCGGAGCCAATGCCTATCGAGCCGCCGCCGAAGAGATCGCCCGTCGTGGAACCGGGGAGGAACAGTGAGTCCACGTTCAGGAGGTCTGGGTCGTGGTCTGGGGGAGCTCTTCCAGCGCACGGACATCGTGAATTCCGAGACTCCCACTCACAGCACTGAGAAGGGGTCTCCCGTCGACTCACACTCGGTCGCGGAACGCAACACCTCCCAGGCCCTTCCGGACGGCTCGTACTATGCAGAACTACCGGTAGCGAGAATTGTCCCCAATCCTCGGCAACCGCGCACGGTCTTCAGCGAGGAAGAGCTGGCGGAGCTGGCGGCCTCCATATCGGAAGTGGGTCTGCTTCAGCCGATCGTGGTGCGCGCCACGGGGAATGACCACTATGAACTCGTCATGGGCGAGCGGCGACTCAGGGCCCATGAGCAGGCCGGTCTCGACACCATTCCCGCCATCGTGCGGCATACGGACGACAGCTCCATGCTCACCGATGCCCTCCTGGAGAATCTGCATCGCGTGCAGCTCAATCCCATTGAGGAAGCCGCGGCCTACGAGCAGCTGATGAACGACTTCGGCATCACCCACGCAGAGCTTGCCGAACGGATCAACAAGTCCCGTCCGCATATCTCGAACACCATCCGTTTGCTCAAGCTTCCCCCGACTGTTCAGCGACGCCTGGCAGCGGGTGTGCTCTCCGCGGGACACGCGCGCGCCTTGCTCGGGCTGTCCGACCCTTTGGCGCAGGAACGGCTCGCCCAGCGCATTGTGTCCGAGGGGCTGTCCGTGCGGGCCACCGAGGAGATCGTGGCACTCGGCTCGAACCCCGAGCCCCACAGCACCCGAGCCCGGCAGAGCCGGCAACCCAATGAGCGGGCGGAACAGATCGCCGCCGATCTGGGGGAGCGTCTCGATACTCGCGTGAAGGTGATGATCGGGAAGAACAAGGGTCATATCACCATCGACTTCGCCGATCAAGAGGATCTGGCGCGGATTCTCACACTGTTCCCGGGCTGAGCGGTGAGCCGGCGCAAGGCCCCTCTGACGCTCCTCGCCCTCGCGGCGGGGAGACAGCTCATCGTTGGAATTGGTGAGTGACGGCTCGTGGAGTGCTGCGCTCCCGTGCTGGGGAGCCAGGGGAACCGACACGAATACGGTGATGGCCCGCAGGCAGAGCCTGCGGGCCATCACCGTATGAGCTCGTCCGCGAGGACGAATCAATTACTCGATATATCTATTTGTCGACAAAGCGATCAGGGGACATATCCTCGCCTGTCAGCGACCCGCTCCGCCGCTGGCGGCGACCACGCGGCCGTCCACCATGCTCGTGACGGAGGTTGGCAACTCGACAGTCCGCGAGACGGTGCATTCCTTGTCGTGGCTCAGCTTCACGACCCGGGCCACCAGCCGCTCGGCGGCTCGGCCTTCGGGACTGTCGGGGAAGCGTACTGCGAAGTCGAGGACGACATCCTCCAACTTATGGGCCCCCTGGCCGTCCACGGTGTAGTCACCCGAAGCCTTCACCTCGAAGCTCTCGGGAATGCTGTGCCGTGTGGTCACGGAGTCAACGTCGACGCTGCTGCACCCGGCAATGGCGGCGAGCAGCAGCTCGACAGGAGAGAACAGCCCGTCACCGTGGCCGAAGTCGAGGCTGAGCCCTCGCTCGTTCACCACTCGATAGTGCGCCTCGTCGACGCGCTGCAGGGTGACCGAGCGAGGTGAGCGCTTGCTCATCCGACGATCTCGTCGAGCATCTTCTTCACCGCACCCTTGCTGCGTGCCCCGGTGAACTGCTTGACCACCTGGCCACCAGAGAACACCTTCACTGTCGGCAAGCCCAGGACGGACTGTGAGGAGGTCACCTGCGGGTTCGCATCCGCGTCGATCTTCGTGAAGTTGATCTTGTCGCCGTACTCCGTGGCCAGTTGCTCGATGATCGGGCTCAGCATGCGGCACGGCCCGCACCAGGACGCCCAGAAGTCCACGAGGGTTGGCTTGTCGGCCTTGAGCACCTCGGTCTCGAAGGTCGCATCGGTCACATCTGTCACTGTTGCCATGGTGTCCATTCTCTCTGTACGCGCCCGATATGAGGCGTGCTTCGTTGTTGGCCGGGAACTGCTCAGTCGTCCAGCGAGACGATGTAGTGCTCGGCATCGAGGGCGGCACGGCAACCCGTCCCGGCCGCCGTGATTGCCTGCCGGTAGACATGATCGACAAGATCGCCGCAGGCAAAGACGCCAGGAAGATTGGTCCGGGTGGAGTCGCCGTCCACGAGCACATAGCCGGCGGCATCGAGATCGACCTGACCCTTGATCAACTCTGAGCGGGGAATGTGCCCGATGGCCTCGAACAGCCCGGAGACCGGCAGGGTCTCCACGCTACCGGTCCTGGTGTCCTTGAGCGTCAGCTGGGACAGCGTCGGGTCGCCACCGAGCCCGACGACCTGCTTGTTCCAGGCGAACTTGATCTTGGGATCGCTGTGCGCCCGCTTCGTCATGATCGCGCTGGCCCGCAGTTGATCGCGGCGATGGATGAGCGTCACCGAGTTGGCGAAACGGGTGAGGAAGGTGGCCTCCTCGACCGCCGAATCGCCACCGCCGACAACGGCTATGTCCTTCCCGCGGAAGAAGAAGCCATCGCACGTGGCGCACCAGCTCACGCCCTTCCCGGAATAGCTGCTCTCCTCGGGCAGGCCCAGATGACGATAGCCCGAGCCCATAGCAAGGATCACCGACGTGGCACGGTACGGATTCCCGGCAGTGTCGCGCACCACCTTGACGGGGCCGGAGAGCTCCAGCTCGGTGGCGTCGTCGGTGATGAGCTCGGCTCCGAACTTCTCTGCCTGGGTGCGCATATTGGTCATGAGCTGTGGACCCATGATCCCATCGGGGAAACCGGGGAAGTTCTCCACCTCGGTGGTGTTCATCAATGCACCGCCGGCATCGATGGAGCCCTCGAGCACGAGCGGGCGCATCCCGGCCCGTGCCGCGTAGATGCCAGCGGTGTAGCCAGCCGGCCCCGAACCAACGATGATGACATCGCGAATCTGGTCGTTCATGAGTTCCCTTCAGCCTGCCAGCCCCGGCCTCGACTCGTCGGGAGGCGACGGTCGGGGCTGTCGGTTCGTGCAACGGTTGCAGCCCTCCTAGAATTCCATGGCTGTCCGCAACGGTCACATCCCGCCTCGATGACGCATCGAACGGGTCGCCTCGTGGCCTGGGTCTTCGTGGACCGAACGCTCAGGGGAGCGCTCATCGACGCGGAGGCGAACTCGTCGAGACTCGGCCGAACTCTCAAGAAGAGCCGCCGCCATCCGGCACGGAGGACCACGGCTGGTCAGCCCAAGGAGCAAATTGAGACAGTATGCCCCATCATTTGCGTCACGCCTGAGACTCAGCGCACTCGTTGCTAACCTCGACCGCTATGGGCAATCTCGACGTGAATGAAATGTTGGGAAGTCCCTCAGCTGGATTCACGGACCTGAAATCGGCAGTGTGCGCGATGATCGAATCGGGTCTCGATGGTCGGATAACTGCCCGCGCGACACACGTGGATGCGGTGATCACAGGCTCACAAATGCGCGACCGACGCAATTGGCGCCCCGTGGAGCACGCAGCCTTCTCCACCGCACTGAGTCGCGGGCTGCTGTACTCCGCCCGCATAGATGACGCGCTCAAGGCAGCCGAACAGGCCCTTGCGCTCCTGCGGCAGATAAGCCTGGACGCTGATCCCAGGCTCCTGTCACGGTGTACCTCCCTGGTGGCACAGACCCATCTGCTGGCCGGCGACACGAGGCAAGCCGGCGATCTGGCGCGTATTGCCGCCGATCAGGCAGTGCAGGGAGACGACGATACCTGCGCAGCGGAGGCTCAGGGGATCCTTGCGGCAGCTCTCGCCATCAACGGGGAGTTCTACGAGGCCTCGTGTGCTTGCTCACGGGCCATGTTGCTCAGCCCGAGACCTCGAGAGACTGCGCCGTGGCCGGTGATCCTGGCCCGAGTGTTCACCGCAGGGCGCACTGAGGATGTCACTGCGCTGGAATCCATGATCGCCTCCATTGCATACCAGGGCAGTGTCGCTCTGGTCGGTGGCTGCGTGCGCGCCCTGGCGAAGGGGAGGATTGCCTTCCTCGAAGGGGATTACCAGTGTGCCAGTGCGAATATGGACGAGATCCTCAATGGCGTGATGGCACATCGTGCGCCGCGATTTGTCCACTCATATGCTCACGAACTCAAGGGTCTGGCGCTATTGCAGCTGGGGGACACCGCAGAGGCGCTGAGGACGATGCAGAACGCGCAGCCCTTGCCGCATCACTCGGTCTGTGCGGGTCTGGTCAATGCAAGTGCGCAGCTGCTGGTCAACCGGCCCCGGGAAGCGCTGCGCGCCACCGACGAGTGTCGGCACGTCACGAGTCATTCGCTGCGAACCTATCCGGGCATCTACCTGCGCAGGGCGCTGGCCTTCGAGATGCTGGGTCAAGGAACGCAGGCCGACCGGGAGTTCTCCCGGGCCGCCCATCTGGCGATGGAGACAGCCGGCATGATGGTCGTGCCGGTAGCCGTGCCGCCAGACCCCTTTGACAGCCTTCTTCACAGGTTGTCCCACCGCGAACCCGAATTCAGTAAGCGTGTGAGGGCCAGTCTCTCCTTGCGCAAGGATCATCTGGCCCCGATGCTGAGCCCGACGACTGTCGCGCCGCTCACATCGCGCGAACTCGACCTGGCGAACTGGCTCACGACCGAACTGACCATCCCCGAGATCTCCGACAAGCTCTATCTGTCAGTCAACACGGTGAAGACCGAGCTGCGCCGCCTCTACAAGAAGGTGGGCGCCTCGTCGCGGCAGGGTGCGGTGGACAAGGTGAGCTGCCTTGTGCCGCTCGCCGATCCTCGGCGTGAGCTGCCCAGTGCCGCGACGCCAACCCCCATGTGAGGGTTTGCGGCAATCCTCATCTGGGCGAGAGCCGCGGTCTCGCGACGCGAGAGTGTCGGTGACGCCGGTGATATCGACCGTCCTTCGGATTCGCGGCGAGATCGATGAGTGCCGTCTCAGAACAGTTCCCCGATCAGCGTCCCGGCTGACAGCAGCGCCGCACAGGCGATCCTTCTGGCGCTTCAGCCCAGTGACGGACGAGGAAGTCTCGTGTTCTGCGACCGCCCCATGATGCGATATCAGGCTCATCCCAATCGAGGGTGTAGTTGGGGTCTGAATCCGCCTGTCTCGAGCAGGCTTCTGGCGATGTAGTTGGTGAGGTTGCGGAAGCCCAGGG
>NZ_FOGZ01000002.1 GCF_900111365.1 Propionibacterium cyclohexanicum
CTACCGCAGACAGCTGAAACGACTAGCCAACATCATCCACCTCGTCACACGCCTCGAACTCTACCGGCTCGGCTGGTAACCGAGTTAGGAATAAGCCTCTAAGAATTCACTTCCAGCGTTCGTCGTCGAAATGTCCATAAAGCTGTATGTAGAATCATAGTTGGCTCGTGCCCCCGTGGTGCTTATGCGTTTAATCTCCCCTGCGGCTAGTGTTGTGGATATTCCTGGAGTGTCACAAAAGTCCATAAATACATTTAATGTCGTCGTACCGGGATTGGCGACAAGTACGGATGCAGTATAGGACTCCCCGCCTTCGAGATCGGATGGTTGAACACTCATTCGATAGAGGCCGGTCGCACCTGCAATTCTTACGCGCGTCCAATTATCTCTTTCGCCAAAAGGTACATTTAAGGTGAGTGCGTTTCCCGCATTCGTCACGGTAAAAAAGCCGTTCCCGACCGCGCCGGATAGGCCTTTAGGATTTCTTACAAGATTCGTCACGATCTCTGGCTGGACGCCTCCGTTGGCGTGCCCCGCACACGCGCCGTCCTGTGGTGTCTTCTGTGCATTGGACACCCATGCACTCTTGTTGCCAGATGTGGCCGTAGCGCAGTAGATGTCTGGGGACGAGGAACTGAAGCGGTACTGGTAGCTCGTCGAGGCAGAGTCCTCGATGCCAATGGCGCTAAGGTTCGCGGGGTAGCTGTCGTTCTCGACGAAGTAGATCTCTGCCTTGTCGGAGAGCTGACGGGCGGCTGAGGTTGCAGCAGTTTGACGAGCTCGGTCTTGGATTCCGTTGTACGCAACGATACTAATCGCGGCCAGGATGGCGATGACGACGATCACGATGAGAAGTTCGACGATTGTGAATCCGCGTGATGCTGTTCCACGCCTAACCGTTAAGCGCCTTTGTGCGTTGGATGGTGAATTATTCAGTTGATGGTCTTGCATATACTGCTTATGAATATGCGGGAAATGGGAACGTTTTTCAAGGGCTTCTCGTTGTATTATGAACATCATTCCCGAACGGACCATTGACTCGGCTATCTGTTCCGTCATAATCAGCGATTACTTCGTTCCTGCTCTGCGGCTTGAACGTGATCCGCCCTGGATCGCGGGCCGCACGCATGAAGGAGGTCTCGCCATGAGCGAGCAGCCACCCGCCGTGTCGGGATACGGCAGTGCCGCCTACAAGGTGCTGTCGGTGAGAACGAGCGAGGACACTCGAGCGCAGCTCGAAGTCCTTGCTTTGCTGAACGAGCGCAGTGTGACCGAGGAGACTCGGATCGCGCTGGAGCACTGGGTCGAGCAGTCGAAGTCCGACCCTGCGGTGCTCAAGCGCGCTGAGCAGGTGCGGGCCGAGATCGAGCGCGACGCTGAGACGAGGCGCAACGCGATCAACGCCGTCCTTGGAGGCAAGGACACCAAGGCGTCGGCCCGCGCACCCAAGCAGGCGCAGTCGTCAAGCGCGACCAGCACCTGACCCACCTATGCGCAGCGGTGGCCGCCCGGAGTTGAGAGCTTTCACGCTCTCCTCCGGGCCGGCCACCGCCGTTCCTTCCCTTCCTCACCTACTGCCTTGTCCGTGTCATGCGGCTGCAGCAGGAACCATCTCGGTTCCCGGTCGCTCGCACAGGAGGAGGCGAATCATGGTCAAAGGAATCTGCGTCCCAGCAGATGACAGTGAAGCCCTGCAGATCCGCGAGCTGGAGACGCTCGAGGACTACCGGGAAGCCGTGGACGGCTGCATCGAGGCGGTCGACGTGCCCGATCTCGGCGTGACGATCTATGTCAACGAGGAGGGTCTGATATCTCGACTGCCGTTCAACCCCAGGGCCTCGTTCCTGTGGTGGTACCACGTGCCCGGCGCGCATAAGGCGATGCTCGTCGGCAACGCCGTGATCGTGGGGCTGCCCGACGAGAACGGTGACAGCACCGACCTGTCACAGGGGGTCGTTAATCTGCTCACGCGCACCGGAGAGTATGCCGTCGCCGTTCAGATGGGCGGCACTTTCGAGCCCAGTTGGCCGGATGGCAAGCTGTCGAGCGTCTTGTTGCCGCTCATGCACGGCGATCCGAGCTGGTGCCTCAGCCTGATCCGGCACGAGGACTACTTCTCGGCGGCGGCGTGGGCAGTGGTGTTCCGCGAGCGGTGGACTGACGCGGTCAACGTGAGAGTCGTGTCCGCCGTGGAGCTTCCTCGGCGCATGCAGATCCTCATGGACGACCTACCCCACATCGGCTGACCTACCTGTCGTGCCCATGGCGGCATCCGACCGAGCTTGAGAGCTATGCGCTCTCGCTCGGCGGATGCCGCCGTTTTCGTCGCCACCTACTTCCCAGCTCGCAGGAGGGGAGCCGCTCTGCCTCGCGGTGCGCACTTCTGGCTCCGGGCAATGTCGGTGGCGCCTGTCAAGCTTGAGTCGTGTCGGATGCTCCTGTTCCCTCCCTGCTCACTGAGATTGAGCGTGACCTGCTCGACGGTATGCCGGTCGCGGATGTGCTTCGGAAGCTCATTGTCTTGGGCGGCCGTGCCGGGTCGAGCGAGCTGCGGGATTGGGCATCGCAGGAGCTACGCGGCTATGCCGACGTGCTGGTTGATGACCTGCCCGACTACCGCAAGATCCCGGCGATCATCCAACTCGATGCCATCGTGGGCGCGGGAGGGGTCTCGCACCTGACGATCGCACCGCACGAGCTTCCGGAGCAGGCACGCGAACACATCAAGAACCAGGTGCTGTTCTTTCAAGGCATTGGCGAGATCCAGGCCATGATCGATGGCAGCGGCGAAGGTAAGACCGTGCGCGTCTCGTTGCCAGGTGAGCGCGTGCTCGCGCAGTGGATGGATAAGGCGTCCGGCAACCCGTACCAGCACATCAATGCGATCTACTGGAGCGTGAGTGCATCCGCGCTTGAAGGGCTCGTCGACCAGGTGCGCACTCGACTTGCGGAACTGCTCGGAGAGCTACGTGCGGTAACACCGGCGAACGCTGATGCGCCGACAGCCTCCCAGGCCGCGAACGCAGTCAACATCGTGATCCACGGCAAGGGCAACCGAGTGAACGTCGCTCACGCTGATGGTGAGAGCGCATCCGCATCGGTGAAGGTCGACCAGAGTGCTGACGGGCCGTTCTGGACATTGGGTAGGCGGATTGGAGCGATTGTTGTGGGATTGGCAACTGTCGCGGCAACGGTCATTGCCTGGTGGCAGTTCCAGGGCAGCGCGTAGAACCCTTGGTCAGGGCTCGCCTGCTCGAAGCTCATCGCGCTTTCGTCTGGCCTCCTTTGCTGCTTTCTCGGCCTTGGCGAGTTCGCGCTCGGCGCGGGCGAGTTTCTTGTCGCGCTCCTTCTGGGCTTCACGCTTGCGGGTTTCGGCAGTGACGATCTTCTCCGACGAGACGACACCGCGCGTCACACCGCAGTCAGCGCAGTGCTGGGTTGAGAAGCTTGGGCCTGAGTTGGTGTGATGCACGGTCTGCTGCACGGTGTGCCCGCAGGTGAGCGTGCGCTCCCAGATGTCGAGGTCTTCCTCACGGGTCTTGGAGTTCCTGAAGATTCGAGCGACGGCTTCGAGCTGGGCGTCGGAGAACGGGATCGGCGGACAGCAGTAGCCGCAGTGGGTTGCCCGGGAGCCGGACATACTCCAACGGTGTGAGCCGCAGTCGGGATGCCTCTCCTTGAACCTCGCCTCGGCTTCGTCGTACTCGATGCGCTCTTCTCGTGTGAGGTACATGGTGCCGCGCCAGCTCCCGAGGTTGTCGATCACGGGCAGACCGCACCCGCGACAGGGCTCGCCCGCTGCAGCTTCTTCCCTCGTGAGATACATCCCCTTCTCAACCCACTCCCTGCGACGGGCTTCGTCCCGGTGAGCCCGTGCCTCTTCCTTGAGTGCGTTCGTCATCCGACGCTTGGCAGCTCGGGCTGCCTTCTGCTCATCGGTCAGCGGCATGGAGGCTCCTCGTCAGGATGTCGGGGGTATCAAGGACAATCTCGGCATGGCAGATCTCTACACCAAGAATGGCCGTCCGCTGAGGCGGGACGGTGACCGGCTGTTTGCGCGCTCGGGAACGTACGTCGGACGCGTCCGCGGCGAGTATGTCTTCGACCCATCCGGCAACTACGCCGGAACCATCGTGGGCGACCGGGTGGTCTACCGCTCGACGCACTCGGCGCGGATCTCAAGCCCAAGCATCTCAGCCAACCGGGTCGGAAGCGCCTCAGCGAACCGGGTGGCGTCCGCGATGTGGGGTGACGAACCGCCCTTCCCCGACTGACGCAGGCAATGTCCGGGCCGCTCGGTAGCCTCGAATCGTGGTGGATACGAAGCAGACGAAGACGATCGGGGAGCATCATGTTGCGGCGGAGTTGGCGCGACGTGGATGGGCGCCAGCGCTGACCCGCGATGGTCTGGAGCGTACGGACATCCTCGCCGTGTTGACGGAGCCAGATAACCGCCGCCTGGTCGAGATCCAGGTGAAGACGGCGCGCGGCGGGAGATGGGATTCGATCAGCTGGCCGCTTGGCCCGAAGTCGCAGAGTCCGAGCCAGCACGAGCGTGAGTACTTCGTCATGGTGGCCGTGCCACACGACCTCACGTTGGCACCGCGGAACTTCGTCGTGCCCCGTTCGCACGTTGCAGCGGCAGCGTGGATCGAGCACATGAACTGGCTCACCGAACCCGGCATCGAGCCAGGCAAACGCAACGCGCCAGTTGAGCGCTCCCGCGTCTCGCTGTCGACGTTCGTGCGCTACGAGGATCGGTGGGATCTGCTGCTGGTCGACGAGACAGAGGCGCCGGTGCTGCTGCCTGGGCACTACCGTGCGTTCGCGCTGGAGGAACGTGTGGGGCTACCGGAGCAGCACGCATGGCGCGAGACGTTACCCGAGTGGCAATGACGAGGTCGTATCCGTCGAGCCGGCAGACATCGACCTGAGATAATCCGCCTGTGGCAGAAGCAAAGAAGTTCGACTCGAAGGCACTGGTCAAAGCGGGGCTCAATAAGGCGCTCGACAGTCAGCAGCCAGTCGCGGTGGCGAACGTGGCGCGCCTGCGCCGTGTGCATCCGGACGAGTCGCCTGCCGAGCTAATTGCCTACATGAACAAGTGGTACATCGGGTCAGTGTCCGCCACAGGGGTTGGAGCAGGCGCGGCAGCGGTCGTGCCCAACGGGTTCGTCCAGGTGCCTGCTGCTCTGGCAGACCTGCTGACGCACCTTGAGGCGTCGGTGTTGTACACACTGTCGGTCGCGGAGATTCATGGCCTGGATCTAGAAGACATCGAACGGCGTCGGCTGTTGGTGACGGGCGTGCTGGTGGGTAACTCTGCATCGACGCAGGTGCTCGAGAAGGTGATCGGTCGCGCCGCACCCTACTGGGGGAAGAAGGTCGTTCAGGCGATCCCGATGGCAGCGATCGACGCAGCCAACAAGCTGCTTGGGCCGCGCTTCATCACGAAGTGGGGCACCAAGCAAGGGATCCTGGTGCTCGGCAAGCAGGTGCCGCTCATGATCGGTGCCGCCATCGGAGGTGGCGGCAATGGCCTGTTCGGATGGTTCGTCGTCAAGTCAGCCAGAAAGATACTCGGTCCGGCGCCGGAGGCGTGGGATATCCGAAGCGATGGTTCGCCTGACGACGAGAACCCGGACACTATCTTGGTGACGAACGGCTGAGGCTCTCAGCGCCCTGCCACGCGATGACGTTGTTCGGAAACAAGGAGATGGGGTCGCGGTTACTGATCTCCTGTCGCGAGTGATTCAAGATCGCCACATTTCACCGTTGTTGGCGGGGGCTACTTCTTGATGGCTTCTGCGAGCTTCTGGTTGCTAACGATGTAGACGTTGCGGCTCCAGTGCCAGTCGGCGATGAGGGCTGAGCCGTCGAACCATTCGCGGTCGCCTTCTGCGAGGTAGACGCCTGCGGCGTCGTCGGGGATGGCGTCGGCGTCGTCGACGCTGGCGATGAGGGCGAACTTGGTGCCGTTGGAGTAGTAGAGGTAGTGCTTCGCCCCGTACATGGTGTCGCAGTCCTCAGTGCTGGTCGCCTCGGTGCCCTGCGCTGCCCTGGTGGTCTTGGCAATGCCTGCCGGGTCACGTGGGATGGCGTCGATGACGGCTTCGCGTTCGAGGTCGGTCTGGAGGCCGAGGTCGGCGTCGCTGTCGAAGCTGCCGCCTGCGCAGGTGCCGGTGCTGATCGGATACCCGCCGTGCTGCTCCTTGTAGGTCTTGAGTGCTGCGGCGAGGCGGTCGAGGTCGGCAACGCGCTTCGCGTCACCGCGAGGGAGATCCTTCTCCTCTTCCTGCTTCTCGGCGGTCTGATTGCTCGCGTTGTTCGTGGTCGTGGTCTGGCCGGTGAGGCTTGGAAGGGTGAGCCGGATGAGGCCATAGGTAATGCCGACGGTGACGGCAATGATCAGGACGGTGAAGATGACCCGGCTGCGGGTTTCTCGTTGCTGGTGGTAACTGCTCATGCTGCTTTTTCTCCTGCTGCTACTTCGGCGGCAGCGACGCGCTTAGGTTGCCGTTTCCGATCCACGGCGAGCTTCGGGGTCGGCTTCCACGCCACCTCACGGATGCCTGCGAGCCACTTCAGGACGGCCACGAGAGGGCCGGCGGTGTCGATGACACCGGCGAACGGCGTGACGAGGAGCACCAGGATGTGGTCGCGAAGCTTCTGCAGACGACTCATGCCGGTATAACGGAGGTTGTAGAACAAGCCGAGCTGCGTGCCCGCCATCCAGAGGACGAGCCCGATCGTCGTGATGATGCCGTAGACAGTCAGCTCGGGGGCGACGACCGTGATGGTGCCCTCTCGGACGGCTTCAGTGGCGAGGATGAGCAGGATGACGACGTTAGAGCCCAGCGCAAGCAGCGAGACCGGAAAGCCGAGGGCGTAGGTCAGTACCCGCAGGCGAATGATCACGTTGATGTGCCAGCGATCCTTCCGGGACAGACGCATCCAATCCGGCTGCTGGCGGATGTGCGCGAGAGCCTGCATCGCGCCAAAAACCCAGCGTTCACGCTGCTTGTAGGCGGCCTTCAACGTGAACGGCGGCTGCTCGATCATCTCGGTGTGATGCCACCCGAACACGTCCTTCCCGAACTTGAGATACGCGGCGAGACCGAAGACAAGGTCTTCCGCGATCAGGGCGGAACCATCGAGGTTGCCGATGTCCCAGCCGATCTGGTTCTCCAGATCCTGACGGACGACGAGGTTCGAGCCGTGCAGATGCATCGGCGGCGGGCTGGTCATCACGGAGTAGCACTCGTGGCAGCCGAAGGGACGGTTGGACTCCATCGCCTTGTTCAGCAGCGTCGTCTCGTTCCAGTCCAGACCATAGGAGATTATGCCCTCCGAGATCCCGACCGGATGACGGCTCAGGCGATGCACCAGGCGTGCAAGGTTGTCGGGAGTGAAGACGGACTCCTCGTCGTAGTGCACGACGTAGGAATCGGTCGGAGAGGCGCGGTGCTGCTCGACCATGTACTCCAGCGCACGAGCCTTGAGACGGGTGTCCTTCGGCGTGCGGTAGTCCGTCGGCAGCAGGTACGGCGTCACCGGGATGACCGCGTTGCGATAGCGGGTCTGGAGCGCGGCCACTTCGTCGGCGTCCTCGGTGATGATCTCGACCCAGACGACCTTCTGCAGCACCGGATAGCGGGCAACGCCCGCGAGGACGTTGTCGATGCCGCGCTGGACGACGGAGAGCGCACCGCCCTTGGTGGTGATCTGGATCAGGAAGCGATGCGTGTTCCCTTTCCCCTTCGCATGAGCGAGAGACGCGGCGAGCTTCAGGTTGGTGACCTTCTCACGAGATACATGCTTGTGAGCACTGGCCTTGATCACCATCCACCAGAAGTAGAGATAGGTGAAGATCAGGAGCACCATCGCCCCGAATAGGAACCAACCGACTGGTGAGAGATCCGGAACCAGGCGCATTACTGGGTGGCTCCGAAGTCACCCCCTCGAATGGTGAGGGTGCAAGAAAAGTCTGTGATGGTGTGGTGGAAATCCGGACGCATTACTGTGTCGGAATATAACATGAATCGATTGCTGAGACAATACTGAAATGGCTTCTCACCAGGCAATTCTTGGACAGATATCGGTATTCCTATTCCAGCAAATTGAGGATTATGAGAGAATGGGAGGTAGATCGCAGCGTCCCGGTCGAGCCGTCCGGCTCCCGCCTGCGACAGCCCGACCCGCCCGAGCGGCGCGGCACCTTAGCAGTGTCGGAGGTCGCGGGTACCTTGGGACACGGCACTATGAGCACAACTTAAGACGCGCCCTCGGCGCGGAGGAGCACAACCCGATGAAGCAACACAGAGAGCCAACGCGCCCGGCACACGACGTGCCATCGAGGACGGTGAGGTGGTAGTGGCCCTCAAGAAGTCTGACCTGTACAGCTCCCTCTGGAGCAGTGCTGACGAGCTTCGCGGCTCGATGGACGCCAGCCAGTACAAGGACTACGTCCTGACGTTGCTCTTCGTGAAGTACGTCTCGGATAAGGCCAAGGCTGACCCCTACGCTCTGATCGAGGTGCCCGAGGATGGCTCCTTCGACTACCTGATCACCCTCAAGGGCAAGCCGGACGTTGGCGAGAAGGTCAACGTCGCCATCCGCAAGCTGGCGGAGGCGAACAGCCTGCAGGGCGTCATCAACAACGCCGACTTCGATGACCCGACCAAGCTCGGGTCTGGCAAGGATCTCCAGGATCGTGTCTCGAACCTGATCGGCATTTTCCAGGACATCGACTTCACCGGCTCTCGGGCCGAGGGTGACGACCTGCTCGGGGATGCCTATGAGTACCTGATGCGGCACTTCGCCACGCAGTCCGGCAAGAGCAAGGGCCAGTTCTACACGCCTGCCGAGGTCTCGCGCGTGATGTCTCAGCTGCTGCAGATCCCGGCGGGAACGCCGAAGTCGACGACGGTCTACGACCCGACCTGTGGCTCGGGCTCGCTGCTCATCAAGGTGGCCGACGCGGCACCAAACGGCCTCACCATCTACGGCCAAGAGAACGACAACGCCACGTGGGCCCTGGCGCGGATGAACATGATCCTTCACGGCAACGAGACCCACGAGATCGTGCAGGGCAACACCCTGGCCGATCCAAAGTTCCGTGAGGGCGACAAGCTCACCACCTTCGACTATTTGGTGGCCAACCCTCCGTTCTCGGTCAAGACCTGGAAGAACGGGTTCGAGAAGGACTACGGCCGCTTCGACGGCTTCGCAACGCCGCCGGATAAGAACGGTGACTACGCCTTCCTGCTCCACATGGTTAAGTCGCTGAAGTCGACCGGACGTGGCGCGGTCATCCTGCCGCACGGCGTGCTCTTTCGCGGGAACTCCGAGGCACAGATCCGCAAAGAACTGATCAAGCGCGGCTACATCAAGGCCATCATCGGACTGCCGGCGAACCTCTTCTACGGCACCGGAATCCCGGCCTGCATTCTGGTTCTCGACAAGAAGAGCGCCGCTAACCGCACGGGCATCTTCATGATCGACGCTTCCAAGGGCTTCGAGAAAGACGGCCCGAAGAACCGTCTGCGCCCGCGCGATATGCGAAAGATCATCGATGCCTATCTGTCTCAGGCGGACATCGATCGCTTCTCTCGCTTTGTACCGAATAGCGAGATCGAGGACGCGAAAAACGACTACAACCTCAACATCCCTCGCTACATCGGCTCGTCCGAGCCGGAGGACATCCAGGATCTCCGCGCCCACCTGCAGGGCGGCATCCCGAACCGCGACCTCGACGATTTGCAGCTCTACTGGGACGCCTTCCCCGGCCTGCGCGAAGAGCTGTTCTCGCCTCTACGCGATGGCTACTCGGAACTGAAGATCAGCAAGGCCTACATCGAGTCGACAGTGCTTGGCTTCGGCCAGTACGCAGTGATCAGCTCTGAAACAACGGATCTCGTCAAGTCGTGGTGGCACGCGAACCGCGCGGCACTCGAAGGGATTGATGGATCGACCCGGCCGAACGATCTGTCATCCGATCTTGGTGAGTCGCTCCTGGAGAGCTTCCGCGCGCATCGACTGCTCGACGAGTACGCCGTCTACGAGCAGCTGATGAGCTACTGGAACGCATCGATGCATGACGATGTCGCCTTGATCGTCGGCGAAGGCTGGGACGCCGCGGCCAAGCCTCGTACTGCCCGCACCTGGAAAGACAAGAGCAACAAGACCAAGTATGAAGACGCTCATCTGACCTTCGGTACCGGCGCCAAGGCCAAGCGCTGGGTCATGGACCTTATTCCGCCGAACTACATCATCGAACGGTTCTTCGCCGATGAACAGGCCCAGCTCGACCAGCTGGCCGCCGATTTCGAAGCTGCGACGCAGGCGGTCGAGGAATACACCGAAGAGCACGCCGTCGAGGAAGGCCTGCTCTGGGAGGCCGTCGAGGACGACAAGATCACCGCGACCACAGTCAAGAACCGGCTCCGTGCAGCCAAGGCCGAGAGAGCCGATCCCGATGAGATCAAGGCGCTGAACCACGTCGCCAGCCTGTTCGCCGCTGAGGCAGCCGCCAAGAAGGCGGTCAAGGAAGCGACGACCAAGCTCGAGGAGCAGGCTCTGGCTCAGTACGGCAAGCTCACCACCGACGACATCAAGCAGCTCGTCATTGACGACAAATGGGGCGCCACCATCGCGACGGGCATAGAGAGCGAGCTTGTGACAGCAGTGCAGAAGTTCACGGCTCGCCTACGTGTGCTCGCCGAACGATACGAGACCACGGTCGGGCATCTCGACGCCGAGATCGAGGCGTCGAGCGCGAAGGTTGTACAACATCTTGCGTCGATGGGGATGTACTCATGACAAACTGGCCCATCGTCTCCGTCGAGGATATCGCGGCCCGTTCCGCAAACGCTATGTCTACTGGCCCTTTCGGGTCGTCGATCGGTTCGCGGTTCTTCCGTCCATCGGGGATCCCAATTGTTAGGGGAAGCAATCTTAGCGCCGACTCTGAGATTCGCTTCAGGGACGAAGGATTGGTCTTTCTAGATCCGACCAAAGCGGCGGAGTTCTCGCGATCTGTTGTCCGGGAGGGGGATCTGATATTCAGCTGCTGGGGGACGATCAACCAAGTTGGGCTGCTCGACGGGACTTCGGCATACCGCGAGTATGTCATCTCAAACAAGCAGATGAAGTTGACTCCTGATCCCAGCATCGTCCTACCAGAGTATCTCTACTATCTGTTCTCAGGATCTGAGATGCAGCAATCGATACTTGGCGGAGCCGTAGGCACTGGAGTTCCAGGATTCAATCTTGCCCGGCTCAAGTCGTTGAAGTTCCCGTTGCCGCCCATAGAAGCACAGCGGAGAATCGCTGATTCGCTATCCTGTGCGGATCGACTAATTACGAATATGAAATGCCGTATCGCAAAGGCTCGCGGGATCAGGCGGGGCCTGATCCAGGAGCTGTTGACTGGCCGTACACGCCTGCCGGGGTTCGCCGGACCATGGCGCCGCAAAGAGTCACTACTGGCGGTTGCAACAAAATTCTCCGGCTATTGGGGGAGCGCGCCCGGAGGCGCAGCCGTGGAAGGCCGTGTCATTCGTGCGGGAGACGTGACGGCGGACCACGTCATAAAGGGGTACGCATTGCGTGGATTAACCACATCAGAGGCCGCTCGCGCTGCCCTGCTCCCCGGCGATGTTGTTATAACAGCGAGTGGAACGATCGGCAACGTGGCGCTTATCAGCGATCCAGGCTTCTACTCTTCAAATTTTATCCGAGCACTTCGGCCGAGGCCGCAGCTCATCACGGGCGTCTATCTCTACTTTGCTCTGCAAACCCGTTCCGCACGGGCCGCCATGGATGCTCACCTCGGCCTGAGCGCCATGCCGAACCTCGGGCGCGGATTTTACACGGACCCCTGGCTCGATCTTCCGCCACTGGACGAGCAACGTGCGATCGGTGCGGTTCTTCAGAGCATCGACGACGAGATCGCCGCTCTGGCGCGTCGCCTCGAGTCTGCTCGGGCTATCAAGCAGGGCATGATGCAGGAACTGCTGACTGGGGGCACGCGTCTCACCGAGGGGGCCGCAGCATGAGCACCGTAGGTCAGATCGAACGCAAGACGCAGAACCGTGTCGTGGCTCTCTTCCGTGAACGGCTCGGCTACGACTACGGCGGCAACCGCGAGGATCTCGACAACCGCAACATCGACGAGGCTCTGCTGGTCCAGAATCTGAAGGCTCGCGGCTACGACGACGAGCTGATTCGTCGTGCGGTCTCTCAGCTCCTGACCGCCGCCTCTCTGGCGGATGGCCAGAAGCTCTACGACTCGAACCGCAAGTTCTACGAGCTGCTCCGCTACGGCGTCAAAGTGAAGCGCGACGTCGGCGAGACCACCGAGACGGTATGGCCGATCAACTGGGAGAATCCGCAGGCCAATCATTTCGTCGTGGCTGAGGAAGTCACCATCAAGGGTGAGCACACCAAGCGTCCCGACGTCGTGCTCTACGTCAATGGCATCGCGCTGGGCGTGATCGAGTTGAAGCGCTCGTGGGTCAGCGTCAGCGAGGGCATCCGCCAAAACATCGGCAACCAGAAGCAGCACTTCGTGCGGCCGTTCTTCGCGACTGTCCAGTTGCTGTTCGCTGGCAACGATGTCGAGGGCTTGCGCTATGGCGTGATCGATACACCCGAAAAGTACTGGCTCGAGTGGAAGGAGTCCGGCGAGGAGCCGAACCCGCTCGACCGTTCCCTGCTCCAGATGTGCTCCAAGGATCGGCTCCTGGAGATCATTCACGACTTCATCGTGTTCGACTCGGGGGTCAAGAAGACCGCCCGACACAACCAGTTCTTTGGCGTCAAGGCCGCTCAGGAGCGTGTCCGCCGGCGCGAGGGCGGCATCATTTGGCACACGCAGGGTTCGGGGAAGAGCCTGACGATGGTGTGGCTGGCGAAGTGGATTCGCGAACATCAGACCGATGCCCGCGTCCTGATTATCACGGATCGCACCGAACTCGATGAGCAGATCGAGAAGGTCTTCGGCGGCGTCAACGAGTCGATCTATCGGTCGACTTCGGGCGCTGACCTGATCGGCAAGCTCAACCAGAGCCAGCCTTGGTTACTCTGTTCACTCGTCCACAAGTTCCGCTCCGGCGACCAGACCGACGACGTGGACGAGACCGACAGCGACGAGTTCATCAAGGAGCTGGGCTCTCGCATCCCGGCTGACTTCAAGCCCAAGGGCAATCTGTTCGTATTCGTCGACGAGGCGCACCGTACTCAGAGCGGCAAGCTGCACAAGGCGATGACTGCCCTGCTACCGGACGCGATGTTCATTGGCTTCACCGGCACGCCGCTGCTCAAAGCCGACAAGATGACGAGCATCGAGACTTTTGGCTCGTTCATCCACACCTATAAGTTCGATGAAGCTGTGCGCGACGGCGTGGTGCTCGACCTGCGCTACACGGCTCGCAACATCGACCAGGATCTGATCGGCCCTGAGCAAGTTGACAAGTGGTTCGATATCAAGACCAAGGGACTGACTGACCTCAGCAAGGCACGCCTCAAGAAGAAGTGGGGCACCATGCAGAAGGTCGTGTCGGCTCGTTCGCGCGCGGCCATGATTGTGCAGGACATCCTTATGGACTTCGAGCGTGAGCCTCGCTTACTGTCTGGACGCGGCAACGCGATGCTGGTGAGCGAGAGCGTCTACCAGGCCTGCAAGTTCTACGAAATGTTCGTCCAGGCGGGCTTCAAGGAAAAGGTCGCCATCGTGTCGAGCTACGTCCCGACCGCTACCTCGATCTCGAAAGAGGATACGGGTGCGGGCGACAATGAAGAGCTGATCAAATACGACATCTACCGCCAGATGCTGGCGGACTACTTCCACGAGTCGGCAGACCAGGCGGTGCAGCGAATTGAGGAGTTCGAGAAGGACGTCAAGCGTCGCTTTATCGAAGAGCCCGGCCAGATGCGGCTGCTGATCGTGGTCGACAAGCTTCTGACCGGCTTCGACGCCCCGAGCGCCACTTACCTCTACATCGACAAGAAGATGCGGGATCACGGCCTGTTCCAGGCCATCTGCCGCGTCAACCGCCTCGATGGTGACGACAAGACATACGGCTACGTCATCGACTACCGTGATCTGTTCAAATCGCTCGATCAAGCCATCTCGGACTACACATCGGGTGCCCTCGACGGCTACGCCAAGGAAGACATCGAAGGACTGCTCAAGGATCGCACCGAGCAGGATCGGCAGGATCTGGATGAGGCACTGGAGCGAGTTCGTGCCCTCTGCGAACCCGTGGCTCCGCCGAAGGGAACTTTGGAGTATCAGCACTACTTCGTCTCGCTTGAGCCGGGCGATGCGGAGCAGATCAAGCTCAACGAACCGAAGCGTATCGAGCTGTATAAGTCGGTCGCTTCGCTGGTTCGCGCCTACGGCACCTTGGCAAACGACATGGAGTCGGCTGGTTACACGGCTGCCGAAGCGGCTTCCATCAAGAATGAGGTCGCTCACTACGTTGCCGTCCGCAATGAGGTCGAACGTGGAGCTGGCGAGAACATAGACATGAAGCAGTTCGAAGCAGGCATGCGTTCGCTACTCGATACCTACATCCTGGCCGAGCCATCAGAGACGGTGGCGACCCTGGACCAGGGCTTGGTGCAGCTGATCGTTGAACGCGGTGCCGGGGCCATCGACACCCTGCCGGAAGGTATCCGAAAGAATCCCGAGGCGGTGGCTGAGACCATCATCAACAACGTCCGCAAGACCATCGTCGACGAGCGGGCGCTGAACCCGAAGTACTACGACCAGATGTCTTCACTGCTCGACGCCATCATCGAGCGTCGTCGTGAGGAAGCCGAGGCCTACGCCGACTTCCTGAGCGACCTCCTCTCCCTGACCGCTCAGGTCGGAAAGAAGGAGTCGGACACCGCCTACCCTGCTTGGGCATCAACTCCAGCTCGTCGGGCACTGGTCGACTTCAGCTGGCCGAGCGACATCGTCGTCGATGTCGAGTACCTGAGCAACGTCATCCAGAACAACAAAGAGCACGACTGGGCAGGCAATCCGATCAAGGAGCGTGCCCTGGCCCGCACGCTTCGCCGCGAGCTACCGGACGGCTTCGAAGCGGAGCGTCTGGAGGCACTCGTGAAGCTTCTGAAGGGGCACGATGAGTACCGCTAGCGCCTACCTCACCGTCGCCGGCCTCGGGATTGATGTGGTCTATAAGGACATCAAGAACCTGCACATCTCCGTCTACCCGCCGGTCGGGCGAGTTCGCGTTGCCGCTCCAGATACCACCGACGAGGACACCATCCGGCTAGCGATCGTCCAACGTTTGCCATGGATCAAGCGTCAGCGTGAGCAGCTGCAGAAGGCAGATCGCCAGACCAAGCGTGAGATGCAATCCGGTGAAACTCACTACGTCTGGGGTCAGCGATACCGGCTCGATGTTTCGCGCACCTCGGGCAACTTCCACGTCGAGACCAAGGGGCAGACACTCTGGGTAGTGACGCCCGCCGGTGCTGACAGTGAGGCCAAGCTCTCCGCTCTGGATCGCTGGTACCGCCGAGAGATCAAGGCCGCCCTGCCTACCCTGCTCGCTAAGTGGCAACCGATCATGGGAGTCGAAGTCGACAAGATCGTTGTGCGACGGATGAAGACCAAGTGGGGCACCTGCATGGCGCACTCCCGCACGATCTGGATTAATCCCGAGCTGGCCAAGAAAAACCCGCGTTGCCTCGAGTACATCGTCGTACACGAGCTGACGCATCTGCGCGAACGCAGCCACAACCGGCGCTTCACCGAGCTGATGGATCAGTTCTTGCCGGACTGGCGCCCACGCCGCGACGAGCTTAACGGTGCCCCGTTAGCGAGCGAGGACTGGCATGAGTGATCAGCCGCCAGAGAGTGTTCCGCCGGCGGTAGATGACTACGGCGATCGAGAGAAGTATCGCCAAAAGCGTAGAAAGCCACGGTCGCCTCGAGATCTGGATGAATCGTCGATCTCTAAGGTGATCGAAGAAGCCTATGATCTGGTTCCAGAGATCGGAGAGGGGTATCGCTGGTATGACTGGCCATATCGATCGCTCCGTTGGCTCGGCTCAGGTTGGAGGCGAAAGCTCTTCCCAGGACGAGCCGGTAACTGGATTTGGTCAGGGGTCAACTATCTGATCCCGTTCGCGGAGCACGACCGCGACAAGGTTTGGCCGCTCGACGACCTTCACCACAACCTGTTCGTGCCCAAGGATGAACATGTCAAGGTCGCAGGAATCTGGGCGATTGAACTGTTCCCGCCCGCTGAACTCCACGCTTTCGAACATGCACTTCGCAAGAACGGTTGGCAGCGTCGGCAGCGATGGGCATCCCACGAAGAGGACAATTCAACGGTGCTCGAACGCTCCCGCTCCGGGGGTGGGGCCTGGTGGTGGCGACTTATCGATGTTGTGAAGAGAGATTCAAAGTGGTTTGTTCCGGACGGTGTCGAGGCGGATCTACCCCCGCAGTTCGAGGTTATTCATCTTCGAGCCATACAGGTTGGTGCTGGCCTGACCGCGGTTCTTGCGGAGTTCACGCTCACGGAGGTGGCTGCAACATCACTGGATGAGGAGTGGCATCGGCGGCATGAACCGATGATGCTACCAACCAAGGGGGGCGGGCGGCCGCGAAACTTTGACCGTCAGTGGTCTGCATACTGGCAGACTCAGACGAAGCGCCGCGACCTTCACGATGCAGCTCGTGACTGGATGTCGAAGATGGTTCCTGGGTATTTCGCTATCCATAAGTCAGCTCAGCCACTATTTGATCTGCTGCTCTTTGAGCAGCTCGATCCAACCGAGGAGCCGTACGTAGAGCTGGCACACGAAGAGCGGATCAAGAGAAGTAATGCGCTTAGGGCGCTCGGACTTGATGATCACAGATTCCATCACGTCACTTCAGAGCACCTACCCAATCTGGTGCTTTCACCCCTCAATGATCACCTGCATGAGGCATTAGGTGATGCTCCGACCTGGACGCTATGGGGCAATCGGGATGCGATCATAGAGGCTATCGGCAAAGACACGCTCTCGATGGTAGGAGGGAGTGCTGAGCGGGCTATCTCCTACCGCGTCAAATACATGTACAACATGCAAGTGATGTTGGCGGTTTCGGAGTTTCTTCATGTCAGCAACAAGCGGTATGCAGCCATTCGAGATCATGCGAGCACCAGACATGGCAAGTTCAAGCCCGCTGCTCTACGGGAGCTCCGCAGGAACTTGCTTACGCTAAGCCTAAACATTGCGACGGTGCGACGAGACGTTACGGAATTCTGGAAGTCACCTGTCTGGCGTTGGGATGGCGGAGCCGAATTTGATTACGTTCCGACTCCTTGGACAAAGTTCCGAGACGAGAAGGCCGGGCGAAAGCCTGATAAGCCGACTAGCTTCAACAAAGAGGTGAGGAAGCAGCACAACAAGCAGTTCCGCCAACTCGCACAGGCAGATCGCGACTACCGTGACATCCTCTCGACCGTTGCATCGTTAGGTGCGTCGGTCGATGCCTTCAAGATTGGCCGCTGGGCACTCTTTGTCGCGATCGTCTCGCTGATCGTCGCAATGGGCACGATCGCGCTTGCCGATGCTGGGTGTAGTAGCTTGGTGCACCAACTACTCGGATGGCCCTCTGGCGTCCAATGCCAGACGCTTCCATAGGGCTGCTGGAACTTGTGTAGCTGCTGATTCTCGACGCCAGCATGGTTGCGAGCTATCTGAAAACTATGGATAGGCGACAATCGATTTTGGTCGGTAATTGACGCGTTCTTGAGCGGTGATATCCATACCCTTCAGCCCGGCTGCGGCGCCTTCGCCTTCGCGGCTCGCGAAGGGCGACCCCTGCCCTGATGATCGCCACCCGCATGGTTTCCTGGTTCACGCTAAGCGCCTCGGCCACCTGTGACAAGGAGAGGCCGGACTCATAGAGGCGGGCGGCTTGACTGACCTGGTCTGTCGTCATCGGCTGTCGGCGGACAACGACATTGTTGGCGCGGAGAATACCGATAATCGTGGACTTGGCGACGTCGTAGTCTTTCGCCAAGGCTGTCGTAGTGTCGCCTGCCGAGTACCGTGCGACCACTTGCGCGCGGGCTTCGTCGCTCAGGCGCTTCCACTTGCGGCGAGGAGCCGTGACAGCGCGAGAGGTTTGAGCGCCGTCCGGCAAGGTGTCAGCGCCCGCTGTCCGGGATGCGACGAGAGAACCCCTGATCCGGCGCAGGTTCTCGGTTTCTACCCCTGTTGGGTATTTACTGGAACAGAGGTCAATAAGGGCAACGTAAAAGCCCAGGTGAGAGCAGGTTTCTCGCCTGGGCTTCATCATGTCCGGCGGTCGTTTTTCCGTGGTCCCCTCTGGTCCCTCCCGGCGCTCTCGCCAGCGGTCACCTGTGGCCGAAGGGGCGCCTTGAACCCCCTTCCTGTGGATAAGGGGACCAAAAGGGGACCAGAACGCTTCCAGGAGCACTCCCGCGAGCATCTGAGCGCATCCCAGGCCCCTGGGTGCCGGGATGCTGCGTCGGGCGTGCTTGCGTTGCCCGGCAGCGGAGAGGAAGGCATTGGCCTGCTCGGCGGCGGGGGCAAGGTGACGGTCGTCAGGGTGGAGATACCCGCGAGTGGTTTCCATCGAGGCGTGCCCCAGAATCTCTTGAAGCACGTGCAGCGGGACCCCGGCATCGGCCATCCAGGTCGCGCCCGTGGGACGGAGCCCGTGCCGGGTGAGGTCGGGCAGCCCGAGCTTCGCGACGATGCCGTCCCAGTTCGTGGCGTCGCGGACGGTCGGCCTCGTCAGCACCCCACCCTTGGGCCCGACCACGAACTGCGCCTCGGGCTCCTTCCCTTCAGCAAGGCGTTCCAGCACGGGCCGCAGCGGTTCCAGGATCGGCACGCGGCGTTCTTTGCGGCTCTTGGTCGGTTTCGTGACGAGCCCGCCCTTGCCGGGGAAGATCTGGTGTGCGATGACGACGAGGTTCTTCGGCCTCGATCTTCGCGGCATGTTTACGGGCTTTCCCTTGCCGGCGGCGCTCTCCGGCCGGTTCGACCAGCGCCGCGGTATGGGGCTTCTGTTGATCGCTCACAATGCTCGCCCCCGTAGCGCCGACGAGGACTGCGATGGCGCGAACCAGTCATCCTCGTCTTCGACCACGGGTGTTTGCCTGCGCCAGTGACCGGCTCGGCGCGGTTCGCGCCGCCGCACCTCCTACCTTCCGCTCTCGTGGTTCTGGGTGTGCGCGGAGCAGGGAGACGTGCCCGTGGTCATGGTTGTAGGTCAGCGCGTAGGCGATTGTGGTGGTGGTGCGGTCGAGGGGACCGGTGGGGATCGTGTCGTAGACGTATCCGTCGACAAGCGCAGCCTGCGTGGTTTCCTCGCCCATGTCGAACCCGGCCAGATGCTCGATCGCGGCGTCTGTACAGTCGCGGTCGACGATCGCCAGCACCTCGTCAGCATCCTGACCCTGCAAGAACACCACGCTCCCCCACCGCGACACCGGTGGTGCGGGATGCCAGGCGATCCGCCCAGAAGCAGACATCGCCACATTGACCCGGTCATGCACCCCCGTCCGGGAGCGCCGCGGCCGGCTGCAACGCGGCTGTTGCTGTGAGAGCAAAGGTCGCGCCGGCAGTCTGATCCGCGGCGTCGTCGTATGCGCGCACCCGGTTCGTCCCGTGGGCGGTGGCGAGCTGGTCGAGCACGTGCCGGAGGGAGCGCACCCCGGCAAGGACATCACCGAGCACCGTGTAGGTGTCGGCGGGGTTCTCACACGCACGGGTCGCGTGTGCGAGGCCGCGCAGCGCTTCGGATGCTTCCGCTGCGTCGACAGTCGGGTTCTCGAACGTTGACACTGGGGCCTCCTGCTCTGCTGGGTGTCGAGTAGGTACGCCACGGCCTGTGCCGTTGATGGGTGGGGTCAGTGTTCCAGGACAGTGCGATTCAGCCCGATGGGCGGATAATCCGTGCCGCCCTGAGCGCCGACCCCGAGGTCTGGGACCTGCTGACCGCGGTGCTGACGGATTCGGGGGTCACCGTGTCATGGCGGTACTACCGCGACGGGGGCTGGCTAGCGAAGGCGACGCTGAAAACCAAGACGATCGCGTGGCTCGCTGTCGGGAAGGGCTCCGTGCGAGTCACGTTCCACTTCTCCGAACGCCACCCCGACCGGCTCTGCGCTCTTCCTGAGCTGCCCGCAGAGGTTCGCCGGTGGATCGCGGAGACCGCGCTGAGCGGGAAACTTCTGCCGGTGACGTTCGAGGTACGAGACAGGACCGATATCGCACCAGTTCAGGCGCGGTGGTGGATCACAAGCTGGCGGCGCGGTGACGGCTACGTCCGCTGCGCGCACACGGCGAATGTCGGAGACGACGGTTCGTACTCGGCACCAGCGATGTCACCGTAGACCTCGGGTGCGTCGAAGCCTGCGAATTGGAGTTCTTGTGTGACGAGGTCGGGAGTGAGGCAGTGGGTCCAGTTCCAGAACTCTCGCTGTTCACGCGCCGTGGTGATCGTGTACTTCTCCAGCGCGAGCGCCAGGGCAGGATAGGTCCACGTCTCCACGACACCGTCATAGGGCTCCGGCGCCCAGAACCCGCCCAACAGATTCGGCTCCTGCACGATTCCCTCGACGAAGGAGCCGAACCTAGCGGCAGCGGTGACGTCGAACACGATCCTTCCACCGGGCCGGAGCGCGGCCCGCACCCGCCGCAACAGAGTCGCACGGTGGTCCGGGCTGAGGGCGGAGTAGCCCTCGAAGATCAAAGGGCCGCGTCATGACCCTCGCCCAGGTCAGCACTCAGGTAGTCACCGAGCCGGAACACGTAGGCAGACCTTCGCGTGTGGCGATGTGGCGGGCGTGATCGAGGGATCGTTGTGAGACATCGATGCCGAGCACCTGGATGCCGTGCCGTGCGAGGCGATGCGCGTACAGTCCAGGGCCACAGCCCAGGTCGAGCACTCTCGAACCCGGATGCAGCGCGAGCGCCCCGATGAGCCACTCGGCCGACTGGTCGATGAACCCGTGTGCTCGTGAAGCCAACGGGGCGATCGGGTCGAGATGCTGAATCAGCATCTGCTCGGAGATGTGCGGATCGCTCCACAGTTCAACCGTCGTGAACGACGAAAACGGAGCGGGACGAGAAGACTGGTGCGTGTGAGTTCCTGGGGTCGATAATGGCCGACGTCGTGGTGTCGAAGAGTTGGAGACGTATCAGGAATCCACGCCTCAAGGATATCCCCCACCGAGCGCCACCCTCGAACCGTGCATCGACTCGGTCAGACGGTGCGGCACAGCGGCACGCTGCGACGGTGAAGGCTTGGGCCTGCTGCCCGACGAGACGCCGGGTCTCACAAGAGGCTTGGATTGCGGCCTGTTCGATTGCTGCGACTGCGGTGTCGAGTTCTTCCGGGGTTGGTGCGGAGACGCTGATGAGGCCGGTGTAGCGGAGGACGCCGTGGCCGGCGGTGAGGTCGGCTTCTTGTGGGAGCACGTCACCGTATTCGGCGGTTTGGGAGGCGTCTTCGATTCGCCCCATCTCCTGCCGCTGCGCCGCGTCCGAGTTCAGTTCGGTCTTCTTCTTCCTGATGTCACGTGCTGCCTGATCCGACCGGATCGGCGTGCACACGAGCGAGAACGAGCGTTGAATCCCCGACGACAGCAGTACCGGGGCGAGGAATCCTGGATACACCTGTGACAGCGGCCACTCCGAGACCCACAGCACCGCATGGAACGCGGAATCAGACCTGAGGCGATCCCACGATCCGGTGACCGCGACCAGCCGCGCGGTCGCAAGGGTGCGCGCGATGTCGGTGTTCCGTTCGAGGATCGCGGCGGCGCTTCCCCCGAAGCATGGGACCGCTGCCACTAGCTCCGTGCGAGTCCACGTGGTCCCACTCCAGGAATTCGCACCGCGAGGGTGCGACACGCAACCGAGAATGACTCCTATAGGGGGGAAAGGCGTGCTTTTTCTACCCCAAGTCTGCCCAAAACCACCGTTCCGCGCCGCCAGGGCGAACTTCGGTCATGAAAAGCACGCCATCGCCCCGGCGCACCCCGATGGGTTCCGGGCGTCGCTCAGCGGAACAGATCGATGTTGTCGTCGACCCAGGTGCGGAACGTGCGAGAGGGCCGCGCAGTGATCTGGGTGTACTCGCCCGAGATGATCGGGGTGGCCCCGACGGCCTCCCGCCACCCCTTGATGATCTGACGCACCCACACCTCGGGCACATAGCGAGAGAGCATGGCGGACGACTCCTGCTCGGTCTGTTCGATCACGGACAGCCGACGGCCGATCACCTCGCCGATCGTGGCCACCTGCTCGCGCAAGCTCAGTCGCTCAGGACCGGTGAGCACCGGCCTCTTACCGATCAGGCTGTCACCAGTGAGGGCAACGACGGCGACGTCGGCGATGTCCTGCTCGTGGACCGGAGCCTGGACCGCCTCCGGATACGGCAGAGGCACGGCGCCGTCTGCCTTGATCCCCCAGCTCCAGCGCGCCGCATTGCTGGCGAACCCGCCCGGGCGAAGGAAGGTGTACGCCAGCCCCGACTCCTCGACAGCACGCTCCACCGCGAGGAAACGGGATCCGTTGAAATCCTCGGCCGCCCCTGGGAATGTCACCGACGAGGACGACAGCAGCACCACGTGCCGTACGCCTGCTGCAGCGACAGCAGCGAGCAGCGCCTGCGGCTGTGCGAGATCCGCATAGAGGAAGATCCGGTCGACGGATTCCAGCACCTCCGCGAATGAGGCCGGGTCGTTCATGTCTGCGGCGAACACCCCCACCTGCTCGGGCAGCGACAACTTCTCGGGTGTGCGGCTCGTCGCCCGTACGTCGACACCCCGCTCCAGCAATCCAGCCACAACGCCACCGCCGACAGACCCACTGGCCCCCACGACAAGAACAGTCACGATTCTCCCCCATCTTTGACGAACACCGTTCGCGAACAGTATTCGTCACGAATATGAATCGTGTCAACTGCTATCGTCGAACCATGCCAGACCACCGCGAGCCAGTGTCACGACGGGCGCGCCCTGCGAAGTCCCCGCTCTCGCGCCGCTCGATCCTCGACGCGGCGATGACGCTCATCCGCGAGCACGGCGTCGAGGCCGTGTCGATGCGCCATGTCGCTGAGCAGGTCGAGACAGGTCCGGCCTCGCTCTATGCCTACTTCGAAAGCCGCGACGTGCTGCTCGAGCACGTGCTCGACGCCGTCTACGGGAGGGTGGAGCTCGTCGAACTCGGCGCCCTCGACTGGCGGGAGGCGCTGGGTGGGACGATCACCAACACCATCGAGACCCTGGAGTTCTACCCCGGGCTCAGCGCTGTCGCCCTGGGCACGATCCCCACGCTTCCCGGAGCGCTCCGGCTCGCCGAACACGAGCTCGCGCTCATGGAAGCCGGCGGGATCGCCGAAGACCGTGCTGCCCTGGCGGTAGACCTCATCGCCCAGTTCGCCGCCGTCACGGCAGTCGAGCGCACGGTGCGGCACGATCGCGCACGTGGTGACGGCGAGCGAGAGCATGTCCGTACTGCCTACCAGAATGCCGACCCCCAGCTATTCCCCCGCGTCACGCGGTCGGCAGCACTCCTGACAGGCCCGGACGAGCGGGCCCGACGCGACTTCACGATCCGCGTCATCATCGCCGGAATCGAGCAGGACCCCGGGGATGGCTCGGATCGAATGCGCGTCCGGCACGCCGGCTAGGAACGCCGAACCGACACTGGCTCCCGGACCGACCGCGGTTATCCGCACCGGCACCAAGCGGAGCGGATGACCGGACGCTCGCCCGGGGGAATCGGGCTGCCCAGCGCACATGATGTCCATGCCAAGCACCCACCCAATGCCAAGCACCCACCCCATGCCGAGCACCCATCGCGCAGCGAATCTGGGATGCGGGTTATCCGGGCAGGCTCGCCCCCTACGGCGAACCTGGTGCTGCTGGTCAGGGCGGTCAGGCGTGCTTTTCCTGACGCACGTTGGCCTGTTACGCGGGGTTCGGCACCGCCAGGCCCAACGTGCGTCAGAAAAGGCACACAACCTTCGTCGTCGGGGCCTCAGCATCGCCATCCGAGCCTCAGCATCGCAAACCTGGGCCCCGTATCGACGTCGGAGCCTGAGCGGCTCATCGAGCGCACCGTTCGGCTGAGTCAGCCTGATGCTCCGCGGTTGAGCGCCTGCACCACCTGCGGCAGTTCGGTGATGCCCTCACTCGCGAGAAAGTGGCCCGCTCCCGCGATGACCACGCTCCTGGCTCCGGTCTGCTCGGCAAACTTGTCCGAGATGGCCGGTGGCACGAGGGGGTCGTTGTCGGAGCGGATCACTGTGACCGATGCCAGGCGGTCTGGCAGAGAACTGAGGCGTGCACCCGTGAGGAATGCCGGCAATCCGGTGGCGACGAAGCTGTCCAGCTCCCCCTCGCCGGTGGCCGGCAGTTCTTGGGCGAACGGAGCCACTGCTATGAATGCCGCCAGATGCCCGCTGTGGTGTCTCGCCAGGGATTCGACTGCCCGCACAGCGGCGATGCCACCAAGGCTGTGGGTGATCAGAGCCGTGTCGGCACTCAGGTGGTCGATCGCCCTGGCGATCACCGGCACCCAACGAGCGGCTTCGGGTGCGTGAGGGGTGGGCATCGACAGCACCTCGACACCTGGGATCGCTCGGGTCAGCCAAGGAAACCAGTGGTCTTGCGGAGTCGCGCCGAAGCCGGGAACGACAATCACCCGGGTGACAGTGGGATTCAAGGGAATGGCGGTCATGGCGATGACGTTAGGAGTTGACGTCAGCGTGAAGGTCAAGCACAACCGCCCCAGCTGCGGTGCCGGGCATGCAGGAGATGACATGCGGATCGGTGAGTTCGCGCGGCGCGGAGGCGTCAGCCCGCGGGCCCTGCGTCATTACGAACAGAGCGGCCTCCTCGTTGCGCGACGCACCAGCAGCGGCTACCGCGACTACGACGAGGACCAGCTCGAGAGCCTGGCGCGCATCCGTGTCATCCTGGACGCCGGGCTCGGCACGGCCGCGGCACGCAGCTATCTCGACTGCGTCGAGTTGCGGGGCGGCGCAACGAGGGTGCACATGTGCCCACAGCTGCTCGAGAGGGTGCGAGCCCTCGAGCAACGAATCGCCGACAACCGCGCCCGTGTGCAGCAACAACGCGAGGCAGTGACCCGGTTCGTCGCCGCCGCAGACCGAGACTGACCTGTCATCCGCGCCGCTCACCGGCGGGAATCTGCCCCTGCGGCGGGCCTCGGCGCCGGAGTGGATGGTGCGCCGGAGTGGATGGTGCCTGGATGGATTGTCCCCAGCTGGGGTAATACACGGGCGAAGTCATCCACCCGAAGAATCGGCGCCGGCGGTGCCGCCGCGAACGGCATCCGAGTGAGGAGCGGACACATGTCCCGCGTGATCTATTCGATGGGCATTTCCCTGGACGGCTACATCGTGGGCCCCGATGGCCGTTTCGACTGGACGGTCCCGAGCGAGGAGCTCTTCGGCATCTCGGTCGATGAGATCAAGCAGACGGGCACCTATCTGCTGGGACGGCGCCTGTACGAGACGATGCTGTACTGGGAGGACGTGGACCAGAGCCCCTCGCTGGACTTCTCGACACTGGAATGGGCCCGTCTGTGGCGGGCCCTGCCGAAGGTCGTCTTCTCCACCACCTTGCACCAGGTGGAGGGGAATGCCCGTCTTGCCACCGAAGGACTCGCCGGCGAACTCCATCGGCTGCGTGCCGAATCGGTACAGGGTGAGATTGCGATCGGCGGTGCAGGCCTCGCCGCGCAGGCAGCGGCACTGGATCTCATCGACGAATACCGGATCCGGATCCACCCGGTGCTCCTCGGAGGTGGCACGCCGTTCTTCGCGCCGCTGCGCGCTCGGACCGACCTCGAGCTGGTGGAGAACCGCACCGTGTGCCCCGGTGTCGTCTATCTGCGCTATCGGGTGACGCGGCCCGCCGATGCCGATGCTCGGTCATAGCCGGGCCAGGTGGGGAATGGATCGGCTGGCGGACCGGTTGGGGCGGGTGTTCGCGAAGCATTCCTGAGGAGGCCGAGATGGGCAACCACGAGGGTTCTTACAGCGACCTGACCCAGCCCGAGACGACGGAGGCACATCCAACTCACTCGGATCACATGGCAGGACATCTCGCCACCGGCGCGGCTGCCTCGGACCAGCACGGTTCCCCCCGTGAGCATGCGGACCGCACCGACCATGCGGATCGCACCCAACACGAGGGCCACGCCGGACACGAAGGCCACGCCGGACACGAAGGCCACGCCGGACACGAAGGCCATGCCGGACACGAAGGCCGCACCCAACACGAAGGCCACGCCGGACACGAGGGCCACGCCGGACGCTTCCGCCGACTGTTCTGGACGATGCTCGTCCTGGCGGTGCCGGTTGTCGCCCTGTCGCCGATGTTTGCGATGGTGGTCGGCTACCGGCTTCCCGTCGACGGCGCCCTGACATGGTTGCCGCCGATCCTGGGCACGGTCCTGTACGCCTGGGGCGGCTCCCCCTTCCTCACCGGTGCGCTGGGTGAAGCGAGGTCTCGGCGACCGGGGATGATGATGCTCATCGCCCTGGCGATCACCGTCGCCTTCCTGGCCAGTTGGGGTGCCACCCTCGGCCTCTTGAGCCACACCATGGAGTTCTGGTGGGAGCTCGCCCTGCTCGTCGTCATCATGCTGCTCGGGCACTGGCTGGAGATGCGCTCCCTCGCCCGCACGACGAGCGCACTCGATTCCCTCGCGGAGCTGCTGCCCGATACCGCCGAGGTGCTGCGCGGCGACCAGGTCGAGCAGCTGCCAACCGCCGACCTGGTGGTTGGCGACGTCGTCCTCGTGCGCCCGGGCGGGAGCATCCCGGCCGACGGCCGGATCACCGAGGGCGAGGCCGATCTGGACGAGTCCATGGTCACCGGTGAGTCCCGCACCGTACACCGGGGTCCCGGGGAGAGCGTCACGGCAGGCACGGTGAGCACCGATTCGGGGCTCCGGGTCGAGGTCTTGGCCACCGGTGAGGACACCACCCTGGCCGGCATCCGCCGCCTGGTCCGCCAGGCACAGACCTCGACCTCGCGAGCCCAGTCCCTGGCGGACCGGGCAGCAGCTGGCCTGTTCTGGTTTGCCCTTGGCGCGGCAGCGCTCACCGGCATCGTCTGGACGGCAATCGGTCAGCCCCAACAGGCCGTGGTGCGAGTCATCACAGTGCTGGTCATCGCCTGCCCCCATGCTCTCGGCCTGGCGATCCCGCTGGTCGTGGCGATCTCGACCGAACGAGCGGCTCGCGCCGGAGTCCTCATCAAGGACCGCGCTGCCCTCGAGCGCATGCGGACCGTGACCACGGTCGTGTTCGACAAGACGGGCACTCTCACCAAGGGCCAACCCGCCCTCGAGCTCGTCGAGACCGTCGAGAGCACGACCCGCGATGACGTGATCCGGCTCGCCGCTGCCGCCGAGACCGGCTCCGAGCACCCGCTCGCCCGAGCGATCGTCCGTGCAGCGCAGGAGGCGGAACTCCAGGTGCCGCAAGCCCGTGAGTTCAGCTCCGAGCCGGCACTCGGCGTGCGTGCCCAGGTGGACGGGTCGACCATCCGCGTCGGCGGACCGCGACTGCTCGACCAGACCGGAATCCCTGATCCCTTCGCCCATTCGACGGCACATGACCCCGGACTGACCAGGCTGTACGTGCTTCGAGACGAACAGCTTGTGGGAGCGCTGAGCCTGGCCGACGAGATTCGCCCCGAGTCTGCCGATACTGTCGCCGCGCTGCACCGGCTCGGGGTCAGGGTGACGATGATGACCGGCGACGCGAAGCCGGTCGGTGAGCGAGTGGCCGCCCAGGCGGGCATCGACAGCGTGCGGGCCGAGGTGCGGCCCGAGGACAAGGCAGCCGAGGTCGCCAAGCTCCAGGCGGCAGGCGAGCGGGTGGCCATGGTCGGCGATGGCGTGAATGACGCTCCCGCCCTGGCCCAGGCCGATGTCGGACTCGCGATCGGCGCGGGAACCGACGTCGCCATCGCCTCGGCAGGCGTGATCCTCGCCGGCGACGACCCGCGCACGGTGGTCTCGGTGATCGAGCTGTCCAAGGCCAGCTACCGCAAGATGATCCAGAATCTGTGGTGGGCCGCCGGATACAACCTCCTCGCGGTGCCGCTGGCTGCCGGCGTCCTTGCCCCGATCGGCATCACCTTGCCAATGGAGCTCGGCGCGATCCTCATGTCCATCTCCACCGTCGTTGTCGCGCTCAACGCCCAGCTGCTGCGAAGGATCGACCTTCGCCCGGCCGCCGCTCACGGGCAGTCCGCACCTCGGCATCCGTGAGCACCCTCGGCAGCTACGGCGCCCGAGCCCACGGCGCCCGGACCCACGGCGCCCGGACCCACGGCGAGCACCTCGCGGGCTCTGCGGACACCCCACCGGCCCGTCCGGACAGAACCGCATCCGCCCGGACGGGCAGCCCTGGGCGCACTGAGTAGAATCGATTCCGGTGCGTCGGGAAGTCTGGTCGACATCATCGGTGGCATGCCCACCGGCAGTTCTTCGGCCAGAGGAGATTGATGACTCACTTCGCCCGCATCCGTGAGCTACGCCATCGCTACCGTCGGTGGGTGACCACCGAGACGGTCAGCGGCCTGCTCCTGCTGGTGTGCGCGGTCATCGCGCTGGTGTGGGCGAACTCGCCATGGCGTGCCGGCTTCACTGCACTGTCCGGATTCAGGCTCGGGCCCGAGGCGCTGCACCTGCATTTGAGCCTGGCCCAGTGGGCGGCTGACGGACTGCTCGCCGTCTTCTTCTTCGTCGTCGGCATCGAGCTCAAGCAGGAGATCGTCGCCGGAAGCCTGCGCAACCCCAGGGAAGCGGCTGTCCCGGTGTTCGCAGCTGTCGGGGGGATGGTAACCCCGGCGATTCTGTTCACCCTCGTCATCCTCCTCACTGGGGAGCACAGCGCGGTGCACGGCTGGGCAATCCCGACCGCAACCGACATCGCCTTCGCACTGGCAGTGCTGGCGATCTTCGGACGCGGATTGCCGAAGGCCTTGCGCACCTTCCTGCTGACCCTGGCCGTGGTGGACGATCTGCTCGCCATCATCGTCATCGCCGTGTTCTACACCCACAGCATCGACTTCCTGGCGCTCGCCGCGGCGCTGGGAACCGTCGTGGTCTTCGGATTGCTCGTGCGGATGCGCCGTGTGCGGTGGTGGCTGCTCGTCCCGGTCGCGGTGGCGGCCTGGGCATTCATGCACACCTCGGGGGTGCATGCCACCATCGCCGGCGTGCTCATCGGTGTCAGCGTGCCCGCGCGGCCCATCCACGACGACAAGGAACCGCGGACCCTCCGCTTCGACGACGCCTGGCGCCCCTTCTCCTCGGGAGTGGCCCTGCCGGTGTTCGCGTTCTTCTCCGCCGGTGTCTCTCTCGTCGATGACGGGGGCCCGGGCCGGGTGATCGGCCAGCCGATTGTTCTCGCGATCGTCATCGGGCTCGTGCTCGGCAAGCTCATCGGGGTGCTGGGGACCACTGCCCTGGTCACCAGGCTCACACCCTTGCGCCTACCCGACGCCATCGGCCTGCGCGATCTGCTGCCCATCGGATTCCTGGCGGGAATGGGCTTCACCGTGTCCTTGCTCATCGCCGAACTGTCCTTCCCCGACAGCGAGCACACTCAGGGGGCCAAGATCGCCATCCTGCTCGCGACACTGATCTCCGCCACCCTCGCGGCCGGCATGCTGCGGTGGGATGTCCACAAGACACGCAGCGCCGACATGAACGAGGACGGGGTTCGCGATGTCCACACCGAGCTGATCGGCTGAGGGCAGTCCCCCGCGGCGCCGGGCAGCACGCGACCTCGGCGCGAACCGGTGGACATCAAGCGTGCAGAGACTGGACCGCATTCTTGGTGTCCACCGGGCGGGGACCCTCAGACGCCCTTTTGCCAGCCGATTTCCTCGGGCAGCGGTGAGTAGAAGATCGTCGCACCGACATTCGCCAGGCCCTTCTTCACCGCGTACGTCGACGGGCCGCTGTACAGCGGCAGTACACCGTACAGGGCAAGTGCCTTCTGCTCCACCGCATTCGCCTGCTCGATCTGCTCGGCAGGATCGGCAATGGCATTGACACGCTTGATCTCCTGGTCGATCTCGGGAGTTCCGATGCCGGTGATATTGCTCTCACTGTCAGAACTGTAGAAACCGGACAGGCTGTACGAGCCGTACGGGTCCAGCGAGCGGTTCCCCGAGAGGACCAGGTCAAACTTGCCGCCATTGATGGTGGACGCCCACTCCGAGGAGTCGGTTGCCTGAATGTTCACCTTGATCCCAGCCTTCTTCTCCGAGGCAACCAGTGACTGGGCGACCGCCTTGTCAAGCGGATCATCCCCGAACAGCACGTAGTTCACCTCGAGTGCCTTTCCGTCCTTGGTCCGAATACCGTCCGAGCCGACCTTCCAGCCCGCTTTGTCGAGGATCTGCCCGGCCTGATCGGTGGAGTAGGACAAGACCTTCGAGACGTTGTCCTGGTAGCCCTTCTGGAACCCGTAGTAGATGGACGATCCAGGTAGCGGCTCGCTGTAGTTCAGCCCCTGGAACTCGATCTGGGCGATTTCGGCGCGATTGACCGCGGCGAAGACGGCATGACGCACGTCGACGTCCTTGAGGACTTCCGACCTGCCGTTCGCGAAGAGATAGTACTCGAAGGGGCTACCACCCTGACGGATCTCGGTACCGGGGGTTCCCTTGGCCTGGTTCAGCGCCTCAGCAGTGCTCAGCCCCGTGTAGTCGATCTGCCCGTTCTTGAATGCATTGATGGCCGACTGGGATCCAAGATCGAGGTAGATACGCTTGTCCAGCTTCGCGGTGCGTCCCCACCACCTGGGATTGCGAGTGAAGACAATCTGCTTGGAATTCTGATCGTAGGACTCGACTGTGAACGGGCCGGCACCCCATTGGGGCTGCAGGCGATTTGAGTAGGCGTTGTTGAAATCGTCCTCGCTGGCAGCTTCGGGATTGATGAAGCGGGCGAACAGCGCCGGCCACGCACTGTACGGTTGCGCAAATGTGACAACGGCCTGGCGGTCATCGATGCCCCGCTTGACCGATTCGATCTGGTCGAATCCAGAGGTACCGCCGACCTTGTAGTTCTTGTTGCTGCCGTTGTTCACCTTCCAGGTGGCCTCGATGGAGTGCCAGTCAATGGGTGTCCCGTCGTTGTAGCTGGCCTTCGGATTGATCGTGATCGTCACGACCTGCTTGCCGTTCACGGTCGCGGATGTGGCGTCGGTGTAATAGTCCTTGTTGATCTGAACATCGCCAGACGGCGAGAAAGTGATCGCCACCGGGTTGTACCACGCCCAGATGCGAGCGCCGGTCAGTGATGCATTGACATTCCACGGCAATCCCTGGGTGTCGTCCCCGGAGAAGGATCCGCCACTGGTGTAGGTGCCGCCATCCTTGAGGTTGTCATAGCTCTGCGGGTTGTAATCGACCTTGGCGCTCACCGCCGAGGCGGAGGCCGAGGGGGACTGCGAGGCGCCGGCCGAGGCACTGGACGAGCAGCCGCTCGCCAGCAGCGCCAGCGCGGCGATCGTGGCAGCGAGGGACAGTCTTCGGGTTGTTCTCATCAGACTTCTTCCATGGTGAATTGGTTCATCGGGGAAAGGGAATTCACGGCTCTTCGCCCGGCGGTTTTGCCCCGATCGGGCATCTTCTGGGTGCCGAGCAGGGAATGCTGGCAGGCAGGCGTGCTGAACGGTTCCGGGCAGCGAGTGTGCTCAGTCCACCGCGACTGCATGACACGCCACGCGGTGGCCAGGGACGCCATTGCGAGCGCGCATCACCTGAGGTTGGTGACATCGGGCACGCATCTCATCCGGAAGGGCCGAATAGAGCGGACATTGCGGGCGGAAGACACACCCGCCGTCGTCGTCCTCGGAGCCGGTCTCGCCGTGCAAGACGATGCGCTGACGGGTCCTCTCCACCACCGGATCTGGCACCGGGCTCGCCGACAGCAGAGCCTTCGTGTACGGGTGCAAGCCATAGTCGAACAGGTCCTCGGCGGGCGCGCTCTCGACGATCGTTCCCAGATACATGACCGACACCCGGTCGCTGAGATAGCGCACCACCGATAGATCGTGGGCCACCAGGAAATAGGCCACCGACAGCTGGGACTGCAGGCGCACCAGCAGATTGAGGATGTCTGCCTGCACTGACATGTCCAGTGCGGAGACCGGCTCATCGAGCACGACGACTTTCGGTTCCAATGCCAGCGCCCGGGCGATGCCAATTCGCTGACGTTGCCCCCCGGAGAACGCTGTCGGGAAACGGTCCGCCACGTCGTGGGCCAGGCCCACCAGGTCGAGCAGCTCATAGATGCGTCCGCGAATCTGCGCCCGCGAGCGGTGGGCCGCCTGGAGGGGTTCCGCCAGCACATCGTAGACGGTGAGGCGTGGATTGAGCGAGGCAGTCGCGTCCTGGGTCACAAGCTGGATTCCCGCCCTCAGCCTGCGCCGGGTGTGCGCATCCAGTGCCCCTGTGATGGGCGTGCCGAGTACCTCGATCTGGCCCTTCTCGGGCGGGTTGAGGTGCAGGATCTCCATGATCGTGCTGGTCTTGCCACTTCCGGATTCCCCTACCAGGGAATGCGTCTCCCCAGCGAACAGATCGAAGTCGACACCTCGCACCGCGACATTGGTGCCCACTTGGCGACGCAGCAAGGTGCCCTTGGTGATCGGATAGGACTTCACGAGTCGACGGGTCGACAGCACGAGTTCACCGTGCTGGATACTGCGCTGCTCGACGGCTTCGTTTCCTCGTGCATACAGCGCGGCGATATCGAGTCCGTCGTGGGCGATCTCGCCGGAGCGAATGCAGGCGACGAGATGACCCGAGGTCTCGGAGCGCAATGCGGGTTCGGCTTGGGCGCAAGCCTCGATGGCAGCCGGGCAGCGGTCGATGAATGGGCACCCGGACGGCTCCTGATGGAGCTGGGGCGGATCGCCTGGGATGGCGATGAGTGGAGTGCGCTGCCCGGCTGTTGCGGTGGGTACGGCACCGAGCAGGCCGATGGTGTAGGGCATGAGTGGGCGGGCGAACAGTTCGTTGACCTTCGCGTGTTCCACGACAGCGCCGGCGTACATGACGTTGACATCGTCGGCGTGACCTGCCACGACCCCTAGATCATGGGTGATGAGCAACAGGCCCGCGCCGGTTTCCTGCTGTGCAGTGTGCAGCACTTCGAGCACCTGGGCCTGCACAGTGACGTCCAGTGCGGTGGTGGGCTCATCGGCGATGAGAAGATCGGGGTTGTTCGCGATGGCGATGGCGATGACGACCCGTTGGCGCATCCCGCCGGAGAACTCGTGAGGGAAGGATTTGGCGCGGCGCGCAGGGTCGCGGATCCCCACGAGTTCCAGCAGGTCCACCGCTTTGTTCCACGCCTGCTTGGCGGTGAGATTCTGGTGCACCCGGATGGCATCGCAGACCTGGCGCCCAACGCTGAACATGGGGGTGAGCGCGGACAGCGGATCCTGAAAGACCATGCCGATTCGCCGGCCGCGGACCCGGGAAAGCTCCTGATCGGTGCGGCCGGTCAGTTCCTGCCCGTCGAGCAGGACTTGGCCGCTGATGATCGCCGAGGGTGGCAGCAGCCCAATGATGGCGCCTGCCACAGTGGACTTGCCAGAGCCGGATTCGCCAACCAAGCTCAGGGTTCTGCCGGCCTCCAGTTCGAGATCGACACCCCTCACGGCGTGCACGGGCCCGTGCTCGGAGGGGAAGGTGACGCTCAGGTCGCGTACTTGCAGTAGGCTCATCGCCGGCCTCGAGCCGCCGAGGTGGGATCGAAGGCGTCGCGTAGCCCGTCGCCGATGAGCGTCACCGAGACCGTGAGCAGGACGAGCACCGCCGCGGGGAAGAAGAAGATCCACGGGGCCGTCGTCAGCGAGCTCGAACCCTCTTGCAACAAGACACCCAATGAGACGTCGGGAACTTTGATGCCGAAGCCCAGGAACGACAGGGAGGTCTCGGTGAGCACGGTGCCGACCACGCCGAGGGTGGCGTTGACGATGAGGAGGGACGCCAGATTGGGAATGAGATGCCGCACGATGATCCGCCACCTCCCCACTCCCATGAGCTCAGCCATGACGACGTACTCGCGTTCCCTGAGCGTCGTGGAGACCGACCAGATGACACGGGCCGCACCCACCCAGCCGAATGCCGACAGTACGACGATGAGAACCCGCCAATCGCCGGCCACACTATTCGCGATGAGCGCAAGAATAAGAAAGGATGGCACGACGAGCAGGAAATGGATGAGGCCCAGCGATACTTTTTCCACAGTACCTCGAAGATATGCCGCACCGGCTCCGATAACAGCCGAGAGAATCACTGTGGCGAGCGAGACACATATCGCAATTGTCAGAGATCTTTGCATTCCATGAATCACTTGCGCGAGAACATCGTTCCCGCCACTCGTAGTGCCGAACAGGTGTGCCGCGCTGGGAGGCTGGGTCAGCGCCAAGAAATCTGGGGTGGCATAGTTGTACGGGCTGAGGAAGCCGCCGAACAGCGATATTAGAACGAACAGTGCGAATATCAGCAGGCCTGCGAAGGCCGCCCGATTGCGCATGAAACGGCGCACGTACAGGCGTGTGCGTCCCAGCCGCTCGGGCTCAGCATGGACCGATTCGATTCGGAGGATGGAGGCCGTGGTGACGCTCATGCCAGCCTCACACGCGGATCGAGAAAGGCCGTGGCGATGTCGGCCAGAATGGCGCCGATGGCCGTCATGAGTGCGCCGAAGGCAGCAACCGCCACCACGCCGTTCACATCGTTCTTGGCCAAGGTGAGCGAGAAGTACTCCCCCATGCCGTGCCAGCCGAAGATGCTCTCGGTGATGATCGCGCCGGTGAACACTCCGGGGATGCTGAAGGCTACGGAGGTCGCCGTGGGGATGAGCGCGGCGCGCAGGGCATGACGCCGGATGGCCTTTCCGTAGGGAAGCCCAGTGGCTCTGGCGGTGCGCACGAAATCTGCATTGATGGTGTCAAGCAGCAAGGAGCGCTGGGTCAGGTGATAGCCGACATATCCCAGCAGTGTCAGTGACACAGTAGGCAGCAGCAGGTGCGCCAGCCGATCCACGATGGTCGGTAACAAGCCGCTGACTTGCGGTGATTGCGAACCAGCGACGAGGAACAGGGTGTGCCCCACCGACTCGTTGATCCGGATGGCCCCGAACACCAGGAGCAGGGCCATGACGACGGTCGGTACGTTGTAGAGCAGGATCGAGACCGCTTGGAGCACTCGGTCGATGACACCGTACTGGTGGATTGCACTGACCACCCCCAGGCCGACGCCGACGATGACGCACAGGACGGTCGCGATGAGGACGAGCTGGGCGCTGACCAGGGTGCGATAGGCCATTTCGGCGTTGACCGAGCCACCGTTGGGCGATCGACCCCAGTCGAAGTGCAGCACGATATCGCGCAACCACGACCACCAGCGTTCGATGAGTGGAACGCGTGGATCGAGTCCATAGGCTGCCAGCGAGTCATCGATCTGTTTCTCGCTGGGAATCGGCCGGGTCTCCCGGTAGTTCGAGCGCGGATCGAGGAAAAGGTTTGCCAGGAGATAGGTGACATTTGTAGCGACAACAATGAGGATCAGCCAGCTCGTCGAGCGCCGGACCAGTAATTTGATCATCGGTAGCGATTCCACCCGCTCGCCATGTCACCAGTTACCCGATGCTGGCCTCCGAATTCGCAGGAAATGTCGCTCACGGCTGATGGGAGTATTCGATTCGACGTCTGAAGCAGGGCATTGATAGACGACATGACCACAATTGAAGAGACCACGATGACAAACTGTCCTCACATCTGATTCGGCGGATTCAAGCATCCTCGTTCGCATTGGCGAACCCCTGAATCAACACCAACAGAAGGAGAACGCGGGATACTCCACCGGCGTCGCGTGAGTGCGCTGCGGGAAGAACATATGGCGAGTGAAACATCTTGATGATCGCGGTGTCAAATTATTTCATAATATTGCATCTGGAGGTTCGGGCGCCGCCGTGCACGACACGGCGAACTCCATCGCGGAACGCCGGGTCAGCGCTGTCCACGACACCTTTTCGCCGGCCCTGCGGGTCTGTCACCGGGCCAGGTGCGGAACGAGTGGCGACATGCACCGCAGCTGATTCACGGGTACTTGGACCCATCGGCAGGTCCGTCCACCCCTCGGGAACACTCGATGCGCGTTGCCCCGGACGAGGCGGCGGGCATAACGTCGAGGGGAGCAGTGCGCACGTGTGGGGGTTCGGTGACGATCAAACAAGAGGCTCAGCAGACCTGGACGGGGCATCGCAAGGATTCAGTGGAGTATCGCCGAATCCTCATTGCGCTGCTCGGCGCGGGAATCGCCACCTTTGCCCAGCTGTACTCCCCGCAGGGCATCCTGCCTCGGCTCGCCGACGACCTGCACGTGAGCGCCGCGGCCTCCGGCCTGGTGATCTCGGCGTCCACCATCGGCCTGGCGGTGGCCGTGCTGCCCTGGTCGCTGGTGGCCGACCGGATCGGGCGGGTGAGGGCGATGCGCATCGCCCTGGTCGCCGCCACCGTTCTCGGCCTCGTCATGCCGTGGAGCCCCTGGTTCAGCTCCCTCATGGTGGTGCGGATCCTTGAGGGTGCTGCGCTGGGGGGTATCCCGGCGATCGCGGTGACCTATCTCAACGAGGAGGTGGACGCCCGCCACGCGGCCATCGCGGCTGGCAGCTATGTCTCGGGCACCTCCATCGGTGGCCTGCTCGGCCGGCTCGTCGCCGCGCCGATTGCGGACGTGGCCGGCTGGCGGATCGGCACCTTCGTCGTGGCGGTGATGGCGGCACTGGCCACCGCCACCTTCTTCTGGATCACTCCTCCGCCACGGGGATTCACGCCCCACAGCGTCTCCATCCGCCAGGTGGCGCGGGCGACGCTTGAGCACCTGCGCAGTCCCCGGCTGGTCGTGCTGTATGTGCAGGGATGCCTGCTGATGGGCGGCTTCGTGGCCACCTACAACTATCTCGCCTTCCGGCTCGAGGCTGCGCCGTTCAATATGCCGGTCGGGCTCACCAGCCTGCTCTTCCTCGCCTATCTGGCCGGCACTGTGTCCTCGCGAGCCTCCGGGGATCTGGCGGCCCGCTGGGGCCGTGGGACGGTGCTCATCGCCTCGACGATGATGATGATCGCCGGTATCTGCATCACCTTGTCCTCATCGCTGCCCGTGATCATCGTTGGGCTTGTCATCTTCACGGCCGGCTTCTTCGCGGCCCACTCCATCGCCTCGGGCTGGGCGGGCGCGCGCACCACGCGCAACCGTTCCCAGTCGACCTCTTTGTACAACTGCTGGTACTACACCGGGTCGAGCGTCTTCGGCTATCTGGGCGGGGTGGCTTGGCTGCATTACGGCTGGGGTGGCCTGGTGACGATGGTGGCGGGGATCGCTCTCGTCGCCGCCGTGTGGGCCCTGTTCGCGGCCCGCGGACGCAGCTGACGCCTCACGGGCCGCGAACAGAACGCTCGGGCTCTGCCCAGCTCTGCGGCCCTGAGCCCATCCGATCTTTGAGCTCAGCGGTCTGCGGCCGCACTGGCCGCCGAGTGCACCTCGGCCTTCTCCAGCTGAGCGGCAAGATCCTCGGGGCTGAGGTCAGCGCGGCGGAACTCGTGGTTGAGGGGCAGGCGCAGGTGCAGATCGGTGCACAGGCACAGCTCGATGGTGCCCTCGGCGATCGTGAAGTCGAGCACATGCCCGCCGTGGGTGCGGTCCTCGCTGATGAAGTGCGCATGGCATCCCGGGACGCCGATGCCCTGCTCGTACAGCGGGGTGCGGAAACCCACGATCGTGCCGACCGTGTCCTCGAACCGCAGCACCGCGTCGTCATCGGTGGCCTGCGTCATCGGACGGTAGGGCTTCTCCTGGCGGGTCACGGTCCGCGCCGTCACCCAGGAGAATCGCCCGGTGATCCGCAGCGCATACATATAGTTCGGCGAATCGGTCAGCTCGTCGATGAAGGCGCCGCACTGGGCCCGGGTGGCATTGTGCGGGGCGGGGCGCGTCACGGTGGATTCGAAATCGGTGACCACCGCATAGGGAGACTTGTCCGCGCCCTGCGCGACCACGACAGTGCCGTCGCCGCGCAACTGGTAGGCAGTGCCGTCCACGACGACCATCTCGCCGTCGAGCGCGTTGAAGGTGCCGATACCGAAACTGCCGTGCTCCAGCAGCTCGGCGACGGTCATTTCGTCCTCGTAGACGCCATCCAGGAGCGCGCTCATGAGGCTCGTCTGAAAAAGGGCATGACGGGAATTGCTGCTCATTGTCAACCTTTCCGTATTACAGCAGGACGTCGGCGAGGAGATCGCCGCCGAGCTGGCGAAGATTGTTGCTGTAGTCCACCGGAACGTCGATGACCGACGGGCCGGCCTCGCTCATGGCTGCGCGGATGGTCCCCACGAGATCGCCGATCCGCGTCACGCGATGGCCGTGCGCCCCGAAGCTTCGGGCGAATCCGACCAGATCCGGATTGCCCAGATCGACTCCCGCAGTGCGGCCGTACTTCTGCTCCTGCTGGAAGGCCACCATGTTGTACGACGAGTCGTTGAACACCAGGTGGGTGAACGAGGTGCCCAGCCGCACGGCGGTGTCGAGCTCCACGGCCGAGTACAGGAAGCCGCCGTCCCCGGAGACCGAGAAGATCGGCGTGCCGGGACGCGCCAGGCTCGCGGAGATGGCCCAGGGCAGCGCCACCCCGAGCGTCTGCTGGCCGTTGGAGAACAGCAGCGAACGCGGGCGGTAGGTACGGAAGTGACGGGCCATATACAGATAGTGCGAGCCGACATCGCACAGCACAGTCGCCGAATCGGGCAGCGCCTCGCGGATGGCGGCCACCACCGCCACCGGGTCAAGGCCTGCCGAATCGTCGTGATCGGGATCGCCGAGGTCGGTGAGCGCCAGTCGGCCGCGCTCACGCGCGATGACATGCCGAGCCGCGTCACTGAACTCGATGGTGCCGATCCGCTGCGAGAGCAGGCCCAGGGTCGTGGCGATATCGCCGACCAGCTCGACGGTGGGGCGGTAGTCGTTGTCGACATCGGCGGCGATCTCGTCGATATGGACGATGGGGCGCGCCTTGCCGACATTCCACTCGGCCGGGCCGAACTCCACGAAGTCGTAGCCCACCGAGATCACCAGATCGGCCTGGTCCAGCAGCACGTCGCCCGGCTGGTTGCGGGCAAAGCCGACACGTCCCAGGTAGTTGGCCTCCAGCTCGCGCGAGACGAGACCGGCGGCCTGGAAGGTCTCCACCACCGGCAGGCCGCTCGCGCGCAGCAGCTCGTGGAAGGCCGCAACCACATGGTCGTCGCCGCTGCGCGCGCCGGCGAGCAGCACCGGGAAGCGGGCCTGGCGAATGAGCTCCAGCGCCCGGTCGACAGACTGGGCGGACGCCGGCCCCTTCGCAGCGGCCATCACCGGATCGCTGAAGCCGATCCGGGTAGGTTCGGTGGACACGTCATAGGGCAGCACCACGGCGGCCGCGCCCCGCGGCTCGTGGAGTGCCGTGCGGAACGCCCCGATCAGGGCCTCCGCGACATTGTCCGGATCGGTGACCTCACAGGCCGACTTCGTGACGCTCGAGAGCAGGCTCACCGCGTCCATTGCCTGATGGGTGCGCTTGAGATGCTGGGACCTCGCGACAGCACCACAGATCGCCACGACGGGGTCGCCTTCGGTGGTGGCGGTGACCAAGCCGGTAGCAAGATTGCTCGTGCCCGGACCACTGGTCACCAGGACGACGCCGGGGACGCCGGTGAGACGGCCCACAGCGGCGGCCATGAACGCGGCGTCCTGTTCGGTACGGCAGGTGACGAGCCGGGGGGCGCCCTGCTGGCCCTCGACCTCGGCCAAGGCATCGAAGACCGGATCGATCTTGGCGCCGGGGACCCCGAAGACCCACTTCACGCCCTCGGCGCAAAGCGCCTCGACGACGCGATCGGCGGATCGTCGGGGAAGCTGGCTGGCGGCCACCTTTGGCTCAGGTGTCGTTTCCGGGCTCGGCTCGGCTGGGGAAAGTGGTTGGGCGAACGTTGTCAAGACTCTTCCTTCGTTGTGCGTGGATCCATCGTGACGCGCCCGTCCCTTCTGAAGAAGACGCCATTCGCGAACTGTCTCATCTGATCGGCAGATGCATTATCGTGTCATGGACATTCGTCACCTCACGGTCTTCGCGGCCGTCGCCCAAGATCTCAGCTTCACCAGAGCCGCCGAGCGGCTGCTGCTCGCCCAGTCGGCCGTGTCGACCACCGTGCGCGAGCTCGAGCACGAACTCGGCGTGGAGCTGTTCGATCGCACCCACCGCCAAATCCGCCTGACCCGTGCCGGAGACGAGTTGCTCGTGAGGGCCTTGGACATCGTCGATCGGATGCGCCAGATCGAGGAGGCGATGAGCGAGCCGGGTACCGGGCTGCGCGGGACAGTGAGCATGGGGCTCATGACGGCCGTCAATCTCGTGGACGTACCAGGTCTCCTCGGAGAGTTCCACGCCACGAACCCGCAGGTCACGGTGCAATTGCGCACGGCCCGGCTCGGTTCCTCCGATCTCGTGGCCCAGCTGGAGCGCGGCGAGATCGACATCGCCCTGCTCGCGGCGGTGAACCGACTGCCGGCCTCGCTGCGCGGCGGAGTCGTCGCGTCCTCCCCTTTCGTTGTCGTCGTGCCGGCCCAGCACCCACTGGCGCGCTCCCAGTCCGTGTCGCTCGGCCAGCTCGACGGCGAAGGATTCATCGACGTGCCGCTGGGCTATGGCTCCCGGCGCATCAGCGACGACGCGTTCGCTGCTGCGGGCACCAGCCGACGGGTGCTCATGGAAGTGGCGGAGATCGACACAGTGGCCGAGTATGTGGTGGCCGGGCTGGGGCTGGCCCTGGTCCCACAGTTCGCGGCCATGGGTGCCCAGGACGTGCGGCTGCTGCGCCCCCAGGAGGACATCCCGCCCTTCGAGGTGTGGGCAGCGGTCTCGCGCCGCCGTCCGCTGCGCCGCGCGACCTCTGCGCTCCTCGACCTCATGAAACGCGAACTCGTGGACCCACTGGTCGCCGGATCGCCCGACGCTGCCCCAGCCACGAATGGCGCCTAGCTGTCCTCAGCACTCCGGCGCTGCGGTGTCGGTGAGCCCCAGCTCAGCAAACAGTGTCGCGAGCCCATTGCGGCCAGGAGGCGGGGCAAGCCGTTGGGCGACAGCGCGCAGCCGAGGATCGGAGCCCTCGATGGCCACCCCCAGGCCCGCGAATTCGAGGAGCTCGAGGTCATTCATGCCATCGCCCACCGCCATGATCTCGCAGGGCGGCACACCCATTGCCCGCGCTGCGAGATCCGCGCCGAGGGACTTGTGGATGTCCGGAAGGTAGATCTCCCCGCCATCGTGCGCGCCGCCGGGCAAGGAGGACTCGATGGTGGCGACGCCCGCGCCGATCTCGGTGACCAGCCGCTCGAGGGGCACGGGCGAGTCGTAGCAGCTCACCTTCGCGAACGATGCACTGCGCAGCTCGCCGCTCTCCTGTACCCCGAGCCCCGGGAGGAGCGCGCCGGGATCGATCCCGCCGCGTTCCAGCCGCTGGGCGATACGGCCGATGACTCCCGGCGGCCCGAGCACCTTATCGGGTGCCTCCAGCAGATAGGCCACCTGATGCGCGTCCAGCACCTCGACGGTGCGCGCAGCGAGCGGCGAGGGGAAGCGGCGGTCGAGCAGCACCTGCCCGTCCACCTCCACATATCCGCCGGCCGAGGCGACCAGACCATCGAAACCGATGGGCCAGATCTGCCCGAGCATCGCCTTCGAGCGCCCGGTGCACAGCAGGACACGCGCCCGCCCCCGTGCCCTGCGCACCGCTTCGACATGGGCGGGCGGCACGACACCGCCCTCGGCCAGCGTTCCATCGAAGTCGAGAAAGACCGCGCGCAAGGAACTCACCCCTCGATCCTGACATGACTTCCTCGTGAGCGGTCGAAAGCTCACCAGATCCACCGCGAGTGGTCCCTGCGCACCTGGCGGGCCACGTCGATAACGGCGTCATGGCCATGGCAGACCAGGCATTGTCGTGCCATAACGCCGTCATGTAAGGCACGGCTACAGTAGCGACGTTTCAGCCTCCCGATGACAGGAGCCGATCACGTCCTCGCTCGCCGTACCTCCTTCAGCCCCCGACTCCCCCACGCCCGATCGGCCAGCGCAGACCGGCACCATCGAGGTCTGGAACGACCTCGTCTCGTTGCATGATCTGCTCATCTCGCTGGCCGTCTCCGTGGCGGCAGTGGTCCTGGCCTGCCTCATCGCGACCCTGCTCAGGCAGCCATTGCTCTTCTGGGGGCTCGGCGGCTCCGCCGTCGGCTTCGCGGTCAACTGCCTCATCGTGCCTCCCAAGCGCGATGTGCGGATCGTCGACGACGCCGAGGCCGGAATCGATGCATCCGCCGCGGCCTGGGAAGGTGGCGTGCGGTGACCGCCACCGTGGTGTTCCAGATGCTGCTCGCCGTGCTCGCCGCGGTGGCTCTCTACACCTTCATCGGCTTCATCCCGGGCACCGACGAGACGAGCGTCCTCGCCCCAGTGACTCTTGCCGTCGTCCTGGCCGGCGTACAGCCGATGGTGGTGCTCGCCTTCTTCATCGCCGCCATCGTCACGCTCAACCTCATGAACGCCATCCCGACCGCACTGGTGGGTCTGCCGGGCGGGGTGATGTCGGCGCCGATGATGGAGCACTCCTTGCTGCTGAGGGCCAAGGGCCTGGCATCCACGACCATTCGCAAGATGGCCGTCGGCTCGGCGATCGGCACCCTCGTGTCCATCCCCATCAGCTTCGGGATCGCGGTGGCGATCGCCCCACTGGCCAGCACCTTCAAGTCCCAGGCCGCGCTGCTGCTCACTGTCGGGGCCGTCGTCTTGGCCCTGCTGGGGCGCAACCGCCTGCTCGCACTCATCGCGATCGTCCCGCTGTCCTTGCTCTTCCAGTCCCTGCCGATGCTCTACAAGAGCATCGGGGCGATTCCCCAGGAGAAGACGATCAGCATCTCCTTCTTCCTCGGCATCACGGTGGGGCCCATGCTCGTCTCCCTGCTCAGCCTGCTCAACTCCTCACAGCGCGCGGCGTTGCCGAGGATGGGGCGCACCCAGGTGGCCCTGGCCCGATCCGGATTCGAGCGGCAGAGCCTCCTGCCCAACCGGCTCATCACCAGGACCGAGGGCTGGTGGAGCGCGGCCATGGCGGCGGCGTCCACGCCACTGTTCTTCCTCAGCCCGGTCGGCCTGACCTTCCTGCTCGGCGAGGCGACGGCCGGCAGCCGCAAGGATCCGGTGGCCCGCTCGCAGCGGGCGGTCACGGTCATGAGCGCCCTGACCCATTCCACCTATCTGGTCGGGGTCATCATCCCGCTCGTCGCGCTGGGCATCCCCTTGTCCGGGGTCTCGGTGGGCCCGGCCTCGCCGCTGTTCATCGCTCCGCCCGTCTACTCGGTCGGGCACAACCTGCACGATCTGCTCACCATGCCCCAGTTCGTCGTTGCTGTCTGCTTCGGGGCACTCGTCGCCCTGGTGCTCACCTACATCATCGCGGTGCGCTGGTCGTCACAGATCACCCACTTCGTCATGACGAAGGTGCCGCACGAGGCGGTGCTCGCGCTGTTCATCGCCTTCATCCTGTTGCTCGCCTACATCGATGCGGGATTCCTCAACATCTTCGGCGTGCTGCTCATCGGCATCGTCTGCGGCACGCTCAACAAGATGGGCGTGAACTACGGCGTGCAGTTCATGACTCTGTACGCCTCCGCCTGGATCGTGCCGCAGCTGGGCCACCTGCTCGCGGTCCACTGAGCAAGCCGAGCCCGGCGGCTCAGTGCTGGCGGTGCGCCAGGGCCGCCAGGTCGATGCCCCGCAGCCGGGCCAGCTCGGCGGTCCGCCCGGTGACCAGGAGATCGACCTTCGACAACTCGGCCAGGCTGGCGCAGCCCATGAGCGCCATGATCGAGCTCAGCTGCTCGGCCCAGCGCGCGAGCTCGGCGATGAGCGCCTCCTCGCCCTCGTCGAGCAGGGTATGGAGGAAGTGCCCCGACACCCCCACCGCGCGGGCCCCCAGCGCCAGCGCCCGGACCACGTCGAGTGGATGACGCACGCCGCCCGAGGCGAGGATCTCGAGCGGAACGGCTGGAGGCAGGTGCAGGCTCTCGAGCAGGCAGAAGGCGCTCGACTGGCCCCAGCCGGCGAGATAGCCGTATTCGGATCGCCGACGGCGGTGGTTCTCGATGTCGATGAAGTTCGTGCCGCCGGCCCCGCTCACATCGGCTGCTCTGACGCCTCTGCGGGCCAGCTCCTCGATGCTGCGCCGGCTCAGCCCGAAGCCCACCTCCTTGGCGAGCACCGGCACCGGCACTGCGCCGGCGATCGCCTCGATGCGCTGTGCCCAGTCGCTGAACTGTCGATCGCCCTCGGGCATGACGATCTCCTGAGCGGGATTGATGTGCACCTGAAGGGCATCGGCGTCGAGCATCTGCACGGCCCGGCGAGCTTGCTCGGGACTGACGGTCGGGCCGACATTGGCGAAGACGAAGGCATCGGGCGCCTCGCGGCGCACCACCCGGAAACTGTCCTCGAGGCTGGCATCGCGCAGCGCGATGTGCTGCGAGCCGGTGGCGATGGCCACCCCGGCAGCCCGGGCGGCCCGGCCCAGCCCGGCGTTGATTCGAGCGGTGCGCTGCGAGCCGCCAGTCATCGCGTTGATGTAGAAGGGCAGTGGCCATCGCGCACCGAGCACGCTCGTGGAGAGGTCGACCCGGGCCACATCGATCGCGGCCAGGCTGTGGTGGATGAAGCCGATGTCGTCGAAGCCGTTGGGCCGGCTCTCGTCGCGCAGCTTCTGCGCGAGTGCGACGTGCTGGTCCTTCCGCTCGGTGCTCATCGGGGCATCCGCATCGGCTGATGCACCGACAGGCCCAGAGCCGTGATCCCGGCCCCCGCCCAGCGCTCGGTGATCCTGGCGGCATCGGTGCCCGTGTCGCACAGCACGATGCCGCAGTCTCCCCCGCCCGCCCCGGAGCTCTTCGCCGCCGCACCGGCCGACTCGGCGATCTCGACGAGCCGACGCAGCTTGGGGGTCTCGATGACAATCCCGGTGTGCTCGCTCAGCGCATTGAGCAGCTCCCGGTTGCGGCTGAGCTGGACGAGGATCGTCGCCGCATCGCCCTCGTCGAACGCGGCAATGAGGGTGGCCACGCACTGGGCGCTGCGGGCGAGGAAGTCCTCGTAGTGCACCCCTCGGATGCCCTTGCGGGCCTGCACATCGCCCACCAGGCGCGAGGTGGAGGCCGGCGTGCCCGTCCAGCCGACGAGCAGCCGCAGCCCGCCGGGCGGGGTGAGCTCGCGCACCGACAGGCCCGGCCACGAGCGGGCGATCAACTCGGCGACGGGGACGTCGAAGCGCTGGGTCCGCAGCCACGAGCGGTCGAAGGAGGTATAGGCGATCCAACCACCGAAGAAGCTGGCGGCGATGTCCCCGCCAGAGCCGGAGCGCTGCACATCGTCGCTGGCCATGAGGGCCAGCTTGAACATCTCCATCTCGCTCAGCTGCAAGCCGTAGAACTGCGCCATGGCGCGCACCGTGGCCACCGTCACCGCCGCCGAGGAGCCGAGCCCGAACTTGCGTCCGGACGCGTCGTCGAGCTCGCTGGTGATGTCGAGATCGAACAGCGTGAGCGGAGCACCCAGCGCGCGGGCGGCCTCTTCGACGACCCGGATCGCCGAGAGCACGAAACTGTAGGGGGTCTCCTCGTACTCGATGACCAGATCGCCGTCGAGTCGATGCCACACCAGAGGAAGGTTCTCGTACTGATCGGAACGGATGTGCCCGGCGTCGGTGGCGGCGACGACCCGCACCGTGATGTATCGGTCGATGGCAACCAGCACTGCTGGCTGCCCGGGCTCGACCACGGCATACTCGCCGGCGATGTAGAGCTTTCCCGGGGCACGGACCTCAGCCACGCTCATCCTCACTGATCAGACGCGCGGCAGGGCCGCAGCAGTTCACCGACACGGGTATGTTCTCCAGTCTCGTTGACAGCCAGGCCGCCGCTTCGGTGGCCAGTTCGGCGCTGGTGACGACTTTCACATTCGGGCCGGCGTCCATTGTGGCCCATACCGGCAGCCCGGCGTCCCGGGCCCGGTGCACCGCGTCCAGGACGCGCACGGTGTCGGGTTCCCAGTACACGATCGCCGGGCGGGCCGAGATCATGGTGGCGTGCATGCCCAGGGCATTGCCCTCGAAGATCGTCCCCGCGGCCCCCAGATCGCCGGCACGCAGGGCACTCAGCGCGTCCTCGAGATCGACTGCGCTGCGCTGCACCCATGCCTCGTAGAGCGGGGAGCTCGCCACGGTGCGGCGCATGGCCTCCCGACTCGAGATCGCCTTGCGCCCGGCGTTCACCTGGGCGACGAGCACCGCCAGCGGAATCGGACAGTCCAGTGGCTCGGCGAACGAGCTCAGATCGTCGTGACCGGCCCGCCACACCACCAGACCTCCGAAGATCGAGCGGCAGGCTGACCCCGAACCCCGCCTGGCGAGTCGAGACAGCTCGCGGCTGGACAGCTCCAGGCCCGCGGCGGCCGACGCAGCGAGTGCCAGGGCCGCGAATCCGGATGCCGAACTCGCCAGCCCGGCGGCGGTCGGTCCGTCGTTGCGTGAGTCGACCTGGGCGTGCTGCTCGATGCCCGCGAGACCGCGGACGATGTCGAGGAAGCGGCTGACCCGACGAAGTGCTTCCCCGGACTGCTCCTCGCCGTCCAGCGACAGGCTGTCGGACCGGGCCCCGGTGAAGGTGACCGTGGTCGTGGTGGCCAGCCCGTCCAGGGTCAGGGACAGGCTTGAGGTGCGGGGCAGCACCAGCGTCTCGTCGGCCTTGCCCCAGTACTTGATGAGCGCGATGTTCGCGTGGGCGACTGCGGTCGCCCGGCCGGGCCCGAAAGACCTGGACGCCGTGCTCACGCCGTCACCTCGACCGGCTGGAGCGGATGGATCCAGGTCGCCACCGCACCCGCGCCTGTCAGTGCAGAGCGGACCTGCTGGGCGATCCGGGCGGTGGGCGCCAGCGAGATGACACAGCCTCCCAGTCCTCCCCCGGTCAGCTTCGCGCCGAGCGCCCCGGCCCGGATCGCGGCGTCATTGAGTACGTCGAGTCTCTCGTGGCTGACCCCCAGGCTCGTGAGCAGCTGCTGGGCGTGGTTCATCGCCTCGCCCAGGGGATGAACATTGCCCTCGGCCACATCGCGCAGGGCCTGCCGGGCGAGTCCTCCCAGGTCCGCCAGGAGCTCGCCCACCGCACCCGGCTCCCGCTCGTAGCGCTCGCGCACCCCCGTCACGGCAACGCGGGTGCTGCCACGGATCCCTGAATCGGCGACCACCAGGTGGGCATCGAGCTTCATCTGCACGAGTTCCATGCGCCCCGACTCGAAACGGACCGGCCCCTGTGCCGCGGTGACCGCTGCGTCCAGCCCGGAAGGTTGCCCGTGGGCCACCTGTTCTGCCTGCTGGGTCAGCTCGAACAGCTCTGCTGGGCTGGCCGATACGCCGAAGGCGCCGAGCACTGCCCGGATCACCGCGCCGGCGGATGCTGCGGACGAGCCCATCCCCCGTTCCGGCGGGAAATCGCTGACCGTCTCGATATCGAGCCGGGCGTGGGGTTGCCCCACCCTTTCGAGAGCGACGTCGACGGCCCGTCGCAGGCAGGCGAAGCGCCGGCCCGAGGCGGCGAGCTCGCCGCGATAGTCCAGGCTGCGCAGCATGGGGACACCGGCCGCTGGACGGACCTGGGCGTGCATTCGCAGGCTACGCAGCGGGAGCGCAAGGGCCGGATGGCCATAGACGACCGAGTGTTCACCGAACAGAATGATCTTGGCCCAGGTGTCCCCGGAACCAGCGTGGGGCGACAATTGCACCGTCGATGCCTTTCCCGGTGGCCGGCGGCGCACCGTTGCAGCCCCCGACCGGGGGGTGCATGACTCACAGCAAGATTAGGGGCCACGGTCAACTGCACGTCACCTGGTCCCCGGTGCAGGGGCATCTCCATCGCGCACTCCTGCCTCAGCTGGGGCGGGCGCGGGCGGTGATCGCCCTGCCCAGGGGAGTCACCACCGAAGCGATACCCACACCGGCGATGCCCCCTGCGAGCAGCACGCCGAGCACGGTGCGCACAGAAGGCGCCACGGCGTCGAAACTGGCCACCAGCGCAGCGTCCAGCAGCATCCCCTGCCCGAGCAGCACCAGTGCCGCGGTCGTGACCGCCAGCTGCACCACGGCATAGCCGAGGGCCGTCGGGATCGTCCACCCCCGGCGGCGAAAGACCAGTACCTCGATGGCTGCGCTGAGCGCGAGGGCGACGAACAGGGCAGACATCCACCAGGGCCACAGCGAGGAGGCGAAGACGCACAAGCCCTCACCGTTCCAGCCCAGGAAGCGATCCCACACGATAGCGCCCGCGAACAGCGCAGAGGCCACCAGCGAGCCGACGAGTTCACCGACCGATCCGGAGTCCTCAGGTGCCTGCGGCAACTGTTCGGGTTCCCAAGAAGCGCCCACCGATTCAGTGGCGCCGGCGCGCTCGAGGACGAAGAACACGAGGGTGGTCCAGAAGACGATGTGCACGCCAGTCTGCAGGACACCCACCGCAGTGCCACCCGCCGTTGCGCCGATGCTCGCGCCCGCGAGCAGCTGACCCAGTGCCATACCGGCCGCGGTGAGCGGGAGGATGATCCACAGGAGCGCCCGGAGCAGTCGCACCCAGGAGGCGTACAACCGCGGACCGACGACCCACAGCGGCCGATCGGTGAAGCGGGAGGCCAACACGAGCGGGTCGCCCAACTCGACGAGCACGGCCCGCTCTGCGCTTCGCAAGGACTCGCCATCGGCAATCCGCGCCTCGACCTGGTCGGTGATCGAGGCGGACAGTTCTGCGCCGACATCGCGGCGGGCGGCGGGTGGCACCGTGCGGGTCACGGCGGCCACATAGCGTTCGGTGTAGCTGGTCATGTCAACCCTCCTGGGGCAGCGCGGCGATCGCCTTCGAGATCGCCTGGAACTCCTGGTCGAGCCGTTGGGCAAGGCGGGAACCGGCGGGCGAGGTGCGATAGAACTTGCGGGGACGTGTGTCCTCGGTGTTCCACTCGCTGTCGAGGAAGCCCTGCTTCTCCAGACGCCGCAGCAGCGGATACAGCGTGTTCGCGTCCGTCGCGAAGCCCGCATCGTCGAGCTGCTGAAGCAGGTTGTAGCCATATCCGGGCACCGCCAGGATCCGCAGGCAGGCGAGTACGACGGTGCCCCGCCGCAGCTCCTGCAGGTGTCCTTCGAGGGCTACGGATCCCATGTCACCAACTATAGTGTGTCTGACACATTATCGGAAACGACGCAGACCAGACGCTCCCGGGCAGCTGACCGAAGGTGAACAGTGCGTGAACCGTAATTTCATCTACAAGCGTCGTGCGGACGAAGCGTTCATAACTGGCTAGCCTGCTCCTGACAACACATCCGTCCGCCCCTCCCAGAACCGCGGTCTGTGGTCGCCGAACTCCGGCAGTCCCATGGGCCGCCACCCGCTACCGAGTGCCACCCCTCATGAAGGACCAACAGTGAAGATCACACAATCAAGAGTCATCGCGACAGGACTGGCCTTCGCCAGTGCCCTCGCCCTGTGCGCCTGTGGCGTGAGCCAGAACGCCGCCTCGGGCACCAACGGCTCGGCCTCGGCGTCGGCGAGCGCTGCGGCCTGCGTCGGCACGAGCGATCCCGCGGCCGCCGCGCCCACCAAGCTGACCCTCGCTCTCGTGCCCTCGGGCGACGCCACCAAGCTCGTCGAATCGGTCAAGCCGCTGGCATCAGCCCTGAGCAGCAGGCTCGGTATCCCCGTCGAGGGCGTCGTCACCGCCGACTACCAGGCCGCCGTGGAGGCCATCGGCTCCAATCAGGCTCAGATCGGCATGCTCCCCTCGCTGCAGATGAGCCAGGCCTGCGACAAATACGGCGCCGTTCCCGCTCTCCAGACCTTGCGGCAGGGAAAGAGCACATATGCCGCCCAGATGTTCACCAACAATCCGGACAAGTACTGCTCCGACACGCCCAAGCCCGGGGCGAACGGCATGCTCTACTGCAACGGCACCGAGTCGGGCAATGGCCCGGCCGGGCTCGATTCCATCACCAAGGTGAAAGGCGCCAAGGTGGCGATGCTCTCGGCCGCGTCGCCGGCCGGCTACATCTTCCCGGTGGCAGCCCTCAAGGCGAAGGGCGTCTCCGTCGGCGACGTCACCCCGGTCAAGGTGACCGCCAACGATGCCTCGGTCCTTGCGGTGTACAAGGGTGATGCCGAGGTGGGCTTCAGCTACTGGGACGCCCGTACGGTCGTCAAGAAGGACAACCCCGACGTAGGAAACAAGGTCGTCGTGTTCGCCCTGACCGACGAGGTTCCCAATGACGGCATGTCGATCACCGGCAAGATGAGCGCACAGTGGCAGGACAAGGTGAAGAACGCCATGCTCGATTACGCCGGCACTCCCGACGGGGTGAAGACGCTCACCGCCATCTACCAGATCACCGGCATGAAGCCAGCCGACGTCGAGGCCCTTGGCCAGACGCAGGCCGCCGCCCGGTCGATCGGACTGGGCTGATCCCATGACGCGCACCGGGGCGGACATCCGCATCCGTCATGTCGGGGTCACCTATCCCAACGGCTTCACCGCCTTGCGCGATGTGAGCCTCGACATTCCGGCCGGCCAGATGGTCGGTATCGTCGGCCTGTCTGGGGCAGGCAAGTCCACCCTGGTGCGCACCATCAATGGGCTCGTACCGATCACCAGCGGCACCATCACGCTCGGCGATCACGAGCTGCGCCCCGCCGGCCAGCGCCAGATGGCATCGCGGGAACTGCGCCAGCTGCGTTCCTCGGTGGGAATGGTCTTCCAGAGCTTCAACCTCGTGAAGCGCACCAGCGTCCTCAACAATGTGATGATGGGCCGGCTGTACCACAATCCGGCCTGGCGAGTCCTGCTTGCCGCGTGGTCAAAGGACGATGTCGAACTGGCCATGCAGGCCCTGGAGCGCGTCGAGATCGTGTCGAAGGCCTACGAGAAGGCAGCCAGCCTCTCCGGCGGCCAGCAGCAGCGGGTGGCCATTGCCCGCACCCTCACCCAGCAGCCGCGAGTGATCCTGGCCGACGAACCGGTCGCCTCACTCGATCCCCCCACCTCCCACGTCGTCATGCGCGATCTGCAGCGCATCTGTTCCGATCTGGGCATCACCGTGCTCGTCAACCTGCATTTCCTCGACCTGGCCAGGCGCTATTGCGAGCGCCTGGTGGGCCTGCGCGCCGGAGAGGTGATCTTCGATGGCCCGGTGGCCGATGCGAGCGAGTCGGTCTTCGAGGAGATCTACGGACGCTCCTTGAGCGCCGAGGACGTCCTGGACTCGGGGGTGAGGCTGTGATCCCCGTCGATGGGAGCGGGCAGCGGCCGACGGCTCGGCCCAGCAGGCCCGACCACAGGCTGCGAACCGGCATTGTGATCGTGCTCGTCATGGCCATCACAGTGTGGTCGGCCCGCGGCATCGACGTGGATCCGGCGGCGATCCTCGCCAATTGGCCCAATGCCGTCGGCAATCTCGTCCAGCTCTTCCAGCCCGACTACAGCTTCTTCCCCCAGACTCTTCCCGCTCTGGTGGAAACCCTCCAGATGGCCGTCATCGCCACAGCCGTCGGCTCAGCGCTCTCCCTGCCGCTGGCATTCGGGGCATCGCGCGCCGCGAACCCGAATCTCACCGTGCTACGCGTCGTGCGTTTCGTCATGAACCTGGTGCGCTCGGTTCCCGACATCCTCTACGCGGCAATCCTGGTGGCCATCGTCGGCGTGGGGGCGCTGGCCGGCATCCTGGCTCTCGTGCTGTTCAATATCGGCATCATCGTCAAGCTGGTGTCCGAGGCGCTGGACGGCCAGGACCTCGGCGCTCAGGAGGCTGCGCTGGCTGCCGGAGGCAGCTGGTTCGGGGCCAACAGGATGAGCCTGCTGCCCCAGATCCTGCCCAGTTTCGCCTCGCAGGTGCTGTACACCTTCGAGCTGAATATCCGGGCCTCGACGGTGATCGGCCTGGTGGGCGCCGGCGGGCTGGGCCTTCTCATCGACAATGTGCGCAACTACTTCCTCTACCACTATCTCTCGCTCATCATCGTGGAGATCCTGGTGCTCGTCGTCCTGCTCGAGGGCTTCTCCTCCTGGCTGCGGAAGAAGTTGCTGTGAGCGCCACTGCAGGGTCGGTGCGTCCCGTGAGGCCCGCGAACTGGGGCCAGCGGGCAGCCTGGTGGCTGGTCTCGCTCATCGTGGTGGCGGCATTCTGGTCGGTGCGCATCAAGTGGTCGGCGCTGCTCGACTTCCCCGGTCAGTCCGCGAAGTATCTGCGGGCGCTGTTCGTGCCGCCGGCCTGGCACAAGGCCGGCGAGGCCTTCTCGTCGATGATTCTGTCGGTTCAGATGGCCTGGTTCGGCACCGTGCTGGGCATCGTCGTCTCGTTCCCGCTCAGCTTTCTCGCGGCCAGGCCCCTGGCCCCCCTCGGTGTGCGGCTCCCGCTGCGCGGCCTGTTCGCGATCATCCGGGCCGTGCCCGAGGTGGTCACCGCGATCCTCATCTTGTCGGTGACCGGCCTGACCCCCTTCACCGGGGCCCTGGCGCTGGCCATCGGCTCGATCGGGACGCTCGGCAAATGGGGATATGAGGCGTTCGAGGCCGCCGAGAGCGGACCGCTGGAGGCCATCCGCACGAGCGGCGGCGGCATGGTTGCCCTGCTGCGCTGGGGCGTGTGGCCCAGCTCGGCCCCCGAGGTGCTGTCCTTCTGGCTCTACCGCTTCGAGATCAATGTGCGCGCCTCGGCGATCCTGGGACTCATCGGCGCAGGCGGTATCGGCAAGATGCTCCAGGACAACGTGCAGTTCCGCAACTGGGATGTCGTGGGCATGCTGCTCCTCGTCGTCATCATCGTGACGATGGCCATCGACCAGATTTCCGGAGCGGTGCGGGTCCGGCTGGTGAGCGGGAGGTGGGAACTGCCGCTCGTGCGCCGGTTAGCATCGGGCGGTGCGCCACGCCGCAAAGGCCTCTCACCGGAGGCAACGCCGCCCGGGTGAGCCTGAGCCGGTCGCGCGCTGGCCGGGACGGCGCCTGGGCAGGCGCGCCGCGGTTCCCCGAAGCTGTTCGGAAGGGAATGTTGCAAGCGCGTTAAAGGTAGATTTCAAGTCGTCAATTCATACTCTGAGTCTGATTCAGTGGGTTCAGCGGTCCTCCCGGATCGCCGAGACCCATCGGAGGATTCCATGAGTGCTGACACCCAGCTCGCTCCACCGGCTACCGGCCATAGTTCACGCCTCAAGGGCAATCAGCTCGGAACCACCCAGATCGTCTTCCTCGTCATGGCGGCCGTGGCGCCGCTCACCGCGATGATCGTCGTCGCATCCATCGGCATGGCGCTCGGCAACGGCGGCGGCATGGTGGCATCGTTCATCGCCGTCATGCTCGTCATGATCTGCTTCGCAACCGGCTACGGCCAGATGTCCAGCAGCGTCGTGAACGCCGGAGGCTTCTACGCGTATACCGTGCGGGCGCTGGGCAGGCAGGCGGGCATGGCGTCCGGGCTCATCGCCCTGCTCGGCTACAACGGCTTCGTCATCGGCGCATTCGGCACCACCGGCTTCTACTTCCAGACGATTGTGGCGTCGCTGACCGGCATCGACATCCACTGGATGATCTGGGCCGTCGTGCTGGGTGTCATTGCCTTCCTCTTCACCCGCCAGGGCATCCAGTTCAGCACCAAGATCCTCAGCATCTCGCTCGTGCTCGAGATGGCGATCCTGCTGGTCCTCGATGTCAAGATCCTCGCGACCACGGGATTCACGATCCACGCCTTCGATCCCTCGGTGATCACGTCCGGCTCGGTCGGGCTCGGCCTGCTCTTCGCGGCCAACGCCTTCGTCGGATTCGAGGCCACCAGCCTGTTCTCGGAGGAGGCACGCGACCCCCACCGCACCATCAAGCGGGCCACTTTCGCCGCAATCCTCACCATCGGACTGTTCGCGGCCTTCACCACATGGGCGTTCGTGAGCGCACTCGGGGCATCCTCAACGCAGTCGATCGCCGCCGAACACCTGGCGGCCGGTGACCTGGTGTTCACCATTTCCACCCACTATCTCGGCAGCGCCTTCACGACTGTCATGCAGTTGCTCCTTCTCGTGAGCCTGTTCGCTGCCCTTCTCGCGCTGCACAACTCGGCCACCCGGTATCTGTACGCCCTGGGGCGAGCCAGGGCACTGCCGAGCTGGCTCAGCCACACCCGCCCGGACAATGGGGCTCCCGTCCATGCATCGGCCACCCAGGTGGTTCTCTCCCTGGCAGTGCTGATGATCTTCGTCGTGGCCGGTGCCCAGCCCATGACCTCCGTCGTCCCGGCAATGACCGGCTTCGGGACGCTGGCCATCATCGCCCTCCAGCTGATCGCCGCAGTTGCCATCATCGTGTTCTTCCGGCGCCGCCACGACACCAGGCTGCTCACCACCCTCGTGATCCCCGGAATCGGCACTGTCGGGCTCGCCGTGATCCTCACGCTCGCCATTGCGAACTTCGGCGTGATGGCCGGCTCCAACTCCCCTGTCGTGGCGGCACTACCCTGGCTTCTCCCGATCGTGGCCGTTGCCGGCGTGATCTATGCGCTGTTCCTCAAGGCACGTCGCCCTGCGGTCTACCTGGCCCTCGACGACGACATCGAGGCGCTCGCATGAGCATCGCGACGCAGGCCTCGCAGCTGCCCACCTCCCCCGTCCGATTCGACATCGAACCCCAGCCCACCATCGCAGCACTCGTCCGAGCCGCCTGCCAGGCCTGGGGCCTGACCGATACGACCGCCGAATTCATCAAATACCGGGAGAACTGGGTCTTCAAGCTCACCAGCGGTGGGGACCAGTTCGCACTGCGCATCCACCGCCCCGGCTACCAGAGCAGAGCATCCATCCAGTGCGAGATGGCCATGCTCACCGCACTGGGCCGAGAGGGGCTCCCGGTTCCCCGCCCCCGGGCCAATGGCCGCGACGAACTGGTGCTCAGCCTGCGTGGGGATGACTCCCGCAGCTATCAGCTCGACATCCAGGAATGGATTGCCGACACCAAGCCGCTCGGCGAGGTCACACAGCTCTTCCTGGGCGGTCCGGTTCCCGAGCCCGCCACCTTCGAGGCAATTGGGGAACTGGCTGGCCGGACCCACTCGGCGCTGGCTCGGGCCGTCGCCGAGGGCCGAGTCGACGCCACCGCACGCCCGAGCTGGGACCGCGACGCCCTGGTGGGCCCCCATCCGCTGTGGGGAGATCCGCGGCGTCTGCTCGACGACGACGCCGACCGGCGGGTTATCGACCGGGCGATGAGGCGGATCTCGGAGCGACTGGAAGCACTGGGCCAGGGCGAGGAGGACTTCGGACTCATCCACGGCGATCTCACCCCGGAGAATCTGCTGGTCCGCGAGGGCTCGCTCATCCTCATCGATTTCGACGACGCCGGCACGGGCTGGCATCTGTTCGACCTCGCAACGGCAGTAGTGTTCCTCACGGCGAGGCCGGACTTCGTGCGCTACGAGCAGGCCCTTCTGGGGGGCTATGAGAGGGTGCGTCCGCTCTCGCAGCAGGCACTGGCAAGCTGGCCCGACGTGCTGCTGGCACGGGCACTGACCTATCTGGGCTGGGCAGCGGATCGCCGCGGTGACGAGGCGGCCGAATTCCTCCATGACCACTTCATGGCCCATGTCGTGCAGCGGGCACGCGACTATCTCTCGGTCCCCCAGGCTCAGCCGCGCGGCTGAACCGCCGATGGACCACGACATGGCAGCGACGATCGACGACAGACAAGACGAAGGACATCCCATGACAGCAGTCGGGTACGCATCCAACGGACAGCCCCGCAAGGTGGAGGCACACAGCCAATTGCTGGGCCGGCGCATCGCCACCCTCGGCCCCTATTCGCCCCTGTTCTACCGCGAGCCCCTCGAGCTGGTGAGCGGTTCGGGTGTCTGGGTCAGCGACCGGCAGGGCCAGCGCTATCTGGACGCCTACAACAACGTGCCGCACGTCGGGCACAGCAATCCGCGTGTCCGTGAGGCCGTTGCGAAGGCGCTGGGAACCATCAACATCAACAGCCGCTATCTCACCGAGCAGCCGATCGCCTACGCCGAGCGCCTGCTCGCCACCTTCGCACCGCAGCTGGACCGCGTCATGTTCACCAACAGCGGCTCCGAGTCCAACGAGCTGGCGCTGCGCATCGCGCGCCAGCACACCGCAAGCGACGGCGTGCTCATCTCCGACTTCTCCTATCACGGCAATACGACCTCCCTTGCCCAGATGACCACCGGTCTGCAGGTGGCCGAGCCGCTGGGCGATCACGTCCGTCCCATCCGCATCCCCGACGTCCCCCAGGACGCCTCCGCCCAGGAGACTGCCTCGCTGGTGAGCAGCGCGCTCGCCGAGGTCGACCGGGCCATCGATCTGCTCACTGCCCGGGGACACCGCCTCTCGGCGGTGCTGCTCGACCCCTCCTTCTCCACCGAGGGCCTGCCCCGGGTCCCGGTGAGCTATCTGCGCGGCCTCGTCGAGCGCGTGCACAAGGCGGGTGGCCTGTACATCGCCGACGAGGTCCAGTCGGGCTTCGGGCGGCTGGGCTCATGGATGTGGGGCCACCAGCGCTTCGGTGTCGACCCCGATCTCGTGACACTCGGCAAGCCGATGGGCAATGGCATCCCCATCGGGGCCGTCGTCCTGCCGGACGGGCTGCTGGAAGAATTCGGATCGCGTAATCAGTACTTCAACACCTTCGCCACCACTGCGGTTCCCTCATCGGCTGCACAGGCTGTGCTGGACGTCATGGCGGACGAGCAGCTCGCGGCACGCGCCGAGCAGATCGGACGTGCGCTGCGCGAGGATCTCACCGGCTACGCGCTGACCGATCCATTCGTCTCCGATGTACGCGGACAGGGCCTGTACCTCGGCATCGAGTTGACGGTGGCCGGGGAGCCCGCCCCGGCACTGGCCGGGTGGCTCAGCGAGGCCTTGCGGGAACGCGGTGTGCTGGCAAGCCGGATCGGGCGCCACGACAACGTCATGAAGGTGCGCCCGCCGCTGGTCTTCGGTTCCCAGGATGCCCGCACCCTGGCCTCGGCACTCGAGGACGCCCTCGCCGAGGCAGCCCAGGGCGAGTGGGCGCGGCATGCCGCGGTCGGGGGGAGGGCCTAGGTGACCACGCTGGGCATCGCGGGCAAGCGCCTGCTCGTCACCGGCGGGGCCTCCGGCATCGGCCTGGGCGTGGTCCGCCTCGCGCTGGCCGAGAAGGCCCAGGTCGGGGTCATCACCCGCCGCCAGTCCTCCGTCGAGGCCCTGCGCGATGCGACGGGACACGATCCGGCATGCGTAGCAGTGCGCGGCGACGTCACGGACCCGACGCAGCTGCGCAACGCGGTCGATGAGCTGGCCCAGCAGATGGGCGGAGTCGACATCGTCGTCACCTGCGCGGGCGTCGACGGGGTATTCGGCAACAGCGTGGAAGGCGTGAGCCCCGGCGAGTTCCGCGAGGTGCTCGACACCAATGTGGTGGGAACCTTCGCGACGGTACAGGCCGCGCTGCCGTACCTCCGCCGCTCGCTGGCGCCCTGCGCGGTGCTCATCGGCTCGGACTCCGGATTCGTGTCCGCCCCGGGCATGGTGCCCTACATTGCCTCGAAGGGCGCGGTCCGCCAGCTCACCCAGGCCCTCAGTCTCGAGCTGTTCGGCGACATGATCCGGGTCAACTCCGTCTGTCCCTCGGTGGTAGACACTCCGATGGCCCGCCGTGATCTCGGGATCGATTCCTTCGACGAGGTGGGCTATCCGGTCCAGACCGTCGACGAAGTGACCTGGACCGTACTCATGCTCGCCTCACCGCGCTCCCGCGCGGTCAATGGGGTGTCCCTGCTCAGCGATTTCGGATACTCGGGCCGCTCGAGCTTCCCCGCCTGAGGACCGCCTGGCGCGGACTAGCGTCCCGCAGTGGCGGTGAGCGCCCCGACGAGCCAGCCGAACGCCTCGAGGGATTCCTCGCCGTCGAGTTCGCCGCGAGCAATGGCCATCCCCGATTCACGCAACGCACCGACGAGCATGCGAGCGATGGCACGAACCGGAGCCGATGAGTCGAGCTCACCGGCTCGCACTGCATTGTCGAGAGAGCCCACGAAGACCTGGAGGGTCGCCTCCGAGCCACCGCCCGTGGCGCCGGAAGCAGCCACGAGCCGGGGGCCGACCAGATTGTAGAAGGTGCCGACCCGGGGCTGTGCGGAGACTGCGAAGAACTCCCTCGCCCAGGTCATGAGCACCTCGCGCCAGGGGGTGGCCGGGCTGACGAGCGACTGGCAGCGCTGCGTCAGATCCCGGCCAATGCTCCGGTAGGTCTCGGAGATGATGGCGTCCAGACCGTCGGGGAACCGCGCGTAAACCGTGGCCCGCGCCATGTGCGCCATCTCGGCGAGCCGGTCGATACTGACCGCCTGGGGACCCGACTCGGCGATGATCTCCAGTGCGGCGCCGATGATGTCCGCCCGGCCCTGCTCCTGCTGCCGTTCACGCAGCGACAGCGTCTGTTTCGGCACCCGCTCACTCCTCGTATTGCCCAGGTCCATTGCCCTGCCCGATCCGGCCAGGCGCATCTCTCGTCGGTCCCGCGTGCACCGCCGACACGCTGGTGCGTACCGGCGCACGGTTGGCAGCCAGACTAGCCGCTCGCCGCCCGATGGATTCGCGCGCCACGCGGTGAACCCAGTGCAAGCGGCCCCCAGCAGCGCTGAGCAAGCCCTCGGAGGGCTCTGGGAGAAGGCCTCGTCGCTGACCGATAGCCTCTCGACTGGCACCTCACCCCACCGGAAGGAAGACAAGATGGAAAGCCTGCACATCCTCCAGCTCAGTGACACCCATCTGCGAGGTGAGCGCCTGCCGGGCACTCCTGACCCCGATGCTCTGTGGCGCCGCGCGCTCGAAGCGCTGGACACCCTAGGCGAACTCGACCTCATCGTCCTGAGCGGCGATCTGTCGGACGACGGCTCGATCGCCTCCTACGGACACCTGCGCACCACGATCACCCAGTTCGCGGCGCGCCATGGGGATGCCGCGCTGGTCTGGGTGCCCGGCAACCACGACAGCCGCCCGGGATTCCGGGCAGTGCTGGGCCCCGGACTCAGCAGGGCAGCGGTAGCGGCCGGCGCCGACGAGCGCCCGGTGTTCAGCGCCCGGACGATCCACGGCTTCCGAATCATCGGCCTGGACAGCTCCGTCCCCGGACGCAGCCATGGGCTCGTCGATGACGAGCAGCTCGCATGGCTGCGCGATCTCCTGTCGGTGGACTGCGGCGCAGGCAGCGTTGTCGTTGTCCACCATCCCCCGGTGGCTCCCGTCACACCGCTCCACCAGGGCATCGGGCTCATCAACACCGAGCGCCTGGCGGACGTGCTCGCCGACTCCGATGTCCGCCTGGTCCTCTCGGGCCATTATCACCACGCACTGATCGACTCGATCCCGGGGCGGGACGGCGCAATCCCGGTCGTCGTGGCACCCGGGATCATCAATCACAATCAGGTCCTGGCACCGCGCGGTCACGAGCTCGCCTCGGCGGCCAGCGGAGCCACTCTCGTCGAGTTGACCACCGACCCTGGCAGCTCGGCGCTCGACCAGCCGTCCGCGGGCCGCGCACTGCCGGCGAGGGTCCGTGTCATCCCCGTGACTCTCAGCCCCGAGCCGCAGCTGTCGCTGCTCGACCCCGATGCCGTCTTGGCGCTCGCCGGGCGCATCGACGCCTCCGAGCAGGAGCGGCGAGCCGCGCGTGGCACAGCCAGCCGCTGAGCCAGGGGCGCTGAGATGCGGATATCATCGCCACTGGCGGGACCAGCACCGAGTCACGGCAGGGACGGCGTGGCCCACGGGCTTCGCCCCACCGCCAGATACCCATCGACGACGATGTAGGAGCGGACCCATGGATCCCAGCGGACGCCTCGAGGATGACCGGAGCACTCTGGTGCTGCACCGCAGCGTGGCAGCGACGCAGCGTGAGATCTGGGCCTGCCTCACCCGCCCGAAGCTGCTCGCGAAATGGTACGGATCCTGGACCGGCAGCCCGCGCGATGGATTCGTCACCGTCCAGATGTCCCAGGAGCAGGGCAGCCCGCCGGTACGCCACCGTATCCTCACCGCCCAGCCGCCCACCGTGCTGACGGTCTGCTCCGACACCGGCAACGAGGAATGGCTGCTGAACGTCCGGCTGTCCCACGACCACGGCCGTACCCAGATCACCCTGCGCCAGGAGTCCTTCGATCCCGAATCTTTACCCTCGATAGCCCCCGGCTGGGAGTGGTATCTGGACCGGCTGGTGGCAACCCTGCTCGATACCACCGTGCCCACCTTGGACGACTTCGAACGGGACTATCTCACGCTCGCGGATGCCTATCTCGCGATGATCGAATGAAACCCGCCGCCAGGGCAGCTCAGGCGATCGCCTGCCCGGACCCACGACGCCCGCTCCCGCCGCCGGGAAGCTCTCGGCCCAGCCGCAGCGCACGCTCCAGATCCTCCTTGGCCCGACCGGCCCAGCCCTCGGCGTCGCGGCGGACTGCTCCGCCAAACACATGGAAGCTGGAGACGGCTGCCCGGTCGAAGATCCGGTCGGCGAGCATCACCGTGCGCATCGCGGGGCCACGGCCGGTCTCGTCGAGCCAGGCCTCGGTGTTCCCGGCGGTGCACATGACGAGGGCAGAACGCGCCTTCACGAGTGTCCCGGGGTGGTAGGCCCATCCGGCGGTCCAGACCCGATCGAACCAGCCCTTGAGGATGGCGGGGCAGTCGGTCCACCAGACCGGGTAGATGAAGCACCACACATCCGCGGCGTCGAGCTTGGCCTGTTCGGCGCGCACATCATCGGCTACCGAGATCCCCTTACCGCCGCCGGATTCGCGCTCGTACTCGTCCGCTGACATCACCGGGTTGAAACCCATCGCGTACAGGTCAGACACCGTGTGCCGGTGGCCCGCGGCGTCGAGGCCGGCGACGAAGGCCTCGAGCAGCGCGTGGCTGAACGAATGGACGCTGGGATGGGCATAGACGATGTGGACGTCCATGAAAACTCCTCGCCTTGGGGGCTGCGCCTGTTCGCGCAGCGGCCTCGCGTCACGCCGCACAGCAAGAGCGCCCCCGGCGCGGGGCCGGAGGCGCTCAACTCTGGGTCGTGGCAACCCGTCAGAACTTAGGTTACCCTAAGCTCCCCCTGCGGGACAGCCCTCGGTCAGGCGTTCTTGCTGCGCGCGAAGCGGATCGCCTTGCCCATCTCGACGAGCAGGAAGAGGACAACGGCCAGCCCGAAGGACCAGCCCCATTGGGCGAGTGTCATCGGGGCCGAGCCGAACCAGGTGTTGAGAACGGGCAGATAGACGAACAGTGCCTGCAGGACCACCAGGGCCCCCGCTGACCACCACAGCACCCGGTTGCCGGTGAGGACCTTCGTCGAGAAGCTCGAGCGCTCGAGGAACCGGCAGTTGAACAGATAGCCGAGCTGGGCCAGCGCCAGCGTCGTCACGGCAGTGGTCTGCGCCTGATCGACGCTGGCACCGTGGTCCTTCTGCCACAAGAAGACGAACAGCGCCGCCGCCCCGATGAGGGCCGAGACGGCGACGATCCGCCGCAGCGCCACCCCATCGAGGATGGACGCCCGCTGGTCACGCGGCGGCTTGTTCATCGTGCCAGGCTCGATCGGCTCACCCGACAGCGCCAGCGAGAGGGTGACCGAGGTGATCATGTTGATCCACAGCACCTGCACAGGCTTGAGCGGGGTCGACAGTCCGAGGATCACTGCCACCAGGATGACCAGGGCCTGGCCGCCATTGGTGGGCAGCAGGAACAGCACGGACTTGCGAATGTTCGCATAGATCCGGCGGCCCTCCTCCACAGCGCGCTCGATCGTCGCGAAGTTGTCGTCGGCGAGCACGACGTCGGCTGCCTCCTTGGTGGCCTCCGTACCCTTGATGCCCATCGCGACACCCACATCGGCCTGGGTCAGCGCCGGGGCATCGTTGACTCCATCGCCGGTCATCGCCACCACCTCGTGGTGGTGCTGCAAGGCCTTGACGATCCGGATCTTGTGCTCGGGGCTGGTGCGTGCGTAGACGTCCACCTCCGGGGCCGCAGCCCGCAGCTTCTCGGTGCTCATCTTCTCCAGCTCGGCACCGGTGAGCACCCGGGCTCCTGGATCGTCCATGATGCCCATCTCCTGGGCAATCGCCACGGCGGTGCCGGCATGGTCGCCGGTGATCATCTTCACCCTGATGCCGGCGCTGCGGCACGTGGCGATGGCCTCGATGGCCTCGGGACGCGGCGGGTCGATGATGCCGATCATGCCCACCATCTGCAGGTCCTGCGCGAGGTCGTCATGACCCAGCCGCTCGGCGCCACGGGCTGCCGTGCCGCGGGCGGTGGCCAGCACCCGCAGGCCCTTCGCGCCGAGCTCGTCGATCACGCCGGTCCACAGTCCGACGTCGATCGGCTCATCGCGGCCGTCTGCGGTGAGCTGGGACGAGCAGCGTGTCAGCACCCGGTCCGGCGCGCCCTTGAGCAGGATGCGGTGCTCATCGACGCTCCCGGACTCGCTGCCGGGCTCGGCGACCAGCACCGCCATGTACTTGTATTCCGAGTCGAAGGGAACCTCGGCCAGTCTGCGCCAGCCCTGCCCATCGAACCCGGCCTTGCGGGAGAGCACATGAAGGGCGCCCTCGGTAGGTTCTCCGATGAGGGTCCAGTGCCCTTCGCCGTCCTGGCGCACCTCGGCATCGTTGGCCAGCGCCGAGATCTCGATGACGGCTTGCAGGTCGGGTAGTTCGCCGGGATCGACGCTCACATCGTTCTCGCGGAACTCGCCCTCGGGTGCGTAGCCGGTGCCCTCGACGGTGATGGTGCGCCCGGCGGTGCGCACGAATTGGGCCGTCATCTCGTTCTTGGTGAGTGTCCCGGTCTTGTCCGAGCAGATGGTCGTCACCGAGCCGAGCGTCTCGACCGAGGGCAGGCGGCGCGTGATGGCCTTGCGCCGCGCCATCTGCTGGACACCGAGCGCCAGCGTGATCGTCACGAGTGCCGGCAGGCCCTCGGGCACCGCCGCGACAGCCACACCGATGGTGGCCGAGAGCAGGCTGTTGGCGTCCATGCCGTGCACGGCCCGGCCAATGATGACCATGATCACCGAGACGGCGATGATGCCCCAAACGATGGCGTTTCCCAGCTTGCCCAGCGAGCGCGACAGGGGCGTCTCGACCGCCTCGACCTCGGCCACCATCTCCTGGATCCGGCCGATCTCGGTGTCCTTGCCGATCGCCACGACCACGCCGGTGGCGGCACCGGCGACGACGATCGTACTGGAGAAGAGCATGGACGAGCGGTCGCCCAGGCCGGCATCGGTTTCGGCTGCGGTCACGTCCTTCGTGGCGGGCACGGATTCGCCGGTCAGCGCCGATTCCTCGGCCCGCAGCCCGGTGGCATCGAGGATGCGCATGTCCGCCGGCACACGGTCGCCAGGACGCAGCCGCACCACGTCGCCGACGACCAGTTCCTCTGCATCGACCTTGGACCACTGGCCATCGCGCAGCACCTGCGCCTCGGTGGAAAGCATGCCGCGTATCGCGTCGAGGGCCTTCTCGGCCCGCCCCTCCTGGATGAGGCCGATCGCTGTATTGATGACGGCCACCGCCATGATGACCGCAAAATCGACCCAGTCACCCATGACTGCCTTGAGGGCGGCCGCGATGAGCAGCACGAAGATGAGCACGTCATTGAGGTGGCGCGCCAGCTTGTGCCAGAAGGGTTCGGGCTTGCGGGACTCCAGGCGGTTGGGGCCGCCCTTCTCGTGGCGAGTCGCCGCCTGCGGCCCGCTCAGACCGTTGGCCTCGGAATCCAGCTCGGCGAGCACCTCGCGCGGCTCCATGGCCCAGTAGGGCGTCCTGCCGTCACCCTTGGTGTCCTCGATGTCCTCGGTGCCCCTCGCGAGGTCGCGGCCCACACTCATCGGCTTCTCCTCGATGGTCGTTGCGCTTCGGTGTCGACGGGAGGTCTGCGGTGCCACCCCGGCAGGGTGTCCGCACGGCCGCTGCCAGCCTAGTGGGAGTTCGGATCGGGCAGTCCACTTCTCGACAACAGCTGCGCGGGTGCCAACGAGCCGAGCGTCTCAGCGGTCCTTGTGCTTCGTGCGGGCCCTGATCTGGATATGGACAGGCGAGCCCGCGAAGCCGAACTCCTCACGCAGTCGCCGCTCCACGAACCGCACATAGCCGGGATCGAGCTGACCGCTCGTGAACAGAGCGAAGGTGGGCGGACAGTTCTGGGCCTGGGTGCCGAACAGGATGCGCGGCTGTTTGCCGCCACGCACCGGATGGGGATTGGAGGCCACGATCCTGCCGAGGAAGGCGTTGAGCCGTCCAGTGGAGATGCGTGTCGACCAGCCTTCGATGGCGGCGTCGATGGCCCTGGCGAGCTTGTCGACATTGCGGCCTCGCAGCGCCGAGATGTTCACCGAGGGTGCCCAGGTCCAGGCCTGGAGATCCCGCTCCACCTCCCGCCTGAGATAGCGCTGGCGCTCCTCATCGGTGAGATCCCACTTGTTGAAGGCGATCACCATGCCGCGCCCGGCCTCTTCGACGCCGGACAGGATCTTGAGGTCCTGGTCGCTCACGGACTCGGAGGCATCCAGCACGACGACGCAGATCTCGGCGCGTTCGATGGCGGCCTGGGTGCGCAGCCAGGCGTAGTACTCCGATCCGCTGGCCTCCTTGACCCGGCGCCGGATCCCGGCGGTGTCGATGAGTCGGAAGGCCTCGCCGCCGATCTCGACGAGCTCGTCGACCGGATCGACAGTGGTGCCCGACAGGTCACTGACCACCGAGCGGGTGGAGCCGGCCAGTCGATTGAGCAATGAGCTCTTGCCCACATTGGGTTTGCCGACGATGGCCACCCGATGGGGGCCGCCTTGCTCGTCGTCACGCACGCCCTGCTCGGCGGCGGGCAACGCGGCCATGAGCGCGTCGAGCAGATCGCCCGAGCCGCGCCCGTGGAGGGCGGAGACGACGTGCGGCTCGCCCAGGCCCAGATTCCACATGGCTGCCGCGTCGGCCTCGAAGCGCTGGTCGTCGACCTTGTTGGCGGCCAGGACGACGGGCTTGCGCGAGCGGCGCAGCACCCGAACCACGGCCTCGTCCTCGTCAGTGGTTCCCACTGTGGAATCGACGACGAACAGCACCGCGTCCGCGAGCTGGATGGCTGCCTCGGCCTGTTCGGCGATCTGGGCCGCCATGCCCGTGGCGTCGGAGATCCATCCGCCGGTGTCGACCAGCACGAACTCCCGGCCGGCCCATTCGGCGTCATAGCTCACCCGGTCGCGGGTAACGCCCGGGGTGTCCTGGACGACAGCCTCGCGGCGGCCCAGGATGCGGTTGACGAGGGTGGACTTACCGACATTGGGCCGTCCGACGACCGCCACGACGGGACGAGGTGACGCACTGGGCTCATCGGCAGCAGACATGCTCCCCACGCTATCCGATCGGACGAAACCGCCCCGGGCACGGTGCGCCGACGACGGTGCTCAGCGCAGCGCGACGGGAACCAGGCCGATCACCTGGTCGATCACCTGACCGAGGTCGAGATAGGTCGAGTCGATGAGCTCGACACCGGGGGCGGGACGTTCGAACTGGCTCACCGTGGCATCCTTGCGGTCCCGGTCGATGATCGAGCCGATCACCTCGCCATGAGCTGCCTGGCCGCGCACCTCGGCCTCCCGGCGGGCAATGCGGGTCTCGGGATCGGCGACGAGCAAGACCTTCACCTGCGCCTGGGGCCATACGACAGTGGTGATGTCGCGTCCCTCCACGACAATACGGCGAGCGGCGGCGATGGTCTGGCGCATCTGCTCGGTGAGCAGCTGGCGAATCTGCGGGATGGTGGCCACGGTGCTCACGTGGGCCGCGATCCGCGGTGTGCGGATCTCGCGGGTGATGTCGTGCCCGTCGAGCGAGACGACCGGGCGGCGGGGATCCAGCCCGATCTGGAGATCGGCGGTGCTGGCTCGGTCGATGAGGGCCCCGGCGTCGCCCAGGTCCACGCCGTCTTCCAGGCAGGCCCAGCTGACCGCCCGGTACATGGCGCCGGTGTCGAGGAAGGCCAGGCCCAGGCGGCAGGCGGTCCCCCGCGCGGTGCTGGACTTGCCCGCCCCGCTGGGGCCGTCGATGGCAATGACGAGTTCAGGTCTGTCGGACATGGCTCACTCCTGTGGCTTGCGGCATCAGCATGACAGATGGTCGGTGGTTCACGACCGCAGCTCCCAGCCCGACGCGGTCATGGCCGCCCGGAGAGCCTCGGCATGCCCGGCCTCGACGGCCACCGACAGATATCCGGCCGGTTTCGCCAGGTCGTGCTCGATGGACAGGTCCTCGATGTTGACCCCCTGGGCCTGGATCTCGGCGAACAATCGGGCCAGCGCGCCGGGAGCATCGGGGATCTCGACGACGACGGTGTCCAGCGCCGAGCCGGGGTGGCCATGCTTGCCCGGCAGCGCCGACACTCCCTCCCGGCCAGCGGCAATGAGGCCGGTGACAGCCTGGGGGTCGTTGGTGCCCAGGCCCTCCAGCAGCTGGTCGAGGTCGGCGCGGATGGCCCGCAGCTGGGTGAGGATCTCCGTGCGGTTCGCGGCGATGATCTGACCCCACAGCGTGGGATCCGAGCCGGCCACCCGGGTGACATCGCGCACCCCCTGGCCCGCGAGCAGCAGATCGGGCGGCGGCACCTCCCGCAGTCTGGCGGCGGTGAGGCTGCTCATGATCTGGGGGACATGGCTGACCTCCGCGACGGCCCGGTCGTGGTCGGCCGGCGCGAGGTGGATGAGCCTGGCGCCACACAGCGCCACGAGTGCCTCGACCCGCCGCACTGCCTGAGCCGAGCCACTGCCGTCGGCGATCACCCAGCGCCGGTCGACGAACAGATGCGGGCTGGCGGTGAGCGGCCCGCTGTACTGCGAGCCGGCCATCGGATGCGAGCCGACATAGCGGCTCAGATCGACGCCGGCCTCCCGGAGTGCGTCCATGACAGGCTTCTTGACGCTGGCCACATCGGTGACCACGGCGTGGCGGTAGCGCGCCAGGGCGCGCTCCACGACCTCGGGCACCGCGTCGGGCGGTACCGCCACCACCACGAGCTTCACGGCAGAGTTCTGCGCCGAGCTCACCGTTCCGGCGCCCAGTCCGGCCGCCACCAGTGCATGGGAGCGGTAGCGGTCGCGCAGATGCACCTGGATGCCGGCGGCGCTCAGTGCACAGCCGATGGAGGCGCCCACCAGGCCTGTCCCGATGACGACGACGGGATCCAGCTCGGCGTACTGCCTCTCACTGGCTGGCTGGGGCGCGCGGATCGGGGACAGATCGCGTCCGGCCATCTCAGTGCTCCCCGGCGAGCAGTTTGCGAAGCGCAGGCCCGTCCACTCGGGTGAAGGTGCGGTTGCGGCGGCGCCTGTCAAGCAGAGCAACCTCGACCCCCGTCGGTCCACCGGTGCCCCCCGCAGGTTCACCGAGCGCCTCGAGCGCCTGCCGGAGCACAACGGGCAGCGGGGCCATCGGATCGTGCCTGGCAGTCAGGGTGGCGCTGAGCGCGTCGGCATCACCACCGATCACGACACAATCGGCGCGCTCGACCACCGTCCCGTCGAAACTGATCTTGAAGATCGTGTCGCGCACCGGCTCCTCGCCAACCTCGGCGACCACCAGGTCGACCTCATAGGGCTTCTCGGCTGCGGAGCTGAAGGTGGCCCCCAGCAGCTGGGCATAGGAATTCGCCAGTCCCCTGGCGTTCACGTCTGCTCGATCGTAGGAGTACCCGCGCAGGTCGGCATAGCGGATACCGGTCACCCGCAAGCTCTCGAACTCGTGATAGCGGCCCACGGCCGCGAAGCCGATCCGGTCGTAGATCTCGGAGACCTTGTGCAGGCTGCGCGAGGGATTCGCGGCGACGAAGGCGATGCCCTGTGCACACCGTACCGTGATCACCGAGCGGCCGCGGGCGATGCCCGTCCGGGCGAACTCCGCCCGGTCCTTCATGAGCTGATCGGGCGAGACATAGTAGGGCGCGCTCATGGCAGTGGGGCCTCCGGGCCGTCGGGACGAAGCATCCTGGCCTCGATGAGGCGGGAACTCAGCTCGGCCACCTGCTCACCGCTCCAGCGGCGCACGCCCTGGCGTCCGGCGGACAGCACCACCGGATACAGACCCCGCGCGATGTCCGGTCCGCCGGTCGCCGAGTCCTCGTCAGCCGCGTCGAACAGGGCCTGGATGCAGGCCAGTGCGGCCCGGTTCTCGTCGAAGTCGAGGCGGAACAGCTTCTTGAGCGAGCCCCGGGCGAAGGAGGCTCCCGAGCCGATGGCCGCGAAGCCCTTCTCCTCGTAGTGACCCCCGGTGGCGTCGTACTCCACGATGCGTCCGCGCTGGCTCCGCCCGTCCCAGCCAGCGAACAGCGGGACGACGACGAGACCCTGCATGGCCAGGCTCAGATTGGCACGCACCAGCACGCCCAGCCGGTTGGCCTTGCCATCGAAGCTGAGCGGGGCTCCTTCGATCTTCTCGTAGTGCGACAGCTCGACTGCGAACAGCCGGGCCAGATCCATCGCGAAGCCCGCCGCGCCGGCGATGCCCACGAGCGTGTGGTCGTCGGCGGGGAAGACCTTCTCGATGTCACGCTGGGCAATCTCGTTGCCACGGGTGGCCCGTCGGTCACCGGCCATCACCACCCCGCCGTCATGGCAGACGGCAACAATGGTGGTGGCCTGGGGCGACAGCGCTGCCGAGGAGACCGTGGCGGCGCCGGGCAACAGCTGGGGGTCGACACTGCGGACCAGTTCCATGAAGGAGGAGCCGAGCTGGCGGGGATCGTGCATCGGTCCGAGAGTACTCATCGAGGCCTGCGCAAGGCCTTGCGGACCGCCGGAGCGATCTGCTCTGAATCGTCCTCGTCGCGTGCCCGGTTCGCCGCCAGATGCTCCGGCGCGACGCTGCGAGGCAGTGGGCCGTGGTAATCGGCCCCGTAGGCGCCGGGAGCGGGCCGGCGTTTCTTGAGCGGCGCCATGACCCCGGGCGCCATCCGCCTGCTCATGACGAGGAATCCGGTGTGGGCGCTCGTGCCGTGGCCGGGGCGGATGGCAAGGCCCTCGGCGTGCCATTGGCGCACGGTGGTTTCGCTGAGATCCGGCTCGGTGAACCCTCCGTGGGCTCGCAGCTGGTCGGCGACTCGTCCCAGCTGGGTGGTGGTGGTGACATAGCAGCACAGCACTCCTCCGGGGACCAGGCGCTCTGCCACTGCGTCGATGCAGTCCCAGGGACGCAGCATGTCGAGGATCGCGCGATCCACCGGCTCATCGCAGATGCTCGTCACGAGATCGCCGATGCTCACCTGCCAGCCCGGATGCTCGGCGCCCAGGAAGTCCGCGACATTGCGCTGTGCGACCTCGGCGAACTCGGGGCGGCGTTCGTATGAGTGCAGATGTCCGGTGGGCCCGATGGCGCGCAGCAGGTACAGGCTCAGCGCGCCAGAGCCGACGCCCGCCTCGAGCACGCGCGCGCCGGGAAAGATGTCGGCCCACATGAGGATCTGCGCGGCGTCCTTGGGATAGATGACCGCCGCCTCGCGGGGCATGCCCACCGTGTACTCGTGGAGCAGCGGGCGGAAGACGGTGAACTCGGCACCGCCGACGGTCCGTACGACGACACCCTCGGGCCCTGCGATGATCTCGTCGTGCGACAGCGCGCCCTTCGTGGTGTGGAAGCTCTTGCCGGCCTCCAGTACCAGGGAGTGACGATGCCCCTTCATATCGGCCAGCGTCACCCGCTCGCCCTCCTGCAACGGCCCGATGTGCACGCCGGACAGTGCCGAGGGATCCATCTCGTTCACGCCTTCTCCTCCGTGGTCGCGTCGCGCACCGCAGCTCGGTGCTGGCCTGGGCCACGATCCACCAGTGTGGCACCCGAGAGGACCCGGTGCCTCATCGGGCGTTGAAGTACTTCGCCTCGGGATGGGGAACGACCAGGGCCTCGGTGGACTGTTCGGGATGCAACTGGAAGCCCTCGCTCAGTTCCACCCCGATCCGTTCGGGACGCAGCAGCGCGACGATCTGCTGGCGCTGTTCGAGATCGGGACAGGCGCCGTACCCGAAGCTGTAGCGGCTGCCGCGGTAGGCCTGGTCCCGCAGCATGGCGCCCAGGTCGCCGTCCTGACCGGCCAGACCCAGCTCGGTCCGCACCCGGGCATGCCACATCTCGGCCAGCGCCTCGGCAAGCTGGACCGACAGGCCGTGCAATTCGAGGTAATCGCGGTAGGCATTGGCGGCAAACAGCCGGCCGGTGGCCTCGCTGAACCGTCCGCCCATCGTCACCAGCTGCAGGGCCAGGGTGTCGGGACCCCACTGTTCGGCCTCGGCACGGTCGCGGAAGAAGTCGGCAATGCACAGCCGCCGGCCGGCGCGCTGACGCGGAAAGCGCAGCACGGCCACCCTCTCGTCGAGATCGTCGGGACGACGGGGGTCGAGCACCACCAGCTCGTTCCCGCGGGAGAAACAGGGGAAGTAGCCGTGGACGACGCCGGGAATCGCCCAGCCCTCGGCCCGGATGCGATCCAGCCAACCGCGCAGCCGGGGCCTGCCCTCCCGCTCGAGAAGTTCCTCGGGGGACTCCCCTCCCCGGGTCGCCTTGAGACCCCACTGCCCCACGAACAGCGCTCGCTCGTCGAGCCAGCAGGCGATCTCGCCCAGCGGGATGCCGGTGGAGACGGTGGTGCCCCAGAACGGCGGCTTCGGCACCTGCACCCCGTGGGGCACGGGCCGGGTGACATCGGAGCGGGTCCGGTCGTCGGGTTCGGGCGCTGGTCCCGCCGGGTGCCTGGGTACTGTGCGGGTCCGCGGTGCAGGCAGGGATGCGCCGGGTTCCCCGCGCTTGAGAGCCATCACGGCCTCCATGAGGGCCAGTCCCTCGAATGCGTCCCTGGCGTAGCGCACTTGACCGCTGAACTGCTCCTGCAGGTCCTGTTCCACGAATGCGCGGTTGAGGGCCGCTCCCCCAAGGATGACGGGATACTTGCTCGCCAGTCCGAGCCTGTCGAGTTCGGCGAGGTTGTCCTTCATGACCATCGTCGATTTCACGAGCAGCCCGCTCATGCCGATCGCGTCGGCATGGTTCTCCTCGGCGGCCGAGGCGATGGTGCTGATGGGCTGCTTGATGCCGAGATTGACCACCCGGTAGCCGTTGTTGGACACGATGATGTCGACGAGGTTCTTGCCGATGTCGTGGACATCGCCCTTGACCGTGGCCAGCACGAGCGTGCCCTTGCCGGCCTCGTCGCTGGCGTCCATGTGGGGTTCGAGATGGTTCACCGCCAGCTTCATGGTCTGGGCCGACTGGAGCACGAAGGGCAGCTGCATCTGGCCCGATCCGAACAGCTCCCCGACCACCTTCATGCCCGTCAGCAGGTCGGTGTTGATGATGTCGAGCGCGCCGCGGCTCTCCAGGGCCTCGTCGAGGTCGGCCTCCAGACCCTTCGTCTCACCGTCGATGATGCGCCGCTGCAGCCGCTCGCCCAGTGGCAGGGCAGCCAGCTCGGCGGCCCGGCTGGCCCTCAGCCCGGCGGCCGTGACGCCCTCGAAGAGGTCGAGCAGCCGGGCCAGCGGATCGTATCCAGGACGTCGCCGGTCGTGGACGAGGTCGAGAGCCACCTCGGATTGCTCGGCGGGGATCCGGTCGATGGGCATGATCTTGGCGGCCCGCACGATGGCGGAGTCGAGGCCCGCCTCGACGGCTTCGTGGAGGAAGACCGAGTTGAGCACCACCCGCGCGGCCGGATTGAGCCCGAAGGAGATGTTGGACAGGCCCAGTGTCGTGCCGACCAGAGGGTGACGGCGTTTCAGCTCGCGAATGGCATCAAGGGTCTCCAGGCCATCGCGGCGGGTCTCGTCCTGGCCGGTGGCGATGGGGAAGGTGAGGCAGTCCACCAGAATGTCGGACTCGGCCATCCCCCACTGCCCGGTGAGGGTCTCGATGAGACGCTCGGCGACGCGCAACTTCCACTCGGCCGTGCGGGCCTGGCCCTGCTCGTCGATGGTCAGGGCCACCACGGCGGCGCCGTGCTCGACGACGATGGGCATGACGCGGGCGAATCGCGAGCCCGCGGCCTCGCCGTCCTCGAAGTTGACCGAGTTGATGATGCAGCGGCCCGGCAGGTGTTCCAGTCCGGCGCGGATCACCTCGGGCTCGGTGGAGTCGAGCATGATGGGCAGCGTGACGGCGGTGGCGAAGCGCGCGGCGAGCGCCGCCATGTCGGCAGTGCCATCGCGCCCCACGTAGTCCACGCACAGATCGATGAGGTGGGCACCCTCGCGGCTCTGGGCACGAGCGATGTCCGTGCAGTCGTCGAGCCGACCCTCCAGCATCGCCTCACGAAAGGCCTTCGAGCCATTGGCGTTGGTGCGCTCCCCCACCGTGAGATAGCTGGTCTCCTGGCGCAGCGGCACCTCGGAGTAGAGGCTGCTCACGGCATGGACCCGCTCGGGGGCGCGCGGGCGGACCTGGCGGTGCTCCCCCACCGCCTCGCGCAGCCGCGCGATGTGCTCGGGCGTGGTGCCGCAGCAGCCGGCCAGGCTGCTCAGCCCGTAGCGCTGGGCGAAGTCGAGCAGATCGGCGGCGAACTCGTCGGGCCCCAGAGGGTAAACGGCTCCCTCAGCGGTGATCTCGGGCAGGCCGGCATTGGGCATCGCCATGAGCGCGACACCGGCGTGACCGGCCAGATAGCGCAGATGCTCGCCCATCTCGGCAGGCCCAGTGGCGCAGTTGAGGCCGATGACGTCGATGCCGAGAGGCTCGAGCGCGTTGAGGGCCGCGCCGATCTCGCTGCCCACCAGCATCGTGCCGGTTGTCTCCACCGTCACCGAGACGATGATCGGCAGGTCGATTCCGGCGGCGGTTCGGGCACGCTTGGCGGCGATGACGGCGGCCTTGGCCTGCAGGAGGTCCTGACAGGTCTCGATCTGGACAGCGTCGATACCGCCGCGAATCATCGCTGCGATCTGGCGCTGATAGGCCTCGCGCAGGGTGGTGAAGTCGATCTGGCCGAGGGTGGCGAGCTTGGTGCCGGGTCCCACCGAACCGAGCACAAAGCGCTCTCCGGGCGCCTCGTCGGCCGCCGTGCGGGCAATCCGGGCGCCCGCCTCGGCGAGCTCATCGAGGCGCTCCGCGATGCCGTATTCGGCGAGCGCAGTGTGATTGGCCCCGAAGGTATTGGTCTCGATCCAATCCGCACCGGCCGCCAGGTACTCGCGGTGGATCGCCGACACAATCGCGGGACGGGTGACGTTGAGGATTTCGTTGCAGCCCTCGAGCCCCCCGAAGTCCTCGACATCCAGGCTGTGGTTCTGCAGCATGGTGCCCATCGCGCCGTCGCCGATCAACAGCTCGTGACCCAAGCGCGTGCGGAGACGGGAGTTCTGCATTCGACCAGACTAGGCGCAGCCGGGCACCGGCCGGCGCGTTTTCTGGCCCGCGATGTTCTGCTGGTGGGTGAGCGGCGAGGACTGGGCGCCACTCGCCGCTAGGGTGTCCCCATGGTTGAGGGCTTGGCAGGTCTGCGTCGTCCGGTGGTGATCGCCGCCTTCGAGGGCTGGAATGACGCCGGTGACGCCGCAACGGAGGTGATCAACCACCTTGCGCAGACCCATCCCACCGAACTGGTCTGGGAGCTCGACAGCGAGGACTACTACGACTTCCAGACCACCCGTCCCCGCGTCGAGCTGACCGAAGAAGGCCGAACGCTGCGCTGGCCGTCCACCCGCGTCTCGGTGTGTCATCTGAACCACCGAGACGCCGTCCTCGTGGCCGGCCCCGAGCCGAATCTGCGGTGGCGCAGCTACTGCGCAGCCCTCATCTCGGCCTTCCGCACGATCGACCCCAGCCAGGTGATCTTGCTCGGCGCGATGCTCACCGACACCCCCCACACCCGACCACTGCCGGTGAGCGCAGCCAGCACCGACGAGCACATGACCTCCGGGCTGGGCATGGAGCGCAGCAGCTACGAAGGGCCCACCGGGATCGTCGGGGTGCTCGCCGAGTCGTGCCGCGCGGCACACCTGCAATGCGTGACACTGTGGGCCTCGGTGCCGCACTATGTGGCCAGTCCGCCGAACCCGAAGGCGACGCTGGCCCTGCTGACGCGCGTCGAAGACGTCATCGACGAGGTGCTCGACCCCGGTGAGCTGCCCGATCTGACGAAGGCCTGGCAGCGGGGAGTCGATGAACTGGCCCAGGACGATCCCGATATCGCCGAGTACATCCAAGGGCTCGAGCAAGAGCAGGACTCCGAGGGTCTGCCGGACACCACCGGCGATTCGCTGGCCGCCGAGTTCCAACGCTATCTGCGCCGCCGCGACGAGCAGTAATACCCGCCCTGCGGCCACGACGATGACCGAGCTGTGAGCGCAGCGCGCTCAGCCGACGGCGCTTCGCCACATCAATCATGGCAAGGGGGTGGGGTCGGACGAGCCGCGCCGTGGACCCTCGCGGTCCCCTACCGGTCGATGAGCGGATCGGAGAACCGAGGTCCACGGCGCGGCTCATCTGCCTCAGGCGAGCGCGCCGAGCGGATCCCACAGCGGCAGCACGGTGGGCTCGGTCTTCAGTGCGGCCAGCTGCTCGGCATTGAGGGCGCTGCGCGGCACCGCCACTTCGAAGACGTACTCGTCGAACCACGAATCGTTCATCGTGAAGAAGCCCTTGTCGGCCTTGTCGTCGCCCCAGGAATTCTCCACCCGCCAGCGCCGCGCAGTGCCGTCGAGCAGGTCGACTCCGGTGAACAGCATGGCATGGGTCATGAGGGACTCACCGGTGAGCATCCGCTCGGCCTTCGTCGTGTTCAGCTCGATGCCGTAGAGGCTCTGGTAGTCGTGCAGGCCGGCGTCCCAGATGCCGAGCTGACGATCGCACTGCTGAGCGGTGTCGCAGCCGAACCACACCGGCCGGCCGGCGCAGATGATCTCGGCGACGATCTTCTTGATATCGGCGATCTCGACGTTGAGATAGCGAATCGGGCGGCCGCCCACGACATTGCCGAGCTGGTCCACGGTGAAGGTCTTCAGATAACCCGAGCTGGGACGCGGGTCGTTGACGAGGCAGACATAATCCTCGACGTCGACCGTCAGCACCTTGTCCGCGAACTGTTGGGGGGTCAGCTCACCCTCGCGGACGAAGTTCTTGTCGCGGTCGCGGTACTGCCACACAAAACTGGTGGGCGCCGTACCCAGGTGGATGGTGAGCACACGGTGGATCTGCTCGAGCACCGCGAGCCTCGCCTCCTGCGCCGCACCGCGGGTCGCGGCGTCGCGCAGCAGGAGGGCGCCACGGCGCAGGATGGCGCTGAGCTGAGCGTTCATGGCATGGGTATTCGAGCTCGACTCGGTCTCGGGCATCGCGTACTTGGGCACGACACCGTACTTCTTCACCAGCGAGACGAACATGTCCCACTGCCCGCCGTCGCCGATCGGGTCCGCCAACAGCTGATGGACAGTGCGATCGTCCAGCTCGCGATCGGCCAACTGGGCCATCGCCGTGAGGAACCAATTGGCCTTCTCAAGCTTGTCCCAGTAGTGCAGGTAGTTCTGGCTGAACTCGAAGTCCTCGTTGAGCTTGAGCTCCTCGATCACCTGGCCGCGCAGGAAGTTGAGCCCGCTGAACAGCCAGCAGCGGCCACTCTTCTTCTGGTTCGCGACCTTCCAGGTGTCGACCTTGTTGGACACCGAGGGGTCGATCGAGGTGACCACAGCCCGGTCCAGGCTGAGTGTGTCGACGCTCGTGGTGGTGACGGCGTTCTGTGCGATGCGCGCCGCAGGATCGGCGGCGAAGCGCTCGGAGAAGGATGCGAGAGTGCCCTCGTCGAGGGCTGAGCTGGTTTCGTTCACGTCTCCCAAGGCTAGTCACCCCTCGGCGCGCAGGGCTGCAGAGCCAGCTGCGCGCTCGCGCAGCGCGCTCACCATGGCATCGGGATCGGAGGCACCGAAGACTGCGGTGCCCGCAACGAAGACATCGGCACCGGCACTGGCGCAGCGCTCGATAGTCTCCAGGCTCACGCCGCCGTCCACCTGGATGGCGATCTGCTGGCCGCTGCGGCGCACGATCTCGCGGGTGCGGGCGATCTTGGGCAGCACCAGATCGAGAAAGCTCTGGCCGCCGAAACCGGGTTCGACAGTCATGAGGAGCACCTGGTCGAGTTCGCCGAGGAGCTCGGCATAGGGCTCGATGGGGGTGGCCGGACGCAGCGCCATCGAGGCTCGCGCGCCCAGCGCGTGCAGCTCGCGAGCCAGCCGGATGGGTGCTCGGGTGGCCTCCACATGGAAGGTGACCGACTCACAGCCGGCCTCCGCGTAGGCCGGGGCCCAGCGGTCGGCGTCCTCGATCATGAGGTGGATGTCGAGGGGAAGGCTCGTATGTCGGCGCAGCGAGGTGATGACCGGCAGCCCTAGGGTGAGATTGGGTACGAAGTGGCTGTCCATCACGTCGACGTGCACCGCATCGGCGCTGGGGATCCGGGCCACCTCGCCAGCAAGATCGGCGAGATCGGCATTGAGCACACTAGGGGTGATGGCGACGGGCACGCGCACAGTCTAGGGCTCGGCGGGCTGCATCGGGCAGGTCGGCGTGGCAGCACCCGCTCAGATGGCTTTGCGCAGAAGCGCCCTCTCAGTTGGCTTTGCGCAGAAGCGCCCTCTCAGTTGGCTTTGCGCAGGAGCGCAAGGAACATCGCATCGGTGCGGTGCCGGTGCGGCCACAGCTGCACGAAACGAGGGTCGGCGTGCGCCGCACAGCCGGGCACCTCGGGCAAGAGCGCGGGGGCGTCGAGCACCTCGACCGGACCTTCGGTGAACTGCCCCACCACATCGAGGGTCTCCCCACGATGAGGAGAACAGGTGACATAGGCCACCACGCCACCCGGTTCGCAGGCCGCAAGCGCCGAGGCCAGAAGCTCCCTTTGCAGTCCGGCCAGCTCACCGACGTCCTCGGGCCAGCGCCGCCACCGCGATTCCGGGCGCCTGCGCAGCGCGCCGAGTCCTGAACAGGGCACATCGGCCAGGACGAGCGAAAAACTGCCATCCGGGAAGGGGAGCCTCCTGCCGTCCGCGACAACGACCTGATGTCCCTGGTGCGGGTAGCGTCGCAGCGCCAGGCTCACGAGCTTCGCCCGGTGTTCCTGGGCCTCCCCCGCCACAAGGAGGGCCTGGTGTTCGGGGGCGATCCCGCGCAGCAGCGCGCTCTTACCGCCGGGGCCGGCGCACATGTCCAGCCACCGTCCGCCGCCCAGACCGGGCACGCGGGAGGTCGCCAGACAGACGAGCTGGCTGCCCTCATCCTGGACTCCGGCGCGACCTGAACGCACTGCCGGCAGCTGCGCCGGATTGCCGGGACGCACACCGCCCCAGGGTGACCAGCGCGTGGCCTCGGCGCCCTGTTCGACCAGCTCATCGCGGCTGCACAGGCCCGGGCGCACCACGAGGGTGGGTTCGGCCGCCTCATTGTCGGCCACGAGCAGATCATCGATCTCATCGGTGGGCAGGACCTCGGCGAAGGCATCGATGATCCACTGCGGGTGACCCGTGAGCAGGCAGCGGCGACGCTCCTCGTCCCCACCCGCCAGACGCTGGGCCCACTGTGCAAGATCGCGGCGGGCAATCTTGCGCAGCACGGCATTGACCAGCCCGCAGACCCGCTCTCCAACGACGATCGCCGCGAGCGCCACGCTCGTGTCCACGGCGGCGCGGGCCGGTACCCGTGTGCCCAGCAGCTGATGGGCCCCCAGTCTCAGGATGTCGAGCACATCGGGCTGCAGGCTGTCCAGGTCACGGCCCGCAGCGAGCTCGATGATGGCGTCATAGCTGCCCAGCATGCGGCATGTGCCGAAGACGAGTTCGGTGACGAACGCAGCGTCGCGTCCGGTGAGCTGCTGGTCCTCGATCACCCGGCGAGCGGCCAGATTGGCGTAGGCACCATTGCGGTCGATCTCGCGCAAGGCCTCCAAGGCGGTACGGCGTGGTCGATCCATCCGTCGTCTGCCACGCTCCTCGGGGCGGCCGCCCGGACGAGCCCCGAGCCTGCTCATGACGCCCCGTCCCCGAGCCGGGCGCCCGGGGCAGGTTTGGCACCACGTGCCCACTCGGCCGCGGTCATGGCCTTCTTGCCGAAGGCTTGCACACTCGTCAGCTCCACGGGAGCGTCAGCGGCACCCACCAGCACAGCATGGGGGTGAACGTCCAGCTCCCCAGCCGCCAGCACGGCGGCATCCATGTCCTGAACCACCCGGCGGGCGCCGAGCACCTTGAATCGCCGCCCCTCGAACTCGGTCCATGCGCCGGGCGAGGGGCTGGTGGCCCGGATGAGGCGGATGAGTTCGTCAGCGGGGCGTGTCCACTCAAGGTGGGCATCCTCGACACCGACCTTGCGCGCGAGGGTCACGCCGTCGGGGGACTGGGGGGTGGGCTCCCGGCCGGCGGCGATGTCGGTGAAGGTGTCGACCAGAGTGCCTGCTCCCAGATCGGCCAGCCGCCCGAGCAGTTCACCGGCAGTCTCCTCGGGGCCCACCGCAACCCGCCTGAGCCGGTAGATGGGCCCGGCGTCGAGCTGCTTGACGATCCGGAAGGTGGTCACCCCGCTGAACTCATCGCCCGCCATGAGGGCTCGCTGGACCGGTGCCGCGCCGCGCCAGCGAGGCAGCAGCGAGAAGTGCAGGTTGATCCAGCCGTGTGGCACGAGGTCGAGGACGTTTTGGGGTAGCAGTGCCCCGTAGGCGACCACCGCGCATGCCTGCGGAGCGATCTCACCGAGCCGGGCGACGAAATCCTCATCGCGGGGATGGGCAGGTTTGAGGACGCGCAGGCCAAGCCGACGTGCTTCCTGGGCGACCGGGGAGTCGACCACCTTCTTACCCCGGCCGGCAGGTGCATCGGGCCTGGTGATCACGGCCTCGATCCGATGTCCTGCGGCGAGCAGCGCCCTCAGGCTCGGCACGGCAGTGCGCGGCGTTCCCGCAAAGGCAATGCGCATCTGTACCCCTCACGCCGCGCAGCCGCGGCCCATTCCCAGTAAGGCCGCGGATCCGCGGCACGTTCGCACCGGAGTCGGTACGGCCGGCGAGACGCGAGCCGTCCTCATTGCGCCGACCAGCCTATCGGCCCGGCAACTCCGGTGCTCAGGATGCCGCGACGGGATCGATCTGCAGGCGCAGGGCCCCGGGCTCCTTGCGGGCGGTGCGCACTGCCAGCGCATGCTTTCCGGCAGCCGCCAAGGCCGCGCCGAGCTGCCGGGGGGCCCGCACGATGAGCCGCAGCTCCCCGCTGTCGGCCCCGTTGGGGGGCAGTGGCACCGGCCCGAGTTCCTCGGCTCCCGGCGGCCAGCGCGCTGCTTTCCCCAGCGAGGCGAGGGCGTCGGCGCTGCCCTGGGCGACGAGCATCGTCACGGCTGGCGGGAAGCCCGCCGCGGCGCGGTCCTGCAGCTCAAGGGCCGCGAAGCCGGCCGGGTCAAGCCTCACCAACGCCTGGACAGCGCGGTCCTGGGCGGGGCCAACCAGGCAGATGGTGCCGCCCTCCTCCCCCGGGCGGACCAGAGCAGCCGCCCCGAGCCAGCGCCGTAGGGATTCCTCCGCAGCACGCAGGTCGGCCCGTCCGAGCATGATGGCAGCGTCGAGCAGCACGGCAGCCGAGTAGCCCTGCTGGGGGCGCGGCTCGCCACCCGGCGTGCTGACCACCAGGGCTGGTGAAGCGCCCATCTCGCGCACCACATGGTCACCGGAGCTGTCCACCAGCCGGGTGCCGGGGAATGCCCGTCCGAGTTCTTCGGCGGTACGCGCCGAGCCGACGACAGGGGCCCGAAGCTCCCGGCCACCGCATACCGGACATGACCACTCGCCCAGCGTGCGCCCGCACCAGGTGCACGACACGTGGCGGTGCCCCTCTGCGAGACGATCGGCCTTGAGCGGACCCTGGCAGGAGGGGCAGCGCGCGGCCGTTCGGCACCGCTGGCAGCTCAGCGCCGCCAGATACCCGGCGCGCGGCACCTGGACGAGCACCGGTCCGGCGGCCAGCCCGGCCCGGATGGTGTCGAATACGATGCTGGGCAGGCGTGTGGCCCTGGCGAGCGGGTCGCGGCGCAACGCCTCGTCGGAGTCGGCGGCGACCCGTACCGGCGCACAGCGGCGCCGAGTGTGCGCCGGAGGCGATCCGATCGGGGCCATCCAGCCACGCTCGATCCAGCTCTGCACCTCGGCGGTGCGCCCATAGGAGCTCATGAGAAGTGCGCAGGAGGCCTGCACTGCGCGGATGGCGGCCACATCGCGAGCGTGGCAATAGGGTGCGCGAGGCTCTGCCAGCAGGTCGTCACCGTCGTCCCACAGACAGATGAGCCCGAGTGCATGTATCGGCGCGAAGACCGCGCCCCTGGTCCCCACCAGTACCCGAGCCTGGCGGCGCGCGACGGCCAGATAGTTGCGGTAGCGCGCCGCAGGACCCAGCTCGGTGTGCAATTCGGCGATGGCGCCCTGACCCACGAACTGCGCCAGCACATCGCGCACCCTCCGGACCTGCACGACATCGGGAACCACGACGAGCACGCCACGGCCGGCCCGCAGTACCGCCAGGGTGGCCTGGACGACGCCTCTCGTCCAGTCGTCTGCCCCGGCCTGATCGGTCTTCCAGCGAGGCGGCACGTTCCAATGCGCCCGGACGGGCTCGCCCTGCGCGATCCTGTCGAGGAAGGTCTGCCCGCCCGGATCGTCGCGCAGCCCGTCCCCCGGCGTCGGCGGGGTCAGCGGCAGCGGCCAGGGCGTCTGCTCGGCGGCTTCCGTGGCGGCGTGGCGAGGTGGCACGGCAAGCCGCAGGACGTCGGCGAAGGTGCCGGCCCAGTGATCGGCGACGGCGCGAAGCAGCTGCACCTGCTCGGGCAGCAGGACCGGCTCGGCCGAGATCATCTTGCTCAGCGGCGCGAGCTTCTCCACCTCGCTGGTGGCGGGCAGGTCGACCACGAAACCAGCCGCCATCCGGCCGGCAAACCGGGCCCGGACACGCACCCCCACTGCGATCTCGGCAGCCATTGCCGGGGGGATCGAATAGTCGAAGAAGCGGTCGAGATGGGGCAGATAGACGTCGAGGGCGACCCGGGCGATGCGGGGCAGGACATCGGGCGCGGCAGAGCCGAGAGCATTCTCCGCGGTGCGCACGCCGGTGGTGCGTGCCGCCGGATCGGCCTTCGGTTCCGCCGTGTCCCCCATAGCAGGAATCCTAGGGACGCTCACCGACAATTCCTCCGCTGCGCCAGCTGCAACCCGCCGATGCCCGGCCGGGCCGCCGCGCCACGACCGGGGGCCATCGACCGCTGCGAAACCGCGCAGCGGTACGTCATCACGGGTTCAGCCCCGCACGGCCCTCGCCAGCGCGTCCGCGCGATCGGTACGCTCCCAGGTGGCCTCGGGCAGTTCCCGTCCGAAGTGCCCGTAGTTGGTGAACAGGCTGTAGATGGGGCGCAGCAGGTCGAGGGATTCGATGATGGACTTCGGGCGCAGATCGAAGACACTCTGTACTGCCGCCACCAGCTGTTCGTCGGGCACGGCCCCGGTGCCGAAACTGTCGACATACAGGCTGGTCGGCCGGGCCCGCCCGATCGCATAGCTCACCTGCACCTCGCAGCGTGACGCAAGCCCGGCGGCCACGACGTTCTTCGCGATCCAGCGGGCCGCATAGCTGGCCGAACGGTCGACCTTGCTCGGATCCTTGCCGCTGAACGCGCCGCCCCCGTGACGGGCCGTGCCACCGTAGGTGTCGACGATGATCTTGCGGCCCGTGACGCCGGCATCTCCCTGCGGACCGCCGATGACGAACTTCCCGGACGGATTGACCAGCACCGAGGGCTCGCGCGCGTCGATCTCGTAACTGGCCAGCACCGGATCGATCACCTCGCGGCGAACCGCCGGGGTCAGCACGGCATCGAGATCGACATCGGGCGCATGCTGGGTCGAGATGACGACATTGCGCACCCGGACCGGCTTCGCGCCCTCGTACTCGATGGTGGCCTGGGTCTTCCCGTCGGGGGCGAGCAGCGCAAGCGTGCCGTCTCGGCGCACCTGCGCCAGCTGCAGCGACAAGCGGTGCGCCAGGTGAATGGGAAGCGGCATGAGCTCGGGGGTCTCGGTGCAGGCATAGCCGAACATCAGCCCCTGGTCGCCGGCCCCCTGACGGTCCGCATCGTCGGTGGCCAGTGCATTGCGCTCCTCCCAGGAGTGCTCGACGCCCTGGGCGATATCGGGTGACTGATTGTTGAGCGCGACCATGACGCCGCAGGTGGAGCCGTCCAGGCCCTTGTCGAACGAGTCGTAGCCGATTTCGAGCATCCGCGAGCGGGCGACATCGGCAATGGCCACATAGGACTCGGTGGTCGCCTCCCCTGCCACGACCGCCACGCCATTGCTCACTAGCACCTCGATGGCGGTGTGCGAGTGCGGGTCCTGGCGCAGCATTTCGTCGAGGATCGAATCGGCGATCGCGTCCGCCACCTTGTCGGGGTGACCCTCGGTGACGGATTCGGACGTGAAGAGTCTGCTCATTGTCTGACTTTCTGCCCGACCAAGAGTCGGGGCTGACAAGCGGCCGGGAGATCCCGGCTCAGGCGGGGTCGATACCGCCGAAGGGGTCATTCAGATCGAATTCGGGGTCCTTCGCGGCCTCGGCGCGTGCCTGGGCCTCGGCCTGCGGATCGATCTCGGTGTACTCGAGCATCCCGGCCTGGATCTCCCGAAGAGCGATGGACAGCGGCTTCTCCTGGACGCTCGTCTCGACCAGCGGGCCGACATTCTCCAGCAGCCCCTCGCCGAGCTGGGAGTAGTAGGCGTTGATCTGACGGGCACGCTTGGCAGCGAACAGCACCAGCCGGTACTTGGAGTCGACGTGCTGGAGCAGGTCGTCGACAGGAGGATTGATGATGCCTTCGGAAGGAACGGTTGTCACGTGGATGCCTCGTCCTGTCACCCGCTGGTGCGGGGATCTTGGTTGAACATGTCTGATCGGCGCTGCCTCGATGGCATGGCCTCGCCGGCGTCCTCGCGCAGATGACGTCGGCGCAGCCAACACCGGATGGTCGTGCGCCTCACAACGGTGGCACACGGACCGGCAATGCAGGCCAGCGAGCCACGACATTATGCCGCAGGCTCACAGTCCCATCAAGCCTACCAGCTCATCGATGGTCTTCTGGACCTCGTCGTTGACGACCACATGATCGAACTCCGACTCGGCCGCCAGCTCCTCGCGAGCGGTGCGCAGCCGCCTGGCCTGCTGGGCGGGTGTTTCCGTACCGCGCCCGCGCAGCCGGCGGATCAGTTCGTCCCAGCTCGGGGGGGCCAAGAAGATCTGGACCGCCTTCGGGTAGCTCTCGCGCACCTGACGGGCGCCCTGCAAGTCGATCTCGAGGACCACCCGGCGGCCCTGTGCCACGGCCCGCTCGACAGGTTCACGGGGCGTGCCGTAGCGCGCGGCGCCGTGGACCGTGGCCCACTCCAGCAGTCCACCGCTGGCCAGCAGCTGATCGAAACTCCGATCATCGAGGAAATGGTAGGAGACCCCATCCACCTCGCCGGGACGCGGAGGCCGCGTCGTTGCGGACACCGAGACGAAGATCTGTGGGTACAGCTTCTGCAGCCTGGAGACCACCGTCCCCTTCCCGACGGCGGTGGGTCCGGAGATCACATAGACCCGGCCACCGCTCACCGTGTCGTGCCCCTCATGTGTCACAGCACCAGTCTTTCGAGAGGGAACCGCCACGGTCTCACTCATGGATCAGTGGAACTCCGTCTTCAGGCCCGCGACCTGGTGGCGGCCGAGTCCGCGCACCCGCCGATTGGGGGCAATGTCAAGGCGCTCCATGATATCGGCTGCTCTCTTCTCTCCCACGCGGGGAAGGGCCTTCAGCAGATCGACGACCTTCACATGGGCGAGAATCTCATCATTGCCGGCAATATCGAGTGCCTCGCCGAGGCTGAGCTTCCCACTGCGGACCTTCTCCTTGAACTCGGCACGCGCCCTGCGAGCCTGCGTGGCAGCGTCACGAGCGGACCGGAGCTGTTCTGGTGACAACGTCGGGATGGCCACTGTCGTACTCCATTCGTGTCAGGCGGACGCCATTTGTCCGGCCCTCCGTCTACGGTACAACGCACAGCTCCCCCAGTTCAGGGGCCGCGTCAGACCCGGGCCGGATTCGTGCCCCGCCACCGACAGCGGTGCCTGACAGGCCGGTCCGGGTCCGGGTCAGCGCAGCACCAGGCAGGCAGCCGCGGCGCGTAACGCCGCAGGCTCGGGACCCGCGGACAGCACGCCTCGCGAGGCACTGGGCAGCACCCTTTCCACCGCCTCACCGAAGATGGTGCCGAGCGCCCCGATGGTGCCCCCCTGGGCGCCGATGCCGGGTGCCAGCACCCATCCGCGAAAACCGCTCAGATCGACGCCGGAGTCCTCGTGGGTGGCGCCGATCACCAGGCCGACGTCGCCCAGTGGATGGACCCGCTGCTCGTCGACGGCGGCGTCGACGACGCCCTGGGCGACGCTGCGGCCCTCGTGGCGGGCGAACTGAACACCGCGGCCTTCTGGATTGCTCGTGTGGCACAAAACGAACACACCCCGGCCGCCCGCATGCGCCAGGTCGAGCGCGGGACGCAGGGATTCGAAGCCAAGATAGGGGCTCAGCGTGATCGAATCGGCTTCGAGCTCGGCGCCCGGTGCCAGATAGGCCTGGGCGTAGGCGCTCATGGTGGAGCCGATGTCACCGCGTTTGACATCGAGGATCGACAGTGCCCCGGCCTGCCGGATGTCACCCAGCACCCGGCCCAGCGCAGCCAGGCCCTTGGACCCGAAGATCTCGAAGAAGGCGCTCTGCGGTTTGAAGACCGCCACCGTCTGCGCCAGCGCGGCGACTGCGGTGCGGCTGAACCGCTCGACGCCTTCTGCGTCGTAGTCGAAACCCCAGCTGCGCACCAGTTTCTCGTGGGGGTCGATGCCCACGCACAACCTGCCGCGCCGGGCGCACAGGCCGGCAAGCCGGGCGGCGAAAGCCTGGGCGGCGGGTTTCTCCGCTCCGCCCGTCGGGCCCTGGCCCCGGGCCGTCATTGCGTCACCCGAAGCCGGTCGGGGCGGCACAGCGAGTTGATGCCCGCCACGAGCGCCGGCCCCTCGAAGATGAAACCGGTGTACAGCTGGACCAGTCGAGCCCCGGCATCGAACATCGCCTGGGCGTCATTGGGGCTCATGATGCCGCCAACCCCCATGATCGGCAGCTTCGTGTGCCCGGCGATCCAGCGCACCCGCTGCAGGGCGAGCGCGGTGAGCGGCGCTCCGGACAGCCCACCCGCCTGGACCGCCAGGTGCTGGTCCTCCGGGGCGAGGCCACCGCGTTCCAGGGTGGTGTTGGTGGCCACCAGACCTGAGACACCGGCGTCCTCGCACACCCCCAGGAGCTCGTCGAGTTCACCGATCGGCAGGTCCGGTGCGAGTTTGACGAAGATCGGCAGGGGATGGTGAGGATCGAGCTCGCGGGCACGGCTCACCAGCGCGCCGGTCAGCTCCTCGAGCTGGCGACGGCCCTGCAGGCTGCGCAGGCCGGGGGTGTTGGGGCTCGACACGTTGATCGCCAGATAGTCGGCATAGGGTGCCAGGGTCTCGAGGCTGAACAGATAGTCCGGCACGGCCTGCTCGAGCGGGATCCGCTTGGTCTTGCCGATCGAAACCCCCACAGGACAACCCAGCGCATTGTTCCCGCGCGCCACCTGGGCGCCGGCAAGCTTGGCCGCCAGGGATTCGGCGCCATTGTTGTTGAAGCCCATCCGGTTGATGATCGCCCGGCTGCGGATCAGCCGGAACAGTCGGGGACGCGGATTGCCCGGCTGGGCGTGGGCTGTGACAGTGCCCAGCTCGGCGAAGCCGAAGCCCAGTGGCGCCCATGCCGCCGCGGCCACCCCGTCCTTGTCGAGGCCGGCTGCCACGCCGACCCGGCCGGGGAAGTGGATCCCCGCCAGCTCGACCGGATCCTTGTCGCGGTCCAGCGCCCAGCGCACGACGCCCATGAGGCTCTCGGGAAGATGGCCAAGAGTACTGATGAGCTGACCGTGAATCTTCTCGGGATCGCCGCCGTGCATGGTGAACAGCAGCGGACGTACGCACCCAAGGTAACCGGCGCGCAGGGCGCGTACCCAGACCTCGTCGAGACTGGAGTCGAGCACCATTCCCCCTGTTCCGCCGCTCATTCGGCGCCGTTGTTCACTGCGTGCAGGTGCTCGGCCATGTCATGGCCCCAGTCCTGCAGGGATTTCACGCTGATCTGCCCGCGGCGCAGCGCCTGGATGCCCTGCACCGCCGATTCCAGCCCCTGGACGGTGGTGATCGACGGCACCCCGTGCAGGATCGCAGCGGTGCGGATTTCGTATCCGTCGCCGCGCGGGCGCCCGCCGCGTGTCTCGCCGGTCGGCGTGTTGAAGATGAGGTCGATCTTCTCCGCCTCAATGAGGTCGACGACGGTGGGTTCACCGCCTGGCCCCCGTCCCTCGCTGAACTTGCGGACTGTCGAGACCTCCATGTCGTGCATCGCGAGCATGCTGGCCGTCCCCGCCGTGGCAAGGATGCGGAAACCCATGTCGGCCAGCTCCCGCAGCGGCAGGATGATATGCCGCTTGTCGCGGTTGGCTGCCGAGACGAAGACCGTGCCGGTGGTGGGCAGGGCTCCGTAGACCGCGGCCTGCGCCTTCGCGAAGGCCACCCCGAAGGAGTTGTCGATGCCCATCACCTCCCCGGTGGAGCGCATCTCGGGGCCGAGCAGGGTGTCGACACTGCGTCCCTGGCTCGTGAGGAAGCGGTTGAAGGGCATGACGGCTTCCTTCACCGCGATGGGCATGCCTCCCCAGCGCGCCGCGCCGTCGCCCACCTGGCGCAGCACTCCGCAGTTGCGCAGCGCGGGGATGGTGGAACCGAGCATGATGAGCGCCGCGGCCTTGGCGAGCTGGGTGTCGGTGGCCTTCGAGACAAAGGGTACGGTGCGGCTGGCGCGCGGGTTGGCCTCCAGGACGTAGAGGGTGTCGGAGGCCAGCGCGTACTGGATGTTGATGAGACCGCGCACCCCCACGCCGGCCGCGATGGCCCGGGTGCTCGTGCGGATCCGGTCGATCACCTCGTCGCCGAGGGTGGCCGGCGGCAGCGAGCAGGCCGAGTCGCCGGAGTGGATGCCGGCCTCCTCGATGTGCTCCATGATGCCGCCCAGGTACAGCTCCTCGCCGTCGAACAGGGCGTCCACGTCGATCTCGATGGCGTCGTCGAGGAAACGATCGACCAGCACCGGCGAGCCCGGGCCGATGAGCGTCGAGTTCTCGATGTAGGCGCGCAGCGATTCCTCGTCGTAGACGATCTCCATGCCTCGCCCTCCCAGCACATAGCTGGGCCGTACCAGCACCGGGTAGCCGATCCCGGCGGCCACCGCACTGGCATCGGCGAAGCTGGTCGCCATGCCGTATCTGGGCGCGGGCAGCCCGGCTTCGTCGAGGACCCGTTCGAAGGCCTCGCGGTCCTCGGCCAGGAAGATGGCCTCCGGGCTGGTGCCAACGATCGGTACACCGGCATCCTTGAGTTGCTGGGACAGCTTGAGCGGAGTCTGGCCTCCCAGCTGCACGATGGCGCCGACCACCGGCCCCGCCTCGCACTCGGCGTGGTAGACCTCGAGGACGTCCTCAAGGGTGAGGGGCTCGAAGTACAGCCGGTCGGAGGTGTCGTAGTCGGTGGAGACGGTCTCGGGGTTGCAGTTGATCATGACCGAGGTGTAGCCGTTCGCCGAGAGCACCTGGGCCGCGTGGACACAGGAGTAGTCGAACTCGATGCCCTGGCCGATCCGGTTGGGTCCCGAGCCCAAGATGAGCACGGCGGGCTTGGTGCGCGGTTCCACCTCGGTCTGTTCGTCGTAGCTGGAGTAGTGATAGGGCGTGCGTGCCGCGAATTCCGCGGCGCAGGTGTCGACGGTCTTGTAGACCGGGCGCACCCCCAGCTGCCAGCGAAGCGCGCGCACCTGGTCGGCGGGCATGGCGCGCAACACCCCGATCTGGGTATCGGACAGGCCATGGCGTTTCGCGGTGTGCAGCAGCTCAGCGGTCAGCTCGGGCGCCCGGCGAAGCTCTTCGCCCACCTCCTGGATGAGCGCGAGCTGGTCGAGGAACCATGGATCGATGCCCGTCAGCTCGTGCAGGCGCTCGACGCTCACGCCGCGCTGCAGGGCGGCACCCACCTCGAGGATCCGCCCGTCGTGGGGACGCGCCACGCCGGCGAGCAGTTCGTCGAGGCCGAGCTCGTCGAGCTCGGGAGAGGTCCAGAAGCCACCGCCCTGTTCGGTCGAGCGCAGCGCCTTGCCGAGCGCCTCGGTGAAGTTGCGGCCGATGGCCATGGCCTCGCCCACCGACTTCATGTGGGTGGTGAGGGTGGCGTCGGCATAGGGGAACTTCTCGAACGCGAAGCGCGGCACCTTCACCACCACATAGTCCAGTGTCGGCTCGAAGCTGGCCGGGGTCTGCGCCGTGATGTCATTGGGGATCTCGTCGAGGGTGTAGCCCACCGCGACCTTCGCAGCGATCTTGGCGATCGGGAAACCGGTCGCCTTGGATGCCAGCGCCGAGGACCGCGAGACGCGCGGGTTCATCTCGATGACGATCATCCGGCCATTGGCCGGGTTGATGGCGAACTGGATATTGCACCCGCCGGTGTCGACTCCGACCGCCCGGATGATGGCGATGCCCACATCGCGCATCCACTGGTACTCGCGGTCGGTGAGTGTCATGGCCGGTGCGACGGTGATGGAATCGCCGGTGTGCACGCCCATCGGGTCGAGATTCTCGATGGAGCAGACGATCACCACGTTGTCCGCGCAGTCGCGCATCACCTCCAGCTCGTACTCCTTCCAGCCCAGGATCGACTCCTCGGCGAGCACCTCGGTGGCGGGGCTGGCGTCCAAGCCGATGCGGGCCATCTGCACGAGCTCCTCGCGGTCGCGTGCGATACCCGAGCCGACGCCGCCCATCGTGTAGCTGGGGCGCAGTACCAAGGGATAGCCGAGCTCATCGGCGGCGGAGACGATCTCTTCGACGCTGTGACAGATCCGCGAACGTGCCACCTCGGGGCGTCCGCCGGGGAAGCTGCCCAGCTGCTCGACGATCTGCTTGAACTGCTCGCGGTTCTCGCCGCGCTGGATCGCGGCGACGTCGGCGCCGATGAGCTCAACACCATGGCGCTCCAGCACACCGGACTCGTACAGCGAGATGGCCGTATTGAGGGCGGTCTGGCCGCCCAGGGTGGCCAGGAGCGCATCCGGGTGCTCCTTGGCAATCACCTTCTCGACGAACTCGGGTGTGATCGGCTCGAGATAGGTGGCGTCGGCGAATTGCGGATCGGTCATGATGGTCGCCGGATTGGAGTTGACCAGGATGACCCGGTAGCCCTCCTCGCGCAGCACGCGGCAGGCCTGGGTTCCCGAGTAGTCGAACTCAGCCGCCTGGCCGATGACGATGGGCCCCGATCCGATGACGAGAATCGATGAGATGTCGGTGCGCTTGGGCATCAGGCCTGCTCCCCCTCGGCGGAATCGTGAGCGCTGTCGCGGTGCTGGGCCATCAGCTCGGCAAAGCGGTCGAACAGGTGGCTTGCATCGTGGGGCCCGGCGGCCGCCTCGGGATGGTACTGTACCGAGAAGCCCTTGAGCTGCCCCTCGCGACGCAATTCCAGGCCCTCGACGACATTGTCGTTGAGGCAGATGTGGGACACCTCGACCTGACCGAAGTCGGTGTCGGTCGGTCCCTCAAGGGGCACGTCAACGGCGAAGCCATGGTTGTGCGCCGTGATGTCGACCTTGCCGCTTGCCCTTTCCAGGACGGGTTGGTTGATACCGCGGTGACCGTACTTGAGCTTGTAGGTGGGCAATCCCAGCGCCCGGCCGAAGGCCTGGTTTCCCAGGCAGATGCCGAAGACCGGCAGCCCGGCGCGCAGCGCGTGTTGCAGGAGGGTCACCGAATCGGTCAGCGTCGAGGGATCCCCGGGCCCGTTGCTCAAGAACAGCCCGTCTGCGCCCAGCGCTGTCACATCCTGCCAGCTGGCGTTGGCGGGCAGCACATGAACCTCCATGCCGCGCTCGGCCATCCGGTGGGGAGTCATCGACTTGATGCCCAGATCGATCGCTGCGACAGTGAATCGCGTTGTCCCCTGAGCGGCGATGGTGCGCGGCCGGTCGGTCGTCACGTCGCCGACCAGATCGGCTCCGGCCATCGTCGGGCTGGCCAGCACCTTGGTGAGCAGTGCCGCCGGGTCGTCGTCGAGGGAGCTGATCCCCACTCTCATGGCGCCGCGCTCACGCAGGTGGCGGGTGAGTGCCCGGGTGTCGATCCCGCTGATGCCGACGACCCCCTGGGCCGCCAGTTCCTCGTCGAGACTGCGCCGGGCACGCCAGTTGCTGGGCATGCGAGCCGGATCGCGCACGACATAGCCGGCCACCCAGATGCGGGTCGACTCGTCGTCCTCGTCGTTCCACCCGGTGTTGCCGATGTGGGGGGCGGTGGCGATGACGACCTGGCCGTCGTAGCTGGGGTCGGTGAGGGTCTCCTGGTATCCGGTCATGCCGGTGGAGAACACTGCCTCGCCGAAGGTCTCGCCCACTGCCCCGAAGGATCGGCCGCGAAATGTGCGCCCGTCCTCGAGAACCAGGATCGCACCGTGAGAATTCGCGCTCATGACCGTCCTTACCCTGCCTCATGGGCAGGCTCAGATGTACAGGTCGAGGCCTCAGCCTCGCAAGAGCCTATCAGCCGCGGGCTTCGGCGGCCTTGGACAGCAGTCCGTTGAGAAAGGCCACCGAGTCGTCGGTGCTCAACTCCTCTGCCAGCTCCAGCGCCTCGCTGATGGCTGCCTGGGTTGGGATCGTCGTATTGTCCAGCTCCCATACGGCGATGCGGGCGAGGTTGCGGTCGATGCGCGCCATCCGCGCCAGCGTCCAGTCCCCGGCCAGGCACTCGGCGATGTGCTGGTCAACCGCCGGCTGGTGGGACTGATATCCCGCGATGATCTGGGCGGTGTACTCGCGTACCCCGGTGTCGCCTTCCTGGCTTCGGCGTTCGACGACACGGTCGATCGGTTCGCCGCGCAGATCGGCCTCGAAGAGGATGTCGAGGGCCTGCTTGCGGGATTTCGTGCGCGCCGAGTGGCGGGTGCCCGCATAGTCCTTGGTGGCCACCTTGATGGCGCCGGGCACCGGCGGGTGCTCCCCGGGTGCCAGCGGAATGGCCTTCTCCTCAGGATCGCTCATCAGCCCTGGACACGTCCGAGGTAGCTGCCGTCGTCGGTGCTGATCTTGACCTTCTCCCCGGTGGAGATGAACAGGGGTACCTGGACCTGCTTGCCGGTCTCGAGCGTGGCGGGCTTCGTGCCGCCGGTGGAGCGGTCTCCCTGCAGACCGGGCTCGGTATAGCTGACCTCGAGTTCGACGCTGGCCGGCAGGTCGACGTACAACGGCGTGCCCTCGTTGGTGGCGACCGTGACTGTCATGCCTTCGAGCATGTAGTCCTTCGAATCGCCGATCACGTCGAGCGGGATGGTCAACTGCTCGTAGTTGTCATTGTCCATGACGACCAGCCCGCTGGGATCGCTGTACAGGTACTGCATGTCGCGGCGGTCGACCTGGGCCATCTCGATCTTCGTGTCGGCGGGGAAGGTGCGGTCGACGACTTTTCCGTTGAGCACATTCTTGATCTTGGTGCGAACGACGGTATTGCCCTTGCCCGGCTTGTGGTGCTGGAACCACAGGACCTGCCACAGCTGGCCGTCCAGATTGAGCACCGTGCCGTTCTTGATGTCGTTGGTCGTAGCCACGTGTTCGCCTTTCACACTGACGGGTTCGGGCGGAACGCTGGGCAGCTGCCCTCGGGGTCGTTTCGCCGCGATCAGCCATCTTAGCGGCTCCGGGCGCGCAGGCCGATTCGGCAATGCGTCACTTCCGCTCGCGAATCTCTTCGGTGGCACGTTCGCGGGCGATGGCGTGGGCGAGGGACTCGTTGCGAAGATATCCGATGCCCTCGGCCGGGCAGCGGCCCGCGAAGACCTGCTGCGGGTCCTCGACCCGGCGTGACCAGGAGTCGGCGATGCCGGCGATGTCCGTGCTGGAGCGGTTCTGGCTCATCTTCGCCTTGCCCACGATTGATTCGACGATCACCTCGACGCCCACGGCCGAGCGCACCAGCCCGTCGAGCATCCGCGGTGACAGGGTGTCGAAATCGAAGTCGCTCGCCTGGGCCGCCACGAGCTCCACCATGGCGCGGCGCACCCAGCGGGGGTCGTCGTGGGCCACCAGGCGGCCCCGGACATGGACGGTGATGTAGTTCCAGGTGGGCACCGCGTGGGGAGACGGCACATCGCTGGGGTCGACATAGCCGTCGGGTCCGTGCACCACGACCAGAGCTGGGCCCGCATGGCGCCACTGGTCATTGACTCGCGAGAGGTGAGCACGCAGGACTCCGTGTTCGCCCTCGTCGGGGCGGAAGACGAAGGGCAGGACAGTGGCCTCGGGGCCCTGCGGGCCCACGGTGACCAGATCGGCGATGCGCACCCGTGCGAGAAGCGCATCCAGCTCCTCCGGCGGATATCCGAAGTGCTCAGGAACGTACATTGTCGACTCCTCTCGTGCCGGTGGCGGACCGGTGACCGGATTCAGCTGTGCGTGCCGCGCAGGGCGGCGAAGGCGTCGGCCAGGGCATCCTCCGGCGGGTCGACGATCATGGCGACCTGCCCCGGGCGCCGCAGCCCGACGAAGCGCAGCGTGGTGCCGCGGGTCTTCTTGTCGCGGGCCATGAGCTCACGCAGCTCCTGCCAGGGGGCGCCGTGATAGCTCGTCGCGAGTCCGACAGCCGCCAGGAGCCTCCGGTGACGCCCAACGACCGCGGGGTCCAGGCCGAGCAGGCGCTCGGACAGTTCGGCAGCGAACACCATGCCCAGGGCGACGCACTCGCCGTGGCGCCTGGTGAAGTGCTCGGATGCCTCGATCGCGTGACCGAGCGTGTGCCCATAGTTGAGCTGCTCGCGCCCGACCCTGTCGCCGACCGAGGTGGACTCGCGCAGATCGGCGGAGACGACGGCGGCTTTCACCTGCACCGAGCGGGCGATGAGCTCGTGGAGGCGGGTGCCACCGGTATCGGCGGCGTCGGCGGGATTCTCCTCGATGAGGTCGAGGGTGGCGGAGTCGCGAATGAAGCCGTGCTTGATCACCTCGGCCAGTCCGCTGCGCACCTCGGCCATGGGCAGCCCAACGAGCAGATCGGGGTCCTCCAGGACGACGCTCGGCTCCCAGAACGCCCCGATGAGGTTCTTGCCCTCGGGCAGGTCGGCGCCGGTCTTCCCGCCGATGCCGGCGTCCACCATGGCCAACACGGTGGTGGGCACGCTCACCCAGCGCACTCCCCGCAGCCAGGTGGCCGCGACGAATCCCGCCAGATCGGTACTGGCTCCTCCGCCGAGCCCGACGACGAGGTCCGTTCGGGTGAACCCGGCGCGCGCCAGCGTGCCCCAGCAGGCTGCCAGCACCTCGGGGGTCTTCGCGGACTCGCCCTCGGGCAGCTCCACGAGCACGGGCTGCGCGCCGGCAGCCCGCACCAGGTCCGCGGCGCGCGCGGCCGTCTTCGTGAGCACCCGGGGGTGGAAGATCGCCACCCGGGCGGCGTCGCCGAGCTGTTCGGGCAGCCGCGCCAGGGCCCCGCGCTCGATGATGACCTCGTAGGGATGGTCGGTGGCGAAGTGCGCCGTGGTCACATGCTCTCCTGTGTGCGCGGGGATGGGGATGGCCGGTTGCCCGGGGTGCAGTCCAGTGAGCTGCCCGGCCGCGGTGAGTTGCGCTGTGACGAGGCGGGCCACCTCGCCGGTCTGCAGGCCATCCGTATCGATCCGATGGCTGGCCACCGCCCGGTACCAGGGCTCGCGAACGGACATGAGGGTGCGCAAGTTGTCGGCCACGTTGCCGCGCAACAGCGGCCGGTGTGTGGAGGCGCCGATGCGCGCCACCCCCTCGTCGACCGACTCGTCGAGCCACACGACGAGCCGTCCTGCCAGCAGCGTGCGGATCGCCGGATTGGTGACCGCCCCGCCACCCAGCGCAATGACCCCTCGGCGGCCGAGGAGTTCGCGAGTTGCGTCGAACTCGATGGTCCGGAAACCTGCCTCGCCGCGGTCGGCGAAGATCTCAGCGACGGTGCGGCCCTGGGTCTGCTCGATGAAGCTGTCGGCGTCGACGAAGTCGAGGCCGAGCGAACTGGCCACTTGCCGGCCGACCGAGGATTTACCGACCCCCGGCGGGCCGACCAGGATGAGCTGGTCGCCGGCCGCGAGCCCGGTGCTGCAGCGGGTCGCCTGCGTCCTCTCGCTCACCGGCTGCCGACTCCCTGGCCCTCGCTCAGCCCGCGCTCGGCCAGCCGGGCGAGGTAGCCGTGCAGATTGCGCCGGCATTCGGCCAGCGAGTCACCGCCGAACTTCTCGAGGCAGGCCTCGGCGAGGACCAGCGCCACCATCGCCTCGGCAACCACGCCGGCGGCAGGCACGGCACAGACATCGGAGCGCTGATGGTGCGCCAGGGCAGGTTCCCCGGTGGCCACGTCGATGGTCTGGAGCGGGTGCGGCACGCTGGAGATCGGCTTCATGGCGGCGCTGACGCGCAGCACGTCGCCGGTGGTCATGCCGCCCTCGAGGCCGCCGGCGCGCCGCGAGGTACGCCGGATGCCTTCGGGTCCGCCCACGATCTGGTCATGGGCCTGGCTGCCCCGCAGCCTGGCCAGGCCGAAGCCGTCGCCGATCTCAACTCCCTTGATCGCCTGAATGCCCATGAGGGCTCCGGCCAGCCGGCCGTCCAGGCGCGTGTCGCCCTCGCGCATCGCGCCGATTCCCGGCGGGCATCCCCAGGCCAGCACCTCGACAACGCCGCCCAGCGTGTCGCCCAAGTGTTGGGCATCCGAGATCTCCGCCTGGATCCGCGCGCTCGCCTGGGGGTCGAAGCAGCGCACGGGGTCGGCATCGATGAGGTCGAGGTCGGCGGCCCGGGGCAATTCGTCGCGTTGCGCGGGGATCCCACCCAGTTCCACGACATGGCTGAGCACGGTGATGCCGAAGGCCTGCGCGAGGAAGTTCTTGGCCACCTGGCCGATCGCCACCCTGGCTGCGGTCTCGCGAGCGCTGGAGCGTTCCAGGATCGGGCGGGCCTCGTCCCAGTCGTACTTCTGCATGCCAACGAGGTCGGCGTGGCCGGGGCGCGGGCGGGTGAGCTTGGCGTTGCGAGCCAGCCCCTCAAGATCTTGGGGATCGACGGCGTCGGGACTCATCACCTGCTGCCACTTCGGCCATTCTGTGTTGGCAATCATGATCGCGATGGGCGAGCCGAGCGTCTCACCGTGCCGGAAACCACCGAGCAGGGTCACCTCGTCGGCCTCGAAGCTCATCCGAGCTCCTCGCCCCAGCCCGAGCCGCCGGCGCGCCAGCGCGTCGCGGATGTCATCGCTGGACACCGTGACATGGGCGGGAATTCCGTCCATGGTCGCGACCAGCGCCTGGCCATGTGATTCTCCTGCAGTGAGGTAACGAAGCATGTGCCCCAGTATCCCAGCACCGGCCGGGCCTGGAACGACGCGGCCACTCAGCCGCAGCGCCCGGAATTGGCCCGGCACCAGCTCTGGAACTGGGCGACGTTCTTCTCGTGATCGCTGTCATTGGACGCGAACTTCGTCTCCCCGGTGTCGGGATTGACCGTGACGAAGTAGAGCAGATCACCGGTGGCCGGGTGGAGGGCGGAGTCGATGGCCCGGCGCCCCGGATTGGAGATCGGTCCCGGCGGCAGGCCGGTGATTCGGTACGTGTTGTAGGGCGAGTCGATGGCCCGCTCGGCGTCGGTGGTGGTGACATTGCCCGAGGTGTTGTTGGCATAGTGCACGGTCGCGTCGGACTGGAGCTTCATCCCCCTGTTGAGCCGGTTGTAGAAGACCTCGGCCATCTGGGGGCCATAGTCGGGGTTGACGGTCTCGCGTTCGATGATGCTCGCCACGATGAGCACATCGAGCGGCGAGCGCCCGATGGCTGCCGCACCGGACTCCAGGCCCTCGGAGGCCGAGACCTGGTTGAACTGGGTGACCATGGCGCTCAGCAGGCTCGTTGCCGTGGTCCGGTCGTCATAGGGATAGGTCTGGGGAAACAGCAGCCCCTCGGAGTTGCCCTTGGCCCAGCTGGGCAGGCCGAGCGCAGCGGGATTCGCCGCGGCGGCCCGGAACTGGTCCACCGGAATGCCTGTCGCTGCGCTGGCTCGCTCGAAGACCTCGCTGTTGCGCAGCCCCTCGGGCAGGGTGACGGAGTGCGAGATGATGTTGGCTGGGTTGACGAGCGCCGCGACAGCCGACTTGGCGGACATGTGGGCCTTCATCCGGTAGGTACCGGGCTGGATGGCGTTGGTGCGGGGCTCGGCCTTGGCTGCCCGCATGAAAGCGCGCGAAGACGCCACGACATCGCGGGAGACGAGCAGATCGCCCATCTGGGCGACGGACTGGCCGGAGTCGATGTCGACAGTGACCTCGGTGGTTCCGGTCCCGGAGTAGTCCGCGCCCTGATAGGCGCGCCATGCCTCACTGACCTTGTGATATGCGAACAGCCCACCGCCGACGAGCACCGCCAGGCTGACGAGCACGACGATCGCGGTACGCAGCCACAGCCACGGGCGGCGCGCACCGGACTCGCGGTAGGGCACCGATGCCAGCAGCGAATCGGGATCATCAGCCTCTTGGCGCGCTCCGAGCCACTCGTGGCCTGCTCCCTGCCTCGGCGCCGGATCGGCGGCGGAGGAATGTGGGCTGCGCGAGAGCTCGTCAGCGCTCTCACGCTGCCCAGAGCCACGGCGCGCCAGCAGATCGTCGGGCTCCTCAGCTGCGCGTTTCGGCGTCACGGTTCACACCCCCTGTCGGCCGGCCGAGTTCAGGTTACCGGCGGGGCGCCCGGTGCGCTTCTCGATCTCGATCGCCTGTTCGAGGATCGCGACAGCAGCGGCCTGATCGATGATCGACCGGCGTGATCGGCTGCCGTGGCCGGTCAGGGCCAGGCTGCGGGCCGCGCTGGCTGTCGTCAGGCGCTCGTCGACGAGCCGGACGTTGAGTCCCAGCGCTGTGCCGATTCGTCCGGCGACATCGAGCATGGTCGTGGCAGCCACCCCCTGGCGGCCGCGCAGGTCGGTGGGCATGCCCAGCACGATCTCGAGTGGCTCGTACTGCGCAGCGAGTTCGCCCAGTCGATGAAGCGCGGCAGCGTTGTTCGGCACCGTCTCCACCGGGTAGGCAAGCAGCCCGTCGCGGTCGCAGGCCGCCACGCCGATGCGCGCCTTGCCCCAGTCGATGCACAGCCGCACGCCGGGACGCCAGCCGGGGGCTTCAGGCACGACCACGCCCGAGTTCGAGCCCAATGGCCTCCAGCGCAGCGCCGGCCTGCGAGGCATCGGAGCCACCCCCCTGGGCCAGGTCGTCCTTGCCGCCGCCGCGTCCTCCCAGGATTGCTGCGCCCTGGCGCACGAGTTCGCCCGCCCGCCAGCCCTTCTCGCGGGCTGCCGCGGTGGTGGCGACGACGAGAGCGGGCTTGGCCGGGCTGCCGCCAACGAGCGCCACGACGGCGGGTCCCTGGTCGAGGCGCCCGCGCACCTCACCGGCCAGGGTGCGCAGCGCCGCAGCATCGACCCCCGGGAGCTGGCGGGTCGCCAGCAGCACGCCGGCGCGCTCGGTGGCGGAGCCGGCGATCTCGCCGACCTGTGCGAGCAGCTGGGCAGTCTTGAGTTCCTCGATGCGCTTCTCGGCCGTCCGCAGCTGTGAGACCAGCGAGCTGACCTTCTCGGTGAGCTGCTCGGGCTGCACCTTGAGCAATCCGGTGAGCTGACTGACCAAGGCCCGCTCGCCTGCCATGTGATCGAAGGCATCGGTGCTGACCAGCGCCTCAATGCGTCGGGTGCCGGCCCCCACGGACTGCTCGGACAGCAGCGTCACCATGCCGATCTGGCTCGAGTGCAGCACATGGGTGCCGGCGCACAGCTCGCGGCTCCACCGTCCGCCCATCTCGACCATCCGCACGATGTCGGGGTACTTCTCCCCAAACATCGCCATCGCGCCCATCTGCTTGGCCTGGGCCAGCGGCATCTGGGTGGCGCTCACCTCGAGATCGTCGCGGACGGCCACATTGCAGCGCTCCTCGATCTCGGTGCGCAGCTCGGGGCTGAGTCCTTTGCTCGCGCTGAAGTCGAAGCGCAGGTAGCCGGGTCGGTTGTAGGAGCCGGCCTGGGTTGCGGTGGGGCCGACGAGCTCGCGCAGCGCGGCGTGCAGCACATGGGTCGCCGAGTGGGCCTGGCAGGCTCCCTGGCGGTGCGCCGCGTCGACGATTGCCTCCACCCGGTCCCCGACCGAGATCTCGCCGGTGCCTTGCACAGTGTGCACGACCAGTCCGGGCACCGGGCGCTGAACATCGAGCACCTCGAAGTTGCCGCTCGGGGCGCGGATCACGCCGGCGTCGGAGTCCTGACCGCCCATCTCGGCATAGAACGGCGTCTCCTCGAGAACGATCTCGGCAAGCTGCCCGGGCTGTGCATGGTCGACCTCGCGGCCCTCCACGACGAGACCCCGGACACGGGTGGACACGTCGAGGTCGGTGTAGCCCACGAAAGGACTCTCGCCCTTGGCGCGCAGTGCGCGATAGGCGGTGGAGGCATGACCGCCGGCCTTCTTGGCCTTCGCATCGGCCTTGGCACGGGCGCGCTGGCGCGCCATGAGCTCGCGGAAGGTCGACTCGTCGACGCCCAGACCCTGCTCCTGGGCCATCTCAAGAGTGAGATCGATGGGGAAGCCGTAGGTGTCGTGCAGCTGGAAGGCCTTGTCGCCTCCGATGACCGTGCTGCCCTGGGCCCGGGTCTGCGCCACCGCCTGGTCGAACAGCTGGGTGCCGGAGTTGAGCGTGCGGGCGAAGCTGCGTTCCTCGGTCTGCGCGATATCGCCGATGCGTTCCCATTGGGTGTCCACCTCGGGGTAGGTGACGTGCATGCACTCGCGGCTCACGTCGAGCAGGTCGACCAGGCAGCGGTCGCGCACCCCCAGCAGCCGCATGGAGCGGATGGATCGGCGCAGCAGCCGGCGCAGCACATATCCGCGTGCTTCATTGCTCGGCGTCACCCCATCGGTCATGAGCATGAGCGAGCTGCGGATGTGGTCGGCAACGACGCGCAGCCGCACGTCATCGGCATGATCGGCGCCATAGGGGCGCTTCGAGATCTCGGAGGCGCGGGTGATGACGGGAAAGACCTCGTCGGTTTCGTACATGTTGTCGACGCCCTGCAGCAGATAGGCGATCCGCTCCAGGCCGGCTCCGGTGTCGATATTGCGAGCCTTGAGAGGGCCGGCAATGTCGAAGTCCTCCTTGGCGCGCACAGCGGCCAGTTCCTCGGTCTCGAAGACGAGATTCCAGATCTCCAAGAAGCGGTCCTCGTCTGCGACCGGGCCACCCTCGGGCCCGTACTGGGGGCCGCGGTCGATGTAGATCTCCGAGCAGGGACCGCCGGGTCCCGGGACGCCCATGTGCCAGTAGTTGTCCTTGAGGGAGCGGCCCTGAATGTGCTCGGCGGGCACGCCCACCTCGAGCCAGGCCTGGCGGGCCTCGACATCGCCGTGGGGATAGTCCGGGTGGAAGCCCTCGCCCAGCACCGTGACCCATACCGAGGCGGGATCGAAACCGAAGCCGCCCTTGTCCTGGGGGGAGGTGACCAGTTCCCAGGCCCAGGTGATGGCCTCCTTCTTGAAGTAGTCCCCGAAGCTGAAGTTGCCGAGCATCTGGAAGAAGGTGCCATGCCGGGTGGTCTTGCCCACCTCGTCGATGTCGAGGGTGCGCACACACTTCTGGATGCTCGTGGCGCGCTTCCAGGGCGAGGGCTGCTCACCCATCAGATAGGGCTTGAAGGGAACCATGCCGGCATTGACGAACAGCAGCGTGGGGTCGTTGTAGAGCAGCGAGGCGCTGGGCACGGCGGTGTGCCCCCTGGCGACGAAGAATTCCTGGTAGCGTCGGCCGATCTCGGCAGCTTTCATGTGTGGTGTTCCCCCGCTGGTGGCGGCAGCGCCGTGCGCGCAAGCCAGTGACCAAGCCTAGCGCGGCCCCAGGATGACCCCCACCTGAGCCGCCCTTGTCACCCCCACCGCCCATCACCTGGATTACCGTTGCCTGGCAATGCCAGTTAGCCACGGGCGCAGCGCAACGCCCGTCAGCCACCAGCGCAGCGCAACACCCGTTAGCCGCCGACGCAGCTGGGTATCGCAGCGCAAGGTCCTCATCGTCGCCACTGCAGGAGTACTCATGGTCACCAAGGACGAGAACCCGTCCCCGCACGCCAGGCAATTCGTCGCGGCCCACGATCGTTCGTTCGTCGCGCGAGCCAAGGGGATGGTCACCAGGATCGGCGAGGACCGGGTGACCGATCAGGCGGCGGCGCTGACCTACTACACCGTCTTCTCGGCATTCCCCATGCTCATCGCCCTCATCTCCGTGCTCAAGCTCGTCGGGCAGAGCGAGCGGGTGGAGCCGGTCATCGACGAGTTCGTCACCAAGGCCGTGCCGGACGAGCAGATGGCCGCCACCATTACGCAGGTCGTCCAGGGCTTCCTGAATTCCGGCGGTGCGGGACTCGGCCTGGTGATCGGCATCCTCCTGGCCCTGTGGTCGGCCAGCGGATATGTGGGCGCCTTCGGGCGGGCCGCCAACAGCCTTCACGGAGCCGAGGAGAGCCGGGGCTTCGTGAAGCTCAAGGCCCAGCAGCTCGGGCTGACCGCGGTGCTCGTGCTCATCATGATTCTCGTTGTCGTGGTGTTCACGGCAGGGCCGCTCGTGGCGTGGATCGGCGGAACGCTCGGCTCGGACAGTGGCGCCGCGCGCCTCGGCAGCCTGTGGAGCTGGCTGCGCTGGCCGGTCATTGCGGCGCTCCTGGTGCTCATGGTCGCCACGCTGTTCCGCTTCGCGCCCGATACCAGCGCCCGCCATGTGCCGTTGGTGAGCCGGGGCTCGCTGGCCGCGATCCTCATCGCGCTGCTCGCCGTGGTCGGTTTCAACATCTATGTCTCGGGCTTCGGCAATTACGAGAAGACCTATGGCGCCCTCGCTGGCGTGATCGTCGCCCTGCTGCTCATCTGGATCGTCAGTATCGCGCTGCTCGTGGGGGTGCTCATCGACGCCGAGCACGACGAATCGGCGAGCCTGGACGCCACGGGGACCAGCGGCGGCGCCGGGGAGGACGAAGCGGCCGAGGACCAGCAGGGTCCGGCGCGCTCGTGAGCTGCACGGCGATCCCGCTGGGCGTCCGGGGCCCTTGCCCCGGTTCAGCGCCCGGTGTGGGCGTCGGCCATCGTCGCCTGGATGGCTGCGATGGTCTGTTCCAGGTGCTCGTTCTCCCACTCGTCGAGGGCGACGGGCAGGCGGGCCTCCACTCCGCCGCGCCCGATGAGCGAGGGCATCGACAGGGCAACATCGCCGTCGTGGCCGTATTCGCCACGCAGCGTGGAGCAGACCGGGAAGACCACTCGCTCGTCGAGCAGGACGCTGCGGGCCAGCAGCACCGCCGATTCGGCGACACCCGCGTTGGTCCAGCCCTTGGCATTGAACACGTCATAGGCGGACTTGACCACCTGGCGGCGCACCTGTTCCGGGTCGAGCGCATGGCACGAGGGGTAGTAGCGCGGCAGCTCGGGCCAGCGCACCCCAGCAACGCTCAGCCGGCTCAGCACCGGAAAGGCGCTGTGGCCGTGCTCGCCCATCATGTAGCCCTGGACGCTGCTGGGCCCGACCTGGCACCAGCCGGCCACGATCTGGCGCAGCCGGGCAGAATCGAGCATCGTACCGGTGCCCAGCACCCGCCCCGCCGGATATCCGAACTCGTTCTCGGCGATATAGACGACGGTGTCGAGTGGATTCGTGATGAGGATGACGACCGCATCGTGGGTCTGCGCGGCGATGTCGCCCATCACCTGGCGGATCACCGTCGAGTTCGCTTCGGTGAGTAGCGTGCGATCGGGTTCGGCAGATGGATCGTGCGGATCGGGGATGACGCTCGGACCGGCCGAGCAGATCACGATGTCGGCGTCCCGGTAGTCGTCCGGGGTGCCGGCGTGCACGTTCACCGCGCTGAGAGAGGGAAGCCCCGTCGCCTGGAGCTGATCGAGGGCCTCGCCGTGCGCCCGGCCGGGAAGAGTGTCAATGACCGCGATCTCGCAGAACATGCCCATTCGCACCGCGTTGGCCAGGACATAGGAACCCACGTGACCGGCACCGGTCACCACGAGCTTGTAGGACTTCATCGTTCACCCTTCGTGTCGTTGCGGCCGGACCACAGCACGGCCCCTGCGGCCACACTATGGCGCAGATCCTCCAGCGGTGCAGCGGGCCGTCCCGGGGCCGCAAGGCCGGCGTCAGGAACTCTGGTCGTCTTGTGCCAGGAGCTGGCGAATCAGCTCGAGGCGTTCGCGCACACCGGCCTCGTTGCCGTTCTCGCTCGGCTCGTAGTAGCGGACCTCCGCGAGATCGTCCGGCAGGTATTGCTGGGGGGCCACGTGGTGAGGCCAGTCGTGCGCATAGCGGTAGCCCACCCCGTGGCCCAGGCCAGCGGCAGCTGCATAGTGCGCGTCGCGCAGCGCGACGGGCACCGTCGTGCCCTTGCCGGCGCGCACATCGGCGATTGCCCGGTCGATTGCCGTGATGACCGCATTGGATTTGGGGGCTGTGGCTGCGGCGATGGTGGCCTGCGCGAGGTTGATCCTCGCCTCCGGCATGCCGATGAGCTGCACCGCCTGGGCCGCGGCCACCGCGGTCTGCAGCACCGAGGGAGCCGCCATGCCGATGTCCTCGCTCGCCAGCACAATGAGCCGGCGGGCGATGAACCGGGCATCCTCGCCGGCCTCGATCATCCTCGCCAGATAGTGCAGTGCAGCGTCCACATCGGAACCCCGCACGGACTTGATGAAGGCGCTGATCACGTCGTAGTGCTGATCGCCCTGCCGGTCGTAGCGCACCGCGGCACGGTCGACGGCCCGGGCGACCTGGTCAGCACCGATGCGCGCGCCTCCCGCGGAGCTGGCTCCCGCGCCGGCCTCCTCGAGATAGCTCAATGCGCGGCGGGCGTCGCCACCCGCCAGCCGGATGAGATCGGCGCGCGCCTGCTCGTCGAGCGAGTAGTCACCCCCCTGCGGAGTGTGCAGACCGCGGCTGTCGGTGAGCGCCCGGTCGATGAGCCGGCCGATGTCCTCGTCGTCGAGCGGGCGCAAGGTGAGCAGCAGGGAACGTGACAGCAGCGGCGAGATGACAGAGAACGAGGGGTTCTCGGTGGTGGCGGCGATGAGCGTCACGAGGCGATTCTCGACGGCGGGCAGCAGGACATCCTGCTGCGCCCGGCTGAAGCGGTGCACCTCGTCGACGAACAACACGGTAGGGCGCCCGTGGGCGAGCTCGCGCCGTGCAGTGTCGAGCTCGCGCCGCACGTCCTTGACTCCGGCGGTGACGGCGGAGAGCTCCACGAAACGCCGGTTCGTGGCCTGGGAGACCACCGAGGCGATGGTGGTCTTGCCGACCCCGGGCGGTCCCCACAGGAACACGCTCATGGCCGTGCGCCCTTCGGCGAGCCGGCGCAGCGGCGAGCCCGGCCCCAGCAGATGTCTCTGGCCGACGATCTCGTCGAGGGTGCGGGGACGCATCCGCACGGCCAGGGGTGCATCGGGCGTCACGGCACCACCCAATGAGCCCCCGATCCCCGGATCCGGGGGTTGATCATCGGTATTGCCGAACAGATCCTCACCCACCCAGGCAGCCTATCGCCGCACGCCCACGGTTACGGGGCGACGGATCAGGCAAGCAATTTCTCGTCGAGATGCCGCTGATCTGCCTGCGTCCACCCGGCCGCATCGAGATAGTTGGCCAGCGAGCCGTAGCGCTCATCGACCAAGTCGAGCAGCCCGGCCATCGCATCGGCCGGAGTGGACTGGCCCTGGACCGTCAGGTCATCGTTGTCGTGCACACCGCCGGCACCGCTCGCCCGGCTTCCCAGCCGCGCGATGATCTGCACCACCCGCTCGTTGCTCGACTCGTAGTCGGCGATGATCTCCTCGCGCCGCACTCCCACTGCACCCAGCGCAACCGCCGTCACCGTGCCGGTGCGGTCCTTGCCAGCAGCGCAGTTGACCAGGGCTGCACCCTGGGCGCCGGCGATGACGCGCAGCGCGCCGATCACGCTGTCGGGCCGCCCGGTGAGATAGCGCAAGTAGTGGATGGCCAGCGCCTGGGCGCGCGGCATCGGGGTGGATTCGGTCTGCAGGTTCTCGTCCTGGAGCCACGGCGGGGTGACCTGACCGGGGAACTCGCGTGGGTAGAGCGATAGTGCGTGGAAGTGCACCCCGCTGTCTCGTGCCAGCGGTCCCTGACCTGCTTCGCGGATCTCCATGTCGGTTCGCAGATCGATGACATCGCTGAGGGCGTATTCGCCGGCGAGTACTGCGGCCGATTCGCGAGAGAGTTCTGACAGATTGTCGCTGCGCAGCAGCGTCCTCGGTCGGATCCGTGCACCGCCGGCGGCTTCCAGCCCTCCGAGGTCGCGCAGATTGCAGACGCCGTCGAGATCGATCCAGTTGGGTGTGTACCGCACTGCAACCATGGCCCCAGCCTATTGAACGGTCAAGGCCTGAAGCCAGCGGCGCTGGTTCATCCCCAGCCCAGCTCGTTGAGGCGCTGCTCGCCGATGCCGAAGTAGTGGCCGATCTCGTGAATCAGGGTCACGCGCACCTGCTCGCGCACCTGCTCGCGCGAGGTGCAGATCCGCTCGTGCGGCCCGCGGTACAAGGTGATCGTGTCGGGCGGGCAGAAGCCATAGCCCTCCCGTTCGGTGAGCGGAATTCCCTCGTAGTGCCCGAGCAGGTCCGGATCCTGGCCGGCCAAGGGCTCGTCGGCCGCCAGGATCGCGACATTGTCGAGTGCCTCCTGCACGCGCGCCGGCAGCCCTGCGAGGGCCTCCTCGCAGGCGGCCCAGAACTCGTCCTCGCTGACCCGGATCACGCTCCCATCGAAGCACCCCGAGCCCCCGAATCAGGTGCCCGGCGCCCGATGGGCACGCGAGCGGCCCGGAGCCGGATGGGTGCGCGAGCGGCCCGGAGCCGGATGGGTGCGCGAGCGGCCCGGCGCCGGGCAGCCCGAACGAGCCGTCCGGCCCGCAACCGGATCAGTGCTGGATCGAGCCTGGGGCTGCCTGTTCGCCGGGCTTGCGTGCGACGGGCTTGAAGTCCACTCCGGCGTCACGGCGCTGGGCAGGTGTAATGGCCGAGGGGGCCGAGGTCAGCGGATCGAAGCCGTTGCCCGTCTTGGGGAAGGCGATGACGTCGCGGATCGAATCGAATCCGCCCAGCAGCATGACGAGCCGATCCCAGCCGAAGGCAACGCCACCGTGCGGCGGCGCGCCGAACTTGAAGGCGTCGAGCAGGAACCCGAACTTGCCCTGGGCCTCCTCGGGGGACAGGCCCATGACGGCGAAGACCCGCTCCTGCACCTCGCGGCGGTGGATACGGATCGAGCCGCCACCCACCTCGTTGCCGTTGCACACGAAGTCGTAGGCATAGGCCAGGGCCGAGCCGGGGTCGGTGTCGAAGGTCTCCATGCACTCGGGCTTGGGGGAGGTGAATGCGTGGTGCACAGCGGTCCAGGCACCGGCGCCGACTGCGACATCCCCTTCGGCGACGGCCTCGCTGGCGGGCTTGAACAACGGGGCATCGACCACCCAGCAGAATGCCCAGTCCTTCGGATCGAACAGCTGGCAGCGCCGCCCGATCTCCAGGCGGGCGGCGCCCAGCAGCTCCTGGCTCGCGGTGCGCTTGCCGGCCGCGAAGAAGATCGCGTCGCCGGGCTGGGCTCCCACCAGCGCGGCAATCCCCGCCCGCTCCTTCTCGGAGATGTTCTTCGCCACCGGACCGGCCAGGGCCCCATCGTCGCCGACGGTGATGTAGGCCAGCCCCCGGGCGCCGCGCTGCTTGGCCCACTCCTGCCAGGCGTCGAACTGCCGGCGCGGCTGGGATGCCCCGCCGGGCATCACCACGGCACCGACATAGGGGGCCTGGAAGACTCGGAAGGCAGTATCGGAGAAGAACTCGGTCACGTCGTGGATCTGCTGGTCGAAACGCAGATCCGGCTTGTCCGAGCCGTAGCGGTCCATCGCCTCGTGCCAGCTGATGCGCGGCACCGGGCGCGGAATCTCGACGCCGATGAGCTTCCAGCAGGCAGCCATGATCTCCTCGCCCAGCGCCATGACGTCGTCCTGGTCGACGAAGCTCATCTCGACGTCGAGCTGGGTGAACTCGGGCTGGCGGTCGGCGCGGAAGTCCTCATCGCGATAGCAGCGCGCGATCTGGTAGTAGCGCTCCATGCCGGCCACCATGAGCAACTGCTTGAACAGCTGAGGGCTCTGCGGCAGGGCATACCAGTTGCCGGGTGAGAGCCTGGCCGGCACGAGGAAATCGCGGGCCCCTTCGGGCGTGGAGCGGGTGAGAGTGGGTGTCTCCAGTTCGACGAAGTCGTGTGAGGCGAGCACGCTGCGGGCGGCCGCGTTCACCTTCGAGCGCAGCACGAGCGCATTGTGCATCCGGGGCCGGCGCAAGTCGAGATAGCGGTACTTCAGGCGGGTGTCCTCGCCGACATTGGTGTGCTCGTCGACCGGGAAGGGCAAGGGGGCCGAGGGGTTGAGCACGGTGAGCTCGCAGATGTTGACCTCGATCTCGCCAGTCGGCATCTCGGGGTTCGCATTGCCCTCGGGGCGAGGTTCGACCACCCCGGTCACAGCGATGCAGTATTCATTGCGCAGATCATGGGCCCCCGAGGACGCCAGCACCTCGTCGCGCACCACGACCTGGGCGATGCCGCTGGCGTCGCGAAGATCGATGAACGCCACTCCCCCGTGATCTCGGCGGTGGGCGACCCATCCGGCCAGTGTGACTTTCTTTCCTTCATCGCAGGCGCGCAGCGTGCCAGCTTCGTGGGTTCGGATCACAGTGCTATTCCCTTCTTGCCCCGACATGGACGGTGCGGGGGCCGAAGGTCATTGTTTCACGACCGACAGCACGGGCCGATATCCGCGTCTGCCCACGGTGGACCCACCCCGGGCAGACGCGGATATCGCATCAGGCCAGGCCCGGGAACCACGTGGCCACCTGCCGGATGATGGCGTCGTTGCCAGTTGCCCGGGCGTGGTGGGTGAGGATCCACTCCTTGAGCGAGCCGCCGGCAGCTTCGTCCAGCGCAGCACGAGCCGCATCCGGGTCGCGCAGCACCTGTTCGAGCATCTCGGCCGCCTGGCTCTCCGATTGGTAGACAAAGGGATAGCGTGTCGGCAGCAGCGATGTGGCCCACGCCAGCTTCGGGAAGATCCCGACGGCGCCGGCGAGCAGCGCCTCGAGATACTCCAGGCCGTACGCCTCTTCCTGGGAGGTGGAGACGAAGGCCGTGACATGCGCCAGCGATTCCCAGTAGTTCTCCCGTTCGGCCGACAGCGGCCCTACCTTCGCCCAACGCGGCGAGGACATCCGCATGGCCTGGAGGGTCACGAGATCCCGTGGCCCCAGATGCGCCTCCATCTGGAGCGGAACCTTCGCGGCAACCCGGCTGAGGATGGACATGAATGTCTTCGGTTGCTTCTCGGGGCTCACATGAATGCTCGGATACAGCACGACCGGGACATCGGTCGCGACCCGTGCCACGAGCAGATCGTCGCGGATCCCGGGCTGGAACCAGGCGATCCGCGCTTGGTTCGCCAGTGGGGCGATCGCCCAACGGTGCGCCACCTCCGCCACCTCGGTGGCCGTGCGTTCCCCCGAGCACAGCGTCGGGAACAGCGCATAGCTGATGCCCATCGCGGCGAAGTTGACCCGGTGGTGATAGTGGCGCGGGGGCAGCCATTGCAGGTTCATGATGAGCGGCTCGGCACCGTGGCGGTGCAGCACCTGGAAGACTCCGACACTGTCCATGACATCGAGGTTGATCACCAGGTCTTTCTCCGCATCCAGGCTCACCAGCCGTTTGATCTGGAAGTCCTTGGCCTGCTGGTCCTCGAAGCCGACCAGGCATGCTTCGGGGAAGATCCTGAGCAGCCTGCTCACCAGAGCCCCTGCTCCCCCGGCAATGGCCAGTTCGCCGAACTCGTCGACGATCGGCTCGTCGACGAGCGCTCCGTATTTGATGGCAATTGTCATAGCTGAACTCCGTTGTTCTCGCCGCATGCGGGCCAACTCCGCGCGCGTGTGTTGCCGCCACCATAGCGGGACCGGGGCGGTCGCGGTCGGCCTGGGCCACCATTGCATGGGCGCGATGGCGGGGCACTGCTCGGCGGCCCTGCCCTGTGCGGACGGCCCCACGCCGGGCCCCCGCCACGCTCACCACGGGATTCGCGCCGGGCCGGTGCTCAGGGCGCCGACCGGATAGCCTTGAAGGACGTCCCGACGAGGGGACGCGACCGGTCACCCACCAGACCGGAGAAACACCGGGTCCGCCCCAGCGCCGGCCCGTCATGGCAATGTCCACGAGAGGTGCGGAAATGACGACTCCATCAACCACACCAGCGGTGCGCACCGGTGCCCCGATCTGGATCGAACTCTCCACCCACGACCCCCAGGGCGCTGAGGATTTCTATGGCCAGCTGTTCGGCTGGCAGTTCCAGGACCAGGGTGAGGCCTTCGGCCATTACCAGCTGGTGGCCGGGCCGAGCGGCCCCCTGGCCGGCGCGATGTCCACCCTCATGGGACCGGAGGGTCCGACGAGCGAGCCAACCGGCCCCACTGCCTGGACGGTCTATCTCGGGACCGGCGATATCGGCGCCACGAGCGCGGGGACACCCTCGGCCGGCGGGTCGGTACTGGTCGCGCCGATGCCGGTGCCGGACTTCGGCACGATGGGTGTCCTGGCCGCGCCGAGCGGTGCCGTCGTCGGGGCATGGCAGCCCGGACCCTTCACCGGCTTCGATCTCACGATGCACTATCGGACTCCGGTGTGGTTCGAATGCCTCACGACCGATTTCGACGCGGACCTGGCCTTCTACCAGCAGGTCTTCGACTGGCGCCCTCACGAGGACAGCAAACCCGGCGAGCCCCGGTATGTCACCAATGGCATCGGAGAGGACGCGGTGTGCGGGCTCTACGATGCGACTTCGTTCGATCCGCCGGTCGAGCCGCACTGGCGCGTCTACTTCGCCGTGGACGACTGTCAGACCGCCTGCGAGACCATCAGGCAGCTCGGGGGCCAGGTTCGCGGCGGCCCCGAGGAGTCTGCGTACGGGCCGGTGGCCTCCGTCGCCGACCCGCAGGGCGCCCATTTCCAGATCATCACGATCCCTGCCCACTGACCCTGTCCGCGCAGACCGCCCCGCGCAGCGATCGCCCCCGGTCCCGGCCCGGCATGATGGTGGCCTGGACCGGCCCGGCTCATTCGGCGGGCAGCACCCTCGGCCAGCGGTCATCGTCGGCGGGTGACCACTCGTGGGCATCGCAGGGCTGCTGTTCACCTGAGCGGATGTCCTTGATCTCGCCCACCAGGCCACCGAACCACACGAAGGGGATGCCGCGGCGGTCGGCATAGCGGATCTGCTTGCCGTACTTGTCCGCTCGTGGCGCCACCTCGCAGGGCACACCGCGCGAGCGCAGCATGGCCGCCACCTCATCGGAGACGCCGCGGCTGTCCTCGTCGTCCACGGCGACGAGGACACAGCTGGGCACCGAGCGGCTCACGACGAACTCATGACGCGCCAGCAGCGGATCGAGCAGCCGTGTCACGCCCAGGGAGATGCCCACTCCGGGATAGGAGTTCTTGCCGTCGCTGGCCAGCGAGTCGTAGCGTCCGCCCGAGGAGATCGAGCCGAGCGACTCGTGGCCGACCAGCTCGGTCTCGTAGACGGCACCGGTGTAGTAGTCCAGGCCGCGTGCGATGGACAGATCGGCGCACAGCCGGCCCGGTACCCTGTGGTGTGCCTGCTCGACGAGGGTGACCAACTCCTCCAGGCCCTCGTCGAGCAGCGGGTGTCTCACCCCGAGCTCGCGAACCTGTTGCACAAATCCGCTGTCCAGGGTGCGAATGCCGGCCAGCTGTACGCACCGCTGGGCCACCTGCGAGGACAGCTCCAGCTCGTCGACGAGCAGTTCGCAGGTGGCCTGCGGACCGATCTTTGCGTACTTGTCGACCACTTGCAGCACTGCCAGGGTGTCCTCGATGCCCAGGCCGCGGTAGAAGCCCTCCGATAGCTTGCGATTGTTGACGTGCATGAGCACCGGCGCCAGGCCGATCTGGTCGTGCAGCTTCTCCAGCGCCTCGAGCATCACCAGCGGCACCTCGATGTCGTGGTGGATGGCCAGCTCGCCCTGCCCGAGGATGTCGATGTCGGCCTGGGTGAACTCGCGGTAGCGGCCCTCCTGAGGACGCTCACCGCGCCAGACCTTCTGGATCTGGTAGCGGCGGAAAGGGAACTGCAGATGCCCGGAGTGCTCCAGCACCCAGCGAGCCAGCGGCACGGTGAGATCGAAGTGCAGTCCCAGCTCGCCCCGGTCGTTGTCCTCGGCATGCAGTCTGCGCACCACATAGACCTCTTTGGTGATCTCCCCCTTGCGGGACAGCTGCTCCAGGGGCTCAACCGAGCGCGTTTCGATGTTGGCGAAACCGTGCAGTTCAAAGCTCTCCCGCAGCGTGTCGAGGACCGCGAGCTCCACCATCCGCCCTCGTGGCAGGTATTCGGGGAAACCGGACAGCGGCTTGGGACGCGCCATCAGTACTGCACCTCCAGATAGGAATCGGTGAGATAGGGATTGTTCTCCAGCTCGTGCTTCACCGTAGTGGACGGCCCGTGGCCGGGCAGCACGTGCGCCTGCCCCGGCGCGGTCCTGATCTTCTCGCGCAGACTGGCGCGCATCGCCGCGTCGTCGCCGCCGGGCAGGTCGGTGCGGCCAATACTGCCGGCGAACAGCACGTCGCCGGTGAACAGCAGGCGTCCGCGCTGGGAGTCCAGACCCAGCAGCACCGAACCGGGGGTGTGGCCCGGGGCATGGATGACACTGATATCGAGGCCGGCCACTGCCAGGCCGACGCCGGGCTCGTAGCACTCGACGTGCGCCGGCTCGGACAGGGTGCGCGTGCCGATGAGCCGGTCGAGCGAGGCCGCCATCGGCGCCGACAGCCCCTTGCCCGGATCGCTCAGCAGACCCCGATCGGCCTCGTGCACCCACACCGGACAGCCGTGGGCATCGGCGAGCAGCCCCGCCTGAGCGCAATGATCGATGTGCCCGTGGGTCAGCAGCACCGCCGACAACTCCAGATGGTGCTCCGCGAGGGTCGTGTCCACCCTCTGGGCGGCGTCCATGCCAACGTCGATGGCGATCGCCTCCTGTCCTTCACCCTTCGAGACCACATAACAGTTGGCCTGCCATGGCCCGGCCACGAAGTAGGCGATGAACATGATCGTCAGCCTATCGGGCAAGATGGGGTTATGAGCGATAGTGCAGGTCCGACCACCCACGGCCGCGTCGATCCCGACGGGACCGTGTATGTCATCACCTCGGCTGGTGAGCGGCGGGTCGGTCAAGTCCCCGATGTGAGTCCCGACGAGGCGCTTGCCTTCTTCACCCGTCGGTTCACGGCCCTCGAAACCGAAAGCTCCCTGCTGCGCCAGCGGGTGCAGTCTGGATCCGTGGCGCCCGACGAGGCTCGCAAGCAGATCAACGCCCTCAAGCGGAGCATCGCAGAGGCGAACGCGGTGGGCGATCTCGAGGCGCTGGCCGCCAGCCTGGAGGACCTGGCTCCGGTTGTCGAAGGGCAGCTGCAGGAACGGCGGCAGGCTCGTCAGCGGGAACACGAGCGCACCCGCGAGGCCAAGGAGGCCATGGTGGCCCAGGCCGAGAAGCTGGCCCAGGGCACCGACTGGCGGGGCGGCGTCAGCCGCTTCCGTGAGCTCCTCGAGCAGTGGAAGGCCCTGCCCCGCATCGACAAGGCCACCGATGACGAACTGTGGCATCGCTTCAGCTCGGCGCGCACCGTCTACACACGACGGCGCAAGGTGCAGTTCGCCCAGCAGGCCGAGGAGCGCGACGATGCCCGCAAGGTGAAGGAAGAGATCATCCGCGAGGCCGAGGGCCTGGCCGGTTCCACCGACTGGGGCGAGACGGCCCGGGACTTCCGCGATCTCATGACCCGCTGGAAGGCTGCCGGTCCCGCGCCGCGCGACGTCGACGAGAAGCTGTGGGAGCGCTTCCGATCCCTGCAGGACACCTTCTTCGAGGCTCGCAAGGCCGCCCTGGCCGAGCAGGACGAGGAGTTCCGCGGCAATCAGCAGGCCAAGGAGGCCCTGCTCGACGAGGCCGAGAAGTCGATCCTGCCGGTCGGCGACGTCGCCAAGGCCCGCAGCCAGCTGCGCGCCTTCCTGGAGAAGTTCAACGCCTACGGGCGCGTGCCCCGCGATGCCCTGCGTTCCATCGACGCCCGGGTTCGCGATCTCGAGCAGGCCGTGAAGACCGCCGAGGAAAACGAATGGAAGCGCACCGATCCTGAGGCGCGTCGGCGTGCCGCCGACACGGTCGAGATGTTCAGCGCCCAGATCGACAAGCTCAGCCGCCAGGCCGAAGCGGCACAGGGACGCGGAGACACCCGCAAGGCCAGCCAGCTGAGGGACTCGATCGACACCTACCGCGGCTGGCTGGAGCAGGCCCGCAAGGCCCTCGACGAGTTCAGCGCCTGAGCACGTCTGGCGCTGGCGTGCTTTTTATGACCTTCATCGGCCATGAGGGTGCCGGTGGGGGCCTTGCGGGCCGAACTGGGGCAGGAAAAGCGCGCCTGCCCCTCGTTGCGGTGCCTGGACAGTCTCGTGCTGGTTCGCTAGCTGCTGGCTCGATGCCGGCCAGGCTCACTGCTTGACCCGGTAGACGTCATAGACCCCGGCCACCGTCTTGATCGTGGACATCACATGGTGCAGATGAGTCGGGTCGCTCGACTCGAAGGTCAGCTTGACGCGCGCGAGCTGGTTCTTCGTCACCCCCACATTGGCGGAGGTGATGTTGACATGCTGATCCGCCAGCGCTCGGGTGATGTCAGCCAGGCCGCCGGGCCGATCCAGCATTTCGACCGCGATGCTCACAAGGAAGCCTGCCGAGCTGTCAGGAGCCCACTCCACCTGCACGATCCGCTCGGAATGGGTGAGCAGATTGGCGGCATTGGTGCAGTCGCGGCGATGCACCGACACGCCGTTCTCGCGCGTCACGAACCCGAGGATCTCGTCGCCGGGCATCGGGGTGCAGCACTTGGCCAGCTTCACCCACATATCGGGATCGCCATCCACCACGATCCCGCTGTTCGCCGAGCTGGGACGCCTGGCGCGCCCCGGCTTCGGCAGGACCGAAGCCTCCTCGAAGCTCTCGGCGGCAGCTGCCTCGTAGCCGCCCTCGGTGGCGAGGAGGCGTTGTACCACGCTCGGCGCACCCACGACGCCCTCGCCCACTGCGGCATACAGCGAGTCGACACTGGTCAGCTTCAGTTCGTCGGCGACCGCCGTGAGGTGCTCGAGAGTGAGGAGCCGCTGCAGCGGCATACCGCTCTTGCGCAGCTGCTTGGCCAGCGCATCCTTGCCCTGGTCGATGGCCTCCTCTCGGCGTTCCCTCGTGAAGTACTGGCGGATCTTGCTCTTCGCCCGGGGACTCACCACGAAGTTCAGCCAGTCTCTGCTCGGCCCGGCGTTCTTCGCCTTGCTCGTGAGGATCTCCACGATGTCGCCGTTCTGGAGCTGGCTCTCCAGCGGCGCGAGCTTGCCGTTGACCCGCGCGCCGATACAGCGGTGCCCCACCTCGGTGTGGATGGCGTAGGCCAGGTCGACCGGGGTGGCGCCCTGTGGCAGCGCCTGGACATCGCCCTTCGGAGTGAAGACGTAGACCTCGCGGGTCTGGATCTCGAAGCGCAGCGTGTCGAGGAAGGCCTCCGGGTCCTGCTCCTCCTTGGTCCACTGGTTGAGCTGGTGCACCCAGGCGAGATCGGTGCCCTCAGGGTCGATCTTGCCGTCGTCGGCGTTCGGATCCTCCTTGTACTTCCAGTGCGCCGCCACGCCGTACTCGGCACGCCGGTGCATCTCGTGGGTTCGGATCTGGAACTCCACAGGGTGGTTCCCGCTGCTCAACACCGTGGTATGCAAGGACTGGTACATGTTGAATTTCGGCATCGCGATGTAGTCCTTGAAGCGCCCGGGCAGCGGATTCCAGTGCGTATGGATGACGCCGAGTGCCCCATAGCAGTCCCGGGTGGTGTCCACGAGGATGCGCAGCCCCACGAGATCGTAGATGTCGGAGAAATCGCGCCCGCGCACCACCATCTTCTGGTAGATGGAGTAGTAGTGCTTCGGGCGTCCATAGACGACGGCCTTGATCCCGGCATCCTTGAGGTAGACCTTCACCTCGTCGATCACCTCACGAAGCTGCTGCTCACGCTTGGGGGCGGCCTGGGCCACCAGCCGCACGATCTCGTCGTAGACCTTGGGCTGGAGAGTCGAGAAGCACAGGTCCTCGAGTTCCCATTTGATGGCGTTCATGCCCAGCCGATGGGCCAGCGGTGCATAGATCTCGAGCGTCTCGCGGGCGATTCGGTTCTGCTTGTCGGGACGCAGGAAGCCCAGCGTGCGCATGTTGTGCAGCCGGTCGGCGAGCTTGACCACCAGGACCCTGATATCGCGGCTCATCGCGATGACCATCTTGCGAATGGTCTCGGCCTTCGCCGAGTCGCCGTACTGGACCTTGTCGAGCTTCGTGACCCCGTCGACCAGTGCTGCGATGGTCTCGCCGAAATCTGCACGCAGCTGCTCGATCGTGTAGCTGGTGTCCTCGACGGTGTCGTGCAGCAGAGCAGCGCACAACGTTGGCTCGGTCATTCCCAGCTCGGCGAGGATGGTGGCGACGGCCAGCGGATGGGTGATGTACGGGTCGCCACTCTTGCGGGCCTGACCCAGGTGGTAATGCTCCGCGGTGCGATAGGCGCGCTCCACCAAGGACAGGTCGGCCTTGGGGTGGTTCGCCCGGATCACCGAGAACAAGGGGTCGAGGACGGCCGACTGCGGTGCCTTCACCATGCCGAGTCGAGCCAGCCGCTGGCGCATCCTCAGCCGTGGCTGCTCGGGTCCGGAGGCAGCACGCTCGACACCGGTCACCGGGGCCGGCGAGCGGGTCGTCAGCTCGGTGCGCGATCTGTCGCCGTAGGGGCCATAGACCTCATCGGTACTCATGAGCCAGCCCCCTTTCGTGTTGGTGGACCAAGCTTAGTAGCGTCCCCACACCTGGGATCAGCAGACCAGAATCGAGGAATAGCTGGTCACGCCGCACTCCCCCAAGTGCTTGCGTCCCCCCAGCCCCGCCAGCTCGATGACGGTCTCGACGTGCACGATCTCGGCGCCCTCGCGCGCCACAAGCTTCGCCGCCGCTCCGAGGGTTCCGCCGGTGGCGAGCAGGTCGTCGACGATGAGCACCCGCTGGCCCGGACGCAGCGCATCGCGATGGATGTTGAGGCTGCTGGAGCCGTACTCGAGGAGATAGTCCTCCTCGAAGACCGGGGCGGGCAGCTTGCCGGGCTTGCGCACCGGCACGAAGCCCACGTCCATCTGCAGGGCCATCGGGGCGCCGAACAGGAAACCGCGCGAGTCGATCCCGACGACGACGTCGATCGGGCCGGGCAGCTGCCCGACGAGGACGTCGATGGTCTCCCGGAAACCGTCGGGATCCGCGAGCAGGGGCGTGATGTCGCGGAACTGAACTCCGGGTTCGGGGAAATCGGGGATGGTGCGCACCAGCGAGCTGATCTTCGCGACCCGCGCGTCGACTGAGGACATGCCGTCACTTCCTGCGCTGGCTACGGGTCTTGTGGACGGGCTGGGTGCGAGTACCGGGCTGGAGGGTGGTCGGCAGGGTTGCTCCACTGAGCTGGGACGGCGTGTGCTCACCGGTGGCCACCGTGGTGGTGACGCTCACCTTCGCTGCGGAACGGCTGCGGCGGCGCTCGAGGGAGGCCACATGTCTCTTCATCGCCGGCTCCGCCTCGCGCAGCTGGGCCAGCAGTGGGGTGGCGATGAAGATCGACGAATAGGCGCCGGTCACCATGCCGATGAGCAGCGCCAGGCCGAGATCGGCCAACGGCCCCTCCCCACCGAGAAAGCCGATGCCGGCGATGAGCAGCGCGAGCACGGGCAGGATGCCGATGAGGGTGGTGTTGATGGAGCGCACCAGCACCTGGTTGACGGCGACATTCGCTGCCTCGGAGAAGGTGCGGTCCTGCTTGGTGATCTCGCGGGTATTCTCCCGGACCTTGTCGAAGACGACCACCGTGTCGTAGAGCGAATAGCCCAAGATGGTCAGCACGCCGATGAGCGTGGCCGGAGTGACGGTGAAGCCGACGAGCGCGTAGAAGCCGACGGTGACGAGGAGATCGTGCCCCAGGGCGACGAGCGCGGAGACCGACATCCGCCACTCCCGGAAGAACAGCCAGATCATCAGCCCGACGAGCACCAGGAAGACGACCAGGGCCTGCAGGGCCTTGTCGGTGATCTGCTGGCCCCAGGACGGCCCGATGAGCGAGTAGTTCACCTTCTCCGGCGTGGTCTGCGCCGAGTCGGCGAGCTCATGGCGCAGTGTGCTGACCTCGTCGTTCCCCAGACTTCTGGTCTGGATGCGCACCGAGTCGCCCCCCACGGTGGTGACCTCGTAGCCCTCCAGGTTCGGTACCGCCGAGCGTGTGAGCACCTGCTTGAAGTCGGGGACGGTCTGCGAGCTGACCGAGCTCACCGGAACCGTGAACACCGAGCCGCCCTTGAAGTCGATACCCAGGTTCAGGCCCCTGGTGAACAGCGCGACGACCGAGATGAGCAGCAGGATGGCCGAGATCGTGTACCAGCGCCGGGCATGGGGCACGAAGCTGAACTCGAACTCCCCGGTGTAGAGCCGGTGGGTGAAGTTGCCCTTGGGCTCGTGCTCCCCCGCGCCGGGGCGGGGGGCCTTGTCGGTGCCGACCGGCTGGCTCATCGTGACTCCTTTGCCCCGACGCCCGCCGAGGACCTCGCGGTCCTCGCTTTCGCGGCACCGGTCCCGGACGAGGCGGATCCACCGCCCGGGTGTGACTGTCTGGTCCGCCGGCGTCCCAGCAGGGAGGCGCGACTGACCCCCAGGTGCTCGGGCTCGAAGCCGGAGAACCGCTGCCCGGTGCCGAAGAAGTGCGTGCGTCCCAGCAGCGTGACGAGTGGATGGGTGAAGAAGAACACCACGAAGAGGTCGATGGCAGTGGTGACGCCCAGGGTGAATGCGAAGCCCTTCACCTCGCCGATCGCCAGGATGAACAGCACCACGGCGGACAGCAGCTGCACGGCGTCGGCCATCACGATCGTGCCACGGGCCTTGCCCCAGCCACTTTGGATGGAGTGCGGCAAGGAGAACCCGTCGCGTATCTCGTCGCGGATCCGTTCGAAGTAGACGATGAACGAATCGGCCGTGACACCGATGGCCACGATCGCCCCGGCGATGCCGGGAAGGTTCATGGCGAAGCCGACGGTGGCTCCGAGCAGCACGATGACTGCCCATGTGACCAGGGCCGCGGCGCCCAACGAACCGACAACGACGATCCCCAGCCCACGGTAGTAAAGGAAGCTATAGACAATCACGAGGCCCAGCCCGATGAGCCCGGCGATGAGCCCCGCCTGCAGCTGATCGCCGCCCAGGCTGGCCGAGACGGAGTCGACGCTGGACACATCGAAGCTCACCGGCAGCGCCCCGAACTTCAGCTCGTTGGCCAGCGCCTTCGAGGTGGTGGCGTTGATATTGCCGCCGCTGATCTGCGCGCTGCCGCCGGTGATGGCGCTCGACACGCTGGGCGCCGAGATGACCTTGCCGTCAAGGACGATCGCGAACTGGTTCATCGGGGAGGACTGCTGGGCCAGGTGGGTGGTCGCCTGGCTGAACCGGTCGGCCCCCGCTGAATCGAACTCCAGCGAGACCACCCAGGCCACCTCCCCCTGGGGTATCTCCGCCTGGGCATTGGTGACATGAGTGCCGCTGATGAGCTCGGGGCCCAGCAGGTACTTCGTCGTGCCGTCCTCGCTGCACGCGAACAATGGCTGGTCGGGGACATTGGGGAAGGCGTCCCCGCACCTGAACTTGTCGAAATCCGCGTCGTCCTGAGCGCTTGGCTGCCAGTTCAGCAGCGTGGAGAAGTCGGCGGGGGCCGACGCCGGGGCAGTGGGCCGCGGGGTCGGGGTGGGGGTGGGGGATGGCGGCAGACCGGCGGTGGCCGGCGCGGTCTGCGGTGTGGGGGTCGGCGTGGGCGACGGCGGAAGGCCGCTCGTCACCGGTGCCGTCGGATTCACGCTCGCCGAGGGGCTGGACGTGGCGGACTGGGACTGCGAGGCGGAATAGACATTGCGGAAGGCCAGCTGGGCGGTGGTTCCGACGAGCTGGACCAGCTCGTCATTGCTCACATTGGGCACCGCAACCTGGATCTGCCGGTCTCCCTGCAAGGTGACCGAGGACTCGCCCACGCCCAGCGCGTCGACACGCTTCTGGATGATGGTGCGGGCCGTCTCGAGGTTCTCCTTGCTGGGTGCCGAGCCATCGCTGTTGTTGTGCGCGGTCAGTGTGATCGTCGTTCCGCCGCGTAGGTCCAGACCGAGCCTGGGGGCCCATGTCTTGCTCAGCGCCATGAGCCCGTAGAGGGCCACCAGGATGAGTGCGAAGACGATGAGCCGACGCCCGGGCTTTGCGTGTCGTGGACTGCTGGTGCGCGCCATCTGCTGCCGATTCTCCCCGAGCTCTCAGTTGCGATCCCGACCGGGCGCGTCGTCCGCATCGGGCTCGGGTGCAGCTGCCAAGGGCTGGGAGTCGGTGGTGTCCGGCGGCTCGCCGATGCTCGAACCGCTGTCCGTTGTGGGCCTGCTGGCCTCGCGCGGTGCATCGCCGATCGGGCTGAGCGAGGGGCTCGCCGGTGTCGTGCCGATGGAGATCTCCTCCGAGGGGGCGCTGAGCGATTCCTCGGTGCCCGCCGTGGCATCGGCCTCGATCGCCTCGGGGGTGGTGTCGTCCGTCGCATCGGAGTCGGCGAACTCGAACTCCTCTTCCTCGGCAGGCACGACTCGCGTGACCGCCTGCTTGACCACTGTGATGTCGACGCCGGGAGCCAGTTCGACAACGAACTGCTTCTCGCCGGCTGCTCGGATCGTGCCGAAGATTCCGCTGGTGAGCATGACGCGCGAACCGGGCTGTGCCTTGTTGAGCATCTCCCTTTGCTTGTCCATCTGCTTCTTCTGCGGACGGATCATGAGGAAATACATCGCCGCGAACATCACGACGACGAGGATGATCAGAGATGAGCCTTGCATAGTCGTCCTCTCTCGGGCACATCTGATGCGCCATGCCGTGGCGAGTTTACCGGTTCGGACACTCAACGCCACTCGCCGCGCACCCACCGAGGGTTCACGAGAACAGGTCGGGGCCCTCATCGCCGGATGGCCGGGGCCCGCCGGGGGCGCCGGGCGGAGCGGACAGCCCGAGATGGGCCCATGCCGCCGGTGTGGCGACCCGCCCGCGCGGGGTGCGCATGAGGAAGCCCTGGCGCACCAGGAAGGGCTCGGCGACCTCCTCGACGGTCTCGGTCTCCTCACCCACACTGATGGCCAAGGTCGACAGGCCCACCGGGCCGCCGGCGAACTTCGCGCAGATCGCCTCGAGCACGGCCCGGTCCAGGCGGTCCAGGCCCAGTTCGTCCACCTCGTACAGCTCAAGCGCGGCCTTCGCCAACGCGACGTCCACCCGCCCATCGGCGTTGACCTGGGCATAGTCGCGGACCCGGCGCAGCAGGCGATTGGCGATCCGCGGTGTGCCACGGGAACGTGACGCGATGAGCCGGGCCGAGTCGGCGTCGAGCTCGACATCGAGCTTGGCGGCCGAGCGGGTGACGATCCCGGTCAGGTCCTCGACCTCGTAGAAGTCGAGCTGAGCGGTGAAACCGAATCGATCGCGCAGCGGACTGGGCAGCAGTCCGGCACGGGTTGTCGCGCCGACCAGGGTGAACGGCGGGATACTGATCGGAATGGCGGTGGCCCCGGGCCCCTTGCCGACGATGACGTCGACGCGGAAGTCCTCCATCGCCAGATAGAGCATCTCCTCGGCCGGGCGCGACATGCGGTGGATCTCGTCGAGGAAGAGCACCTCGCCCTCGACGAGCCCCGAGAGAATCGCCGCCAGATCGCCGGGATGCTGGATGGCCGGGCCCGAGGTGATGTGCAGGGGTGCGCCCACCTCGGCAGCGATGATCATGGCCAAGGTGGTCTTGCCCAGCCCAGGCGGCCCGGAGAGCAACACGTGGTCGGGGGTGCTGTCGCGGTGCCGGGCCGCTGCCAGCACAAGCGAGAGCTGGTCCCTCACCCTGGGCTGGCCCTCGAATTCGTCGAGCCGGCTCGGCCTCAGGGCAGCCTCCGCGGCCTGCTCCTCGGGAGCGACCAGCGGGTCGACCGGGGAGTGCTCCATCATCGGCGCTCCCCTGGCCCTGGGCGCGAGCCGCGAGCTGACCCGCGGCGATCGCCGGCGATCGCGAGCACGATCGAGGTCGGCGTCATCACAGCCTCGCCAGTGATGCCAGGGCCGCCTTCATGAGCACGGGGACGGTCGGCGAGGGAGTCTGCTCGGCCAGCGGTGCCACCGCCTGGCAGGCGGCCTCGGCGTCCTTGGTCGTCCATCCCAGGCTTTCCAGACCCTCGAGGATCTGCTCGCGCCACTGCCCCACCGTCGCCTGGGACGGCGAGGCCGCCGGCTCGAAGGCGAGGTGATTCATCTTGTCCTTCAGCTCGATGACCAGCTTCTGCGCGCTCTTGCGGCCCACTCCGGGCACTGTGCACAGCGTCGCGAGGTCCTCACTGCGCACGGCAGCGGCGAGCTTTCCCGGGCTGAGGACCCCAACGATGGCCAGGGCGAGCTTGGGACCCACTCCGTTGGCCGAGCGGCACAGCTCGAAGCACTCGCGTTCCTGCGCAGTGGCGAAGCCGTACAGGCTCAGGTCGTCGTCGCGCACGAGCAGGCAGGTGTGCAAACGGGCCTCCTCCCCTACGCGCAAAGTGGCGGAGGTTGCCGGGGGGACCGACACCCGCAAGCCCAGACCGTGCACATCGACGACCACCCAGGTGACGCCCAGTGCCGCGACCACACCGCGGATCTGGGCGATCATGAGCGGCCCCTTGCGACGGCGGCGGCGTAGCGGTTGCTCGCGCCGCCGCGCCACAGATGGGTGATGGCCAGAGCCAGTGCGTCGGCAGCGTCCGCCGGCGTGGGTGGCGCCGCCAGGCCGAGCACCCGGGCCACCATGGCGCCGACCTGCTCCTTGCCGGCCCGGCCCGATCCGGTGAGTGCCGCCTTGACCTCGCTTGGCGTGTGCATGGCCACCTGGCATCCGGAGCGTGCCCCGATGAGCATGGCGATACCGGCCGCCTGGCCGACGCCGGTGACGGTGGGCAGATTGTGCTGAGCGAATACGGCCTCGATCGAGATGACATCCGGACGGTAGCTGTCGAACCACTCCGTGAGCCCTGCCTCGACGGCGAGCAGGCGCTGCGGATGCTGCTCGTGCGGATCGGTGCGCACCACCCCGACGGCCACCAGGCGCGGGCGGGCTCCCGGGGCGGCATCGATGATGCCGACCCCGCACCTGGTCAGTCCCGGGTCCACACCCATCACTCGCACCCTGCAACCTCCTGGCAGCAACCGATCCGGCATGATCCGAACGTCTGTTCGACAGTCTAGGGCCTGGCAGCATCGCGCCGGCAATCAGCCAGCGTCCGGCCGCTGCGTCGTGCGCTCAGTCCTCCTCGACCTCGAGGGCCTCTTCGACGGTATCGGAGTACTCGGCATTGGTGAAGACATTCTGCACGTCGTCGAGGTCGTCGAGGATCTCTACGATCTTTTCGATCTTGCGGGCCGCCTCCACATCGTCGACCTGCTGGTTGAAGCTGGGCACGAAGCTCACCTCAGCCGAGTCGTAGTCGATTCCCGCGGCCTGGACGGCCTTGCGCACTCCGACCAGGTCATTCGGATCGCTGATCAGCTCGAAGACCTCACCCTGGTCGAGGATGTCCTCCACTGAGGCCTCCAGGGTCGCCTCCAGCAGCTGGTCCTCGTCGACCGTGTGAGTGACACTCTTGCGTCCCTCCTCCACCTCATAGCTCTTGGAGACGGTCACGACACCCTTGCGGGTGAACAGCCGCTGCACGGAGCCGCCGTCGGCCATCGTCGCGCCGTTGCGCGTAATGGCAGTGCGCACATCGGCCACCGCGCGGTTGCGGTTGTCCGTGAGGCATTCGATGAGCACTGCGACGCCCTCGGGGCCGTAGGCCTCGTACATGATCTCTTCGTAGTTGACCGAATCGGCGCCATCGCCGGAACCACGCTTGACGGCCCGGTCGATGTTGTCGGCGGGGACCGAGTTCTTCTTCGCCTTCTGGATCGCGTCGTACAAGGTGGGGTTGCCGCTGGGGTCTCCCCCGCCGACCCTGGCCGAGACCTCGATGTTCTTGACCAGCTTGGCGAACAGCTTGCCGCGCTTGGCGTCAATCGCAGCCTTCTTGTGCTTGGTCGTCGCCCACTTGGAGTGACCGCTCATCTGCCCAAACCCCTTCCTCGACGTCTTCAGCTGGGCACGGGAGCACCCGTCCGCGCAGCAAACGAGCCAATTCTACCGAGCGGCCCCAAGCCGGTCACATCGCCATGCGCCGACAGTCCCCGGAGCTGGTGGCGCACGTACTCGACGCCGGGCCTGCCCACCGCGCGGCTCACTGCTGCGAGAAATCGGCTTCGGTCATGGTGCGCCCGTAGACGACGACGCGCTCGGTGGCGGTGTAGCCGAGGGAGCCGAAGAACTCCTCGGCAGCCTTCGGGTCCTCGGTGTCGACGCCGACGCCGGCCGTGCCCAGCCCCGCCTGCGCGAATCCGCGCATCGACGCGATGACCAGGGCGCGCCCGATACCCTTGCGGCGGCACCAGGAGCAGACCCCGAGCCGTTCGGTCCACCCCTCATTGGTCTCGTCGTCATAGCTGCGGTTGATCGCATAACCCACCACCTGGCCGTGCGGAGCGCCGACATGGGAGGCCTCACGGCCCTCCAGCAGGGCAACCCAGGACAGCTGCAGACGCGCGGAACCGGCCTGCAGGGAGCTCTCCCAGGCGTCCCGGGAAACCGGAACGGCGCCGGGGCGCGAGGCGAAGGCTTCGTTGTGCGCGGCCCGCACCTGCTCGGACAGGGATTTGTCGAAGGGCTCGATGACCAGCTCGGGCAGATCGGGCATCGGCGGCAGTGGCGCAGTGCCGAGCGGCCGGTGCATGTCGAAGAACCAGCGCTGCGCCGACAGGCCCGCCTCGACGATCGAGCGCGCGAGCCCCACGCGCTTCTCGTCGACGCTGGTTCCCACCCACAGCGGGCGGGTGTTCTCGTCCCGGATGTGCAGATACCACTGCTTGGCGCGGGCAATGAGCCACAGCGTGAGACGGTGCCGGATGTGCTGGTGGCGCCAGGCGGGGTGCACGCCGATCTCGAACCAGACCTGAGGGTTCGGGTCGCTGCTCGCAGTGGGGTGGTTCCAGCCATAGGCGACGATGCTGCCGCCCTTCTCTCGTCCGACGACGGCATGGTCATGGGCATGGGACCCAGGGGCGTTCCAGGCCGCGACCAGGTCCTGGTAGCTCAAGACCTGGACCGGATCGTCCATGTAGTCGATGGCGGCACGCAGTTCGCTCAGCTCCTTGAGGTCGTCGAACTCCAGGAAGCTCCAGTCGAGCACGTCGTCGACGAAGGTCTCCTCCCATTCCTGGGTCATCGTGCCGCCGCCAGTGCCTCGCCGAGTGTGAAGTTGCCGAGGTACAGCGCCGTGCCGATGATGGCTCCCTCCACCCCGTGGCCGGTCATCGCGCGCAGCGCGGCGATGTCCTCCAGCGAGCTGATCCCGCCGGAGGCCACCACGGCCGCCTTCGTGGTGGCGCAGACCGTCTCCAGCAGGACCAGATTGGGGCCCGAGAGCATGCCGTCACTCGCTACGTCGGTGACGACATAGCGAGCGCAGCCGGCCTCGTCCATCCGGGCGAGGGTCTCCATGAGCTCACCGCCCTCCTGGGTCCAGCCCCGGGCGGCAAGTCTCGTGCCGCGCACATCGAGCCCGATGGCGATGCGGTCACCGAAACTGCCGATCACCTGCTCGCACCAGCTGGGGTTCTCCAGGGCGGCAGTGCCGATGTTGACGCGCCGGGCGCCGGTGCCGAGCGCCCGTTCCAGGCTCTCGTCGTCGCGGATACCCCCCGACAGCTCCACGTCGACGTCCACGCTGGCAACCAGCTCGGCCAGCAGCTCGGCATTGGACCCGCGCCCGAAGGCGGCATCCAGATCGACGACATGCAGCCACTGCGCACCCTGCTCGCACCAGCGTCGTGCGGCGGCGCCAGGATCGCCGAAAACCCTCTCGCTGCCCGCGACTCCCTGGACGAGCTGGACAGCCTGTCCGGATTGGATGTCGACGGCGGGCAGAAGCGTCAGTGCTGTGCTGTGGGTCACAGCGCGACCCTAGCCCACCATGTCCGGGCAGCGGCGAGCCAGCCAGTTGCGCAGCAGCTGGGCACCGGCGGCACCGGACTTCTCGGGATGGAACTGGGTGGAGCACACCGGGCCGTATTCGAGGGCGGCGATGAAGCGATCCCCCTCGTGTTCGGCCCAGGTGACCTTCGCCTGCTCGGGTACGGGGCCGTGGGCTCCGTAGGAGTGCACGAAGTAGAAGCGCTGGTCGCCAATTCGGTCGAAGAGCTCGCTGTGGGCTGCCGCCTCGACGGTGTTCCAGCCCATGTGAGGCAGCACGGGACTGCTGAGCCGGGTGACCGCACCGGGATAGATGCCGATGCCCTGCGCTTCGCGTCCGTGCTCCACACCGCGCTCGAAGAGGATCTGGTGACCCACGCAAATGCCCAGGAGCTGGCGCCCGGAAGCCACCCACTCGCGGATGAACTCGACTCCCCCGGCCGAGCGTAGCTGGGCCATGCACGCCGCGAAGGCACCCACCCCGGGGACCACGAGGCGGGTGAAGCGCTCCAGCTGCAAGGTCTGGGAGCTCAGATGCACTCGGGCGCCAGCCGCCTCGAGTGCCTGGCACGCCGAGTGCAGATTGCCGGACCCGTAGTCGAACACCCCGACCTCGGCGCCCGACTGGGGGCGGCCGCTGCTCATAGCGTCCCCTTCGTGCTGGGCACTCCCGTGACGCGCGGGTCGGGCTCAACGGCGCTGCGCAGCGCTCGGGCCAACGCCTTGAACTGCGCCTCGACGATGTGGTGGGGTTCGCGTCCGGCGAGCAGCCTCAGGTGTACGCACAGCCCGGCATTGAGCGCCAGCGATTCGATGACGTGGTAGGTCATGGACCCCGAGTAGAGCACGCCCGAGCCCCCGATCCGGGCAGTCACCTGAGACGGCGGCTCGCCGCTGCACACCGCATAGGGGCGTCCCGCCACATCGACCACCGCCTGGGCCAGGGCCTCGTCGAGCGGGACGATGGCGTCGCCGAAGCGCCGAATGCCGCGCTTGTCGCCGAGAGCCTGCGAAAGCGCCTGTCCCAGCGCGATGGCAGTGTCTTCGACGCTGTGGTGGCCGTCGATGTGGAGATCTCCGGTGGTGTGCACCTGCAGGTCGATGAGCGAGTGCTTGGCAAGCGAGGTGAGCATGTGGTCGAAGAAACCCACCCCTGTGCTGATGGTCGAGCTTCCGGTGCCATCGAGATCGATGCTCAGCTGCACATCGGACTCGGAGGTGATGCGGTGGATCGAAGCAGTGCGGCTCATCGTGGGTTCCCTTCGCCGAGATCGAGGACTCCAGGATCGTCGAGCACGCAGGTGAGCGCCTCGCGGAAGGCGGCGAGCTCGGGGGGGGTGCCCACGCAGACCCGCAGGAATCCGTCGGGACCTGTCTCGCGGATGAGGACGCCCCGGTCGAGCAGTGCCTGCCAGACCGCGTGGCGGTCAGTGAAGCGTCCGAACAGGCAGAAATTGGATTGGCTGGGGATGACCTGCAAACCGACGCGGCGCAGCCATTCCTGCAGATGCTGGCAGGCCTCGCGCAGCGCGGCGACCTGGGCCAGCATCTCCGCGCGGTTCGCGAGCGCCACGCGCGCGATCGTCTGGGTCTGTGCCGACAGGTGGTAGGGCAGCCGCACGATTCGGCAGGCTGCGACGACCGCCGGCGCTGCTGCGAGATAGCCGACGCGCCCGCCGGCCAGCGCGAAGGCCTTGCTCATGGTGCGGCTCACGATGAGGCGGCCGAAGCGCGGCAACAAGGCGAGCGCGGAATCGTCGGGGAACTCCGCGAACTCCTGATAAGCCTCGTCGACGATCACCAGGGCCCGCGTGTTCTCGCAGATCTCCTCGATGACCTTGACCGCAGTCGTCGTACCGGTGGGATTGTTCGGGGTCGTGATCAACACCAGATCGGGCCGGTTCTGCTCGATGGCGTCGAGCACGAGGGCGGCGTCCAGCGTGTAGTCCGCCTTGCGCGGCACCGTGACAAAGCCGGTGTGAGTGTTGCGGGCGTACTCGGGATACATCGAGTAGGTGGGGGTGAAAGTGAGCACCGTGCGTCCGGGACCACCGAAGGCGCCCAGCACATGGGTCATCACCTCATTGCTGCCATTGGCTGCCCAGATATTGTCCGCCGTGAGTCCGAAGCCGAGGTATTTCGCCAGATCGGCGCGCAGATCGACGGCGTCTCGATCGGGATAGCGATTGATGCTGCGGGTGGCCTTGTCGATGGCGGCAGACATCTGCGCGCGCACTCTCGGACTGGGCGGATAGGGATTCTCGTTTGTGTTGAGGCACACCGGAACGTCGATCTGGGGGGCGCCGTAGGGCTCCTCGCCCACCAGCTCAGGACGCAACGGCAGCTCGCTGAGGGCGATCTGGGCATTGGGCACCGGGAACTGTCCGACGGTCATTCCTGCTCCTGGGGTTGCGTACGGGCTGCGATGGCGTTGGCGTGACCGGGCAGCTTCTCGGCATGAGCGAAGGCCTGAACGGCGGGGCCGATCTGTGCCAGCGCGCTGGGCGAGTAGTCGATGACGTGGACGGCCTTGAGGAAGCTGCGCACAGTGAGCCCCGAGGAGAAGTGCGCGGCACCACCGGTGGGCAGGACGTGGGTGGATCCGGCCGAGTAATCGCCCAGCGGCACCGGGGAATGCGAGCCGACGAAAATAGCACCCGCATTGCGGATCCGGGCCACGAGTTCGCGGGCGTTGGCGGTCTGTATCTCCAGATGCTCAGCGGCATAGTCGTTGACGACGTCGACCCCCTGGTCGATATCGGCCACCAGGATGGCACCGGACTGCGCGCCGGACAGGGAAGTGACCAGCCTCTGGCGCGTATCGAGCCGTTCGATCTGGCGGGCGAGCTGCACCTGCACGGCATCGATGAGTGCCCGGGAGTCGGTGACCAGCACGGCACCGGCCAGCGGATCGTGCTCGGCCTGACTGATGAGATCGGCACCCACCTTGGCCGGATCGGCGCTGGCGTCGGCCAGCACGGCGATCTCAGTGGGGCCTGCCTCGGCGTCGATCCCGATCCGCCCGCGCAACAGCCGTTTCGCCGCCACCACATAGATGTTGCCGGGCCCAGTGACCATATCGGCCCTTCGGCACAGCCCCGCCACCCCGTAGGCGAACATCGCGACGGCCTGGGCCCCGCCCACCGCGTACACCTCGTCGACGTCCAGCAGTCGGGCGACGGCGAGGATCGTGGGATTGGGCAGGCCGCCGAACTCTGCCTGCGGCGGTGTGGCCAGCGCGATGGAGGACACTCCCGCCACCTGGGCCGGCACCACGTTCATGAGCACGGTCGAGGCCAGCGGGGCGAGACCCCCGGGCACATACAGCCCGACCCGGGAGACCGGCACGAGCCGCTGGCCGACGCTCGCGCCGGGCGCCAACTCGACGCTGCGCGCGGGCTCCTCGCGCTCGACCCGCTCGCACACCTCGCGCCGGCGCCGGATCGACTCCTCGATGGCGGCGCGCAGCTGCGGGTCGATTGCGGCAAGGGCGTCGTCGAGAGCGCGCGCCGGGATGCGCAGATGCTCGGGGACGACGTGGTCGAACTGCTGGGCGAAGCGTCGCAGCGCCGGCTCGCCCTCCTCGGCCACCGCCCGGCAGATCGGCTCCACCACGGAGATCGCGTGATCCACATCGAAACTGGCCCTCGGCAGCACCGAGGAGTAGTCGTCGAGGCGTTCTCCGCTCACATCTAGGATTCGCAGCACCCTGCCATCCTAACGGCGTGCGCCGACGCACCCATCGCCACAGTGGCGGGTGAGGCGAGGTGGTGGAATGGACTGGTGGCCCCCAGCCTGTCCTTCGGGCCCGATCCTGGTGCATGTCCCCTCGTCGAAGGCCCGATCACCCGTCATGTCGAAGTCAGCCCGCAGATCCGTCGGCACCCCAGCCACCCTCGCACTCGACCGGGCAGGAGTGCCCCACGAGCTGCACGCCTATTCCCACGATCCCAGATCCCACCATTTCGGCACCGAGGCCGCCGCACTGCTCGGCGTCGATCCGTCCCGGGTGTTCAAGACGCTCGTCGTCGAGCTGAGCGGGGCCGATGTGGCGCTCGTCACGGCGGTGGTACCGGCCAGCGGGCAGCTCAGCCTCAAGGCGATCGCGGCCCACAGCCATGCGAAGAAGGCGGCGCTGGCCGATCCTGCGGTCGCGCAGCGAGCCACCGGCTATGTGGTCGGCGGTATCTCCCCCCTGGGCCAGAAGCACCAGACCCCAGTGTTCATCGACTCCAGTTCGCGCGCCTTCGAGACGATCTTCGTCTCGGGTGGGCGCAGGGGTCTCAGTGTCGAGATCGCCCCGCACGATCTTTCGGTCGTGACCCACGGGAGCTTCGCTGAGCTGTCGGGCTGAGCTCCTCGCCCGCCTTGCCGATCACCGATGGGAAACGGATCGAGCGGTGCGCAGCAGCCGAGCTCTCCTGAGAGCTGTCGGGCCGGCGTGCACCCCCAGCAGATACGGCGCGTGGCCTGCGCAACAGTGGCCGGTCGTCGCCGAAAGCGCTGTAGAGCAGCACCGGCAGGACGGCACCCAGCGGCCACGAGAGCCATGCCGTCGGGGTGCGCAGGGTCAGATCGATGACCACCTGATCTCCCGAGGACGCCATCGCGAGGCGCTCGTCAAAGTCATGGGGACCGATGAGCAGACCGCACCGCCAGGCCACCAGGGCACCGAGCATGCCCGCCACCAGCGCCGCGAAAACGACCGGCCAACCCGTGCTCTTGAGCGAATGCCAGCTCAGGGCTCCCAGTCCGAGCCCGGCGAACATGCCGATGATCATGAAGTCCGCGTCGGAGCCGAAGAACTCGGCCATCGTCCGGTTGGTGACCGCCGCGGTGCCGTCGCCCGAGACGGTAATGGTCGGCGCAGGGGCGGTGAGCCGCCAGGCCACGGCTGCCAGCACACCGACCACCACAACCGTGATCCCCAGCATGGCCAGGCGTGCGGCCAGGCGCTTGCGGGTGAGCCGTGGTTCGGCGGCCGAGGCACCGTGGACGGCGACTGGCTCTGCTCGGGGCCGGGCGGGGGCATCGAAGGAGGTGCTCATGTCCGGGCGTCCTGCGAGATGCCGAATCTCCCGATCGAGGCCTGGAGTGTCATGTCGATCAGGCTATACGGACATGCAGGAGGGGCCCAGCAGCGCCTTGAGGTCGGCCATGAGCGGCTGCTCGTTGGCGACTCTGAGCCGGTCGCCCAGCCGCAGTGTCGTGGCCTTCGTGGCGGACTCCAGTTTGACGCGCACCTCGGTGGTGCCGGGATGCGCGGCGAGCACATGCTTCAGCTCCTCCACCACGGGCTGCACGCAGCGCACGATCGGCAGCCGGATGGTCACCGGGCCATTGCTCATCCGGTGGATCTCCGGGACGGTGAGCTCGTTGGCCTGCATCTCGATGACCTCGTCCTTGTCGACGATGCGTCCCTTGATCCGTACCACGGAGTCGGGCACCAGCTGAGTCAGGCAGCTCTCGTAGACCTTGGGGAAGATGAGCACCTGCAAGCTGGCCTCCATATCCTCCACCGTGATGATCGCCCAGAACGCCCCGTTCTTGGTCTGCTTGCGCTGTACCTGAGTGATCATCCCGCAGATCGTCTCGGTATGGCCGTCGAGTTCGGAGCCGCTCTCGGACAGCTCAGCGAGCCCGATGCTGCGCTCGGCGGCCAGCAGATGCTCCAGGCCGTGCAGGGGATGGTCGGAGACATACAGACCCAGCATCTCGCGCTCGAAGCCGAGTTTGGTCGTCTTGTCCCAGTCGTCCAGCTCGGGCACGGCGCGTTCCAGCCCGCTGCCCGCACCGAGGGCATCGGCGCCCGAGGCGCCGAACAAATCGTCCTGGCCGTTGGCCTGGTTGCGTTTCAGGTCGATGACCCCGTCGACGGCCTGCTCGAAGACATCCATGAGCGCGCGGCGCGAGTGGCCCATCGAGTCGAAGGCCCCGGCCTTGATGAGCGATTCGATGCACCTCTTGTTGCACACGGTGAGCGGGACGTGGTCGAGGAAGTCGTAGAAATCGGCGGCCGGGCCCTGCTCCTGCCGGGCGTTCACGATGCCGTTCACCACCGATTCCCCCACATTGCGGATGGCGCCCAGACCGAAGCGGATGTCTGCGCCCACGGCGGTGAACTCGTTCTCCGAGGCATTCACATCGGGGGGCAGGACCTTGATCTTCCGCGCCCTCATATCGGTGAGATACAGGGCCATCTTGTCCTTGTCGTCGCCCACGCTGGTGAGCAGCGCGGCACCGTACTCGGCCGGATAGTTCGCCTTGAGATAGGCGGTCCAGTAGCTCACCAGCGCATACCCGGCGGCATGGGACTTGTTGAAGGCATATCCGGCGAACGGCACCATGACGTCCCACAGCGCCTGGATCGCCTCGTCGGAGTAGCCGTTCTTGCGCATGCCCGCTTGGAAGGGCTTGAAGTTCTCCTCCAGGATGTGCTTCTTCTTCTTGCCCATGGCCCGGCGCAGCAAATCGGCACCGCCCAGTGTGTAGCCCGCGAGCTTGCGGGCGATCGCCATGATCTGCTCCTGATAGACGATCAGGTGATAGGTGGGCATGAGGATCTCGTCGAGATCCTCCTTGAGCTCGGGATGGATCGGCACGATCGGTCGCCGGTTGTTCTTGCGCTCGGCATATTCGATGTGGGCATTGGCACCCATCGGGCCCGGCCGGTACAGCGCAATGACGGCGATGATGTCGTCGAAACAGGTGGGGGCCATCTGTCTCAGCAGGGCGCGCATCGCCACCCCGTCGAGCTGGAAGACACCCAATGTGTCTCCGCGGGCCAGCAGCTCGTAGGTGGCCGGGTCGTCCAGGCCCACGGCGGACAGGTCGACATCCTCGCCTCGGTTGCGCTTGATGATCTTGAGGCAGTGGTCCATGATGCCGAGATTGCGCAGCCCCAGGAAGTCCATCTTCATGAGGCCCATGGCCTCCAACTGCGGATACGCGAAGCCGGCGATAATCATGCCGTCCTTGTCGCGCTTGTGCATCGGGATGAGATCGAGCAGCTTCTCGCTCGAGAGGATGAACGCGCAGGCGTGCACCCCGGTCCCGCGGATCAGGCCCTCGATCCCCAGGCCGGTGTCGACCACCCGCTTGACGTCCGGATCGTTGTCGTACAGATCACGGAACTCCTTGCCCTCCGGGTAGCGAGGATGCTCGGGGTCGAACAGCTTGTTGAGGGGGACGCCCTTGCCCATGACATCCGGCGGCATCGCCTTGGTGATCTTGTCGCCCAGACTGAAGGGATAGCCAAGGATGCGGTTGGCATCCTTGACGGCAGCCTTCGCCTTGATGGTGGAAAAGGTGTTGACCTGGCTGGTGTATTCCTCGCCGTATTTGCGCGTGACATAGTCGATCACCTTGTCACGCTGGCGGTCATCGAAGTCGAGGTCGATATCGGGGGGGTTTACCCGCTCCGGGTTGAGGAAGCGCTCGAACAGCAGGCCGTGTTCGAGCGGGTCGATCTGGATGATCTCGGTGAGATAGGCGACGATGGATCCGGCCGCCGAGCCACGGCCCGGGCCGACCGGCACGCCCATCGAACGGGCCGCCTCGCAGATGTCGGAGACCACGAGGAAGTAGGAGCTGAAGCCCAATGGCTCGATGACGCTCAGCTCCTGCTCGACGCGGGCCATCACCTCGTCGCTGGGGTGCTCGCCGTAGCGCTTCTTCAGGCCGATCTTGATCTTCTTGCGCAGCCAGCTCTCCTGGGTCTCCCCTTGGGGCACATCGAACTGGGGCATCCGATCGACGTGGGCGAAGACCGGATCGTAGGGCTCGATGCGCTCGGCCAGGGCCAGCGTGTTGTCGGCCGCCGATTCCAGCCCGGGGAACAGCGCCCTCATCTGCTCACTCGACTTGATGTAGTAGCCAGAGCCGTTGAACCGGAAACGGTGCGGATCGTCCTTGTTGCGGCCCACCCCGATGCACAGCAGATTGTCATGGGCATCGGCCTGATCCTCGGTGACATAGTGCGAGTCGTTGGTCGCCAGCAGTGGCAGGTCGAGCTTCTTGGCGAGCCGCAGCAGGTCGGCACGCACCTCGTGCTCGATGTCGACCCCGTGATCCATGAGTTCGCAGTAGTAGTTCTCTTTGCCGAAGATCTCCTGGTAGGCGCCAGCTGCTTCGCAGGCCTTGTCGAACTGGCCGAGCCGCAGCCGGGTCTGCACCTCCCCCGAGGGGCAGCCGGTGCTCGCGATGATGCCTCGTGCGTGCTGGGAGATGAGATCGCGGTCCATTCGGGGCTTCATGTAGTAACCCTCGAAGCTGGCCAGCGAGCTCAGCCGGAACAGATTGTGCAGGCCCTCGGGGTTGGCCGCCCACATCGTCATATGGGTGTAGCGCCCACCCCCCGAGACGTCCTTGCCGCCCTCCGTCTCCGGGGCACCGTCGTCGCGGGCGTTGCCCCAGCGTTCCGGCTTGCGGGAGAAGCGCGAGGAGGGCGCGACATAGGCCTCGATGCCGATGATGGGCTTGACGGCCGGGTTCGCGTTGCCGTCGTACTTCTTGGCGGTCTGGAAGAACTCGTAGGCGCCGAACAGGTTGCCGTGATCGGTCATTGCCACCGCAGGCATGCCCTGGCGCGCCACCTCGGCGAACAGCTTCTCATTGCTCGCTGCACCATCGAGCATCGAATACTCGGTGTGCACGTGCAAGTGGGCGAAGTTCTTCGTGCTCATCACTCTCCCGTCCCAGGTGCCGGCACTACTCTCGACGCACGGCGGCTCTCAGGCTACCCGCCCCGGCAGGTCCTCGGCATGGCCTCGCCGAGCCATGCCGGACGAGGTGAGGACGATCCGAGGAGTGAGCATGATCGACGATGTGATGGCGCCGGCGCACGCCCGCCGCTTCGCCCGGCTGTCCCTGGTGGCCGGGATGCTCGGCATGATCGCCGGCGCGGCGTGCCTCGCCTGGCCGGGGCACAGCGTGTGGGTCGTCACCCTCCTGGTGGCTGCGGCACTGTTCGCCGCCGCAGCCGCCACGCTCATCTCGGGGTTGCGGGTGCGTCGGGCACACGGCTCGGGTGCCCTCATGGCCACCGGCACGTTCGGCATCGTCGTCGCACTGCTCATAGCCTGGCATCCCGCCATGAGCACCTCGCTGCTCGTCTCGTTCGTCGGGCTGGTCCTCGGCGGTGCCGGCCTGGGGCTGGTGTGGCTTGCCGGGGCGTGGCGGGTGATCAGTGGACGCTGGGCGATGGCGCAGGGGGCCGTCGGGGCGGTGGCAGTGCTCCTGGGCGTCTACCTCCTCCTCGCGCCGGCTCCCGCCGCCCGCGTGCTGGGGGTGCTGCTCGGTCTCGCCTCGATCCTGCTCGGGGCCGCATTCGTGCTCCTGGCGGCCAAACTGCGCCAGATCTCGCGCAGCGCGAGTGGTGCCGGCTCCGGCACGCCCGATCCGCGGTCGGTGACCATCGAGGGAGAGGTCGTCGACCCACCGGCACCCGGGCCGCACTGACCTCTTCGGTGTGAACGAAACGCGCTACCTTGTCGACCCACCAGCACTCGGGCTCACCCTTCGTCGTGAGCGCAATGGCGGGGCCCGGCAGCGGCCCCCCGGCACCTACAGTGGATGAGTCAGCAGGGCGGGTCATGGCAGGTCACGGCGCGACCCGCCTTGATCCCCAGATGAGGAGGCCATGACGTGAGCCACACCACGATTCCCGCAGCAGGACCGGCCGACATCACCCACGATTCCGAGCTGGGCAGTGTCGCGCAGCTGGCCGCCCAGCTGCGCGTCGATTCCATCCGATGCAGCACCTCGGCCGGCTCGGGGCATCCGAGTTCGAGCATGTCGGCCGCCGACCTGCTCGCCGTCCTGGTGGCCCGCCACCTGCATTACGACTGGGACGAGCCGGACAATCCGGCGAACGACCATCTGATCTTCTCGAAGGGGCACGCATCGCCCCTGCTCTACTCCATATTCAAGGCCGCTGGCGTGGTGAGCGACGAGGAGCTCGTCAAGGGCTATCGCCGCTTCGGCGAGCGCCTGGAAGGCCATCCCACTCCCGAGCTGCCATGGGTGGACGTCGCGACCGGCTCACTGGGCCAGGGGTTGCCCGACGGCGTGGGCATCGCTCTGGCCGGGAAATACCTCGACGCGCTGGACTACCGCACCTGGGTACTGTGCGGCGACTCGGAGTTCGCCGAGGGCTCCATCTGGGAGGCCCTGGACAAGGCCGGCCACTACCACCTGGACAACCTCGTCGTGATCCTCGACGTGAACCGGCTGGGCCAGCGCGGTGAGACCGAGCTCGGCTGGGACGTGGACGCCTACGCTGCGCGAGCCGAATCCTTCGGCGCCCGGGCGATCACGATCGACGGCCACGACCTCACTGCCATCGACGAGGCGCTGGGACAGGCCCGTAGCGCCCACGACGGGCGCCCCGTCGTCATCGTCGCGAAGACAGTCAAGGGTGCCGGGTACTCTGCGATCGCCGACCAGCCCGGCTGGCACGGCAAGGCACTTCCGACCGAGATGGCCGAGCAGGCCATCGCCGAACTGGGTGGGGTGCGCGATCTGCGGGTGCGTGGTCCGCGTCCGGCCGCCGGCGAACCGCACACCGAGGCGGCCCAGGACGCAGCCGCACCGCACTGGGAGCTGGGCACGAAGGTCGCGACCCGCCGGGCCTATGGCGATGCCCTGGCGGCCCTGTCGCGGCGTGACCCGCTGGTGGTGGCGCTCGACGCGGAGGTGAGCAATTCCACCTACGCCGAACAGATCGAGCAGGTGCATCCCGAGCGCTTCTTCGAGATGTACATCGCCGAGCAGCAGCTCGTCGGCGCGGCCACTGGTCTCGCGGTGCGCGGCTACAAGCCCTATGCATCCACGTTCGCCGCGTTCTTCACGCGCGCCTTCGACTTCATCCGGATGGGAGCCATCTCGCATGCCGACCTGCGCCTGGTCGGCTCGCACGCCGGCGTCGAGATCGGCGCCGACGGGCCCTCCCAGATGGCGCTCGAAGACCTGGCCATGATGCGTTCGGTCCACGCCAGCACCGTCCTGTATCCCAGTGACGCCAGCTCGACGGCCGCTCTGGTGCAGGAGATGTCGACGCAGCCCGGGATCAGCTATTTGCGCACCACCCGGGGCGCCTATCCCGTGCTCTACGGCCCCGCGGAACAGTTCCCCATCGGGGGCTCCAAGGTGGTCAGCAAGCACGACGACGACACCGTAACGCTGGTGGGTGCCGGGGTCACGCTGCACGAATCGCTGAAGGCCGCCGAGCTGCTGGCCTCCGAAGGAATTCACGCGCGGGTGCTCGACATGTACAGCATCAAGCCGCTCGACGTCGAAGGGCTGCGCACCGCTCTCGGCGCGACCGCCGGCCGGCTCGTCGTCGCCGAGGACCACCACCGCGAAGGGGGTCTCGGAGAGGCGGTCATCGCCGCGCTGGCCGGCTCGGCACCACTGCGCCTGCGCCACCTGGCGGTTGAGGGAATGCCCGGTTCGGGCACCGGACCCGAGCTGCTCGCGTGGGCCGGAATCGATGCCGAACACATTGCTCAGGCCGCCCGCGAGCTTCTCTCCCCCCAGTGATGCCACCGGCTCGTTGAATCGCCAGAGTTCGTGGAGTCGCCAGGGTCCCACTGCCTCGGCAGTGGGACCCTGGCGTGCGCCACAGGCGGCTCAGCGTGCCGGTGTGCTCACAGCATCATCTGGCGCTCTTGGGGACCTATCGGTCGGGGCAGCGGGGAAGGCTTCTCGTTGAGGAAGCTGTCCACCCCGGCAGCGCAACTGCGCCCCTCGGCGATGGCCCACACGATGAGCGATTGGCCGCGCCCAGCGTCCCCGGCGACGAAGACACCGGGAACATTGGTCTGGTAGTCCTCGCCCCGCTTGATGTTGCCGCGTGGGTCGAGTTCGACACCGAGCTCCTCGACGACCCCCTCCTTCTGAGGACCGAGGAAGCCCATCGCGAGCAGCACGAGCTGGGCGGGCAGTTCGCGTTCGCTGCCCTCCACGGGCTCGAACCGGCCGTTGGCCGAGCGCTTCACATCGTGCAGCCGTACGCCGGCCACCTGACCGTCCTCACCGGCGATGAACTCGCTGGAGCTGGCCGAGTAGACGCGCTTGCCGCCCTCCTCGTTGGCGCTGGCCACCCGGTAGATGATCGGCCAGGTCGGCCATGGTTGCGCGTCGGGGCGCGCCGCCGGCGGATGGGGCATGATCTCCAGCTGGGTCACCGAGCGCGCTCCCTGGCGCAGCGCAGTGCCGAGGCAGTCGTTCGAGGTGTCGCCGCCGCCGATGACCACGACATCCTTGCCCTCGGCAGTGATCTGGTCGGGCACCTCGCTGGTCAGCGCCTTCGTCGCCTGGGGCAGGTACTCGAGGGCCTGGTGGATGCCCTTCAGCTCCCGCCCCGGGATCGGCAGGTCGCGCGGAACGGTGGAACCAATCGCCAGGACGACCGCGTCGAAGCGCTCCAGCAGCTGCTTGCCGGTGATGTCCTTCCCGACCGTCGTATTGGGCCGGAAAGTGGTTCCCTCCAGGCGCATCTGCTTGAGGCGCCGGTCGATGACCCACTTCTCCAGCTTGAAGTTCGGGATGCCGTAGCGCAGCAGCCCGCCGATCGCGTCGGCCCGCTCGTAGACCACCACAGTGTGCCCGGCGCGCGTGAGCTGCTGGGCGACTGCCAGCCCGGCCGGGCCCGAGCCCACCACTGCGACCGTCTTCAAGGTGTGCCAGCTGGGCATCTGCGGTGTGACACGCAGGTCGTCCCAGCCCTTCTCGACGATGGCGATCTCGACGTTCTTGATGGTCACCGGATCGCGATAGTAGCCCTCCACGCAGGAGGTCTCACACGGTGCGGGGCACAGCCGGCCGGTGAACTCAGGGAAGTTGTTCGTGGCGAACAGCCGATCGAGCGCGGCCTGCCATTCGCCGCGCCAGACCAGGTCGTTCCACTCGGGAATGAGATTGCCGAGCGGACAGCCGGTGTGGCAGAAGGGGATGCCGCAGTCCATGCACCGGGCCGCCTGGGTCTGGATGATCGGCAGGACGGCCCGTCCGGGGGTTCCCGGGTAGACCTCGTTCCAGTCCTCGACCCGCTCGTCAACAGGGCGGCGCTCGGCCACCTCACGCGGGTACTTCATGAATCCCTTGAAGTCAGCCACGAGCAGCCTCCATCATTGCGCTGGTCAGTTCTTCCTCGGTGGCGCCGCGGGCCTGCGCCTCTTCGCGTGCCTTGAGGACGCGCGCGTAACCGCGCGGCACGATCTTCGTGAATCGCGATGCGAGGTCATCGAGGGCGAGCAGCTCGGCGGCCCGGCTCGAACCGGTGAGCTCCAGATGCTCATGGAGCAGCTGGCGGATCCTCTCGAGATCGAGTGCGGACAGCGCGGCGGCATCCACGAGCGAGTCGTTGAGCCGCTCCCTGTCGAGGTCGAGCACCCAGGCGACACCTCCGGACATGCCGGCGGCGAAGTTGCGTCCGGTCGGGCCGATGACGAGGGCTTCGCCGCCGGTCATGTACTCGCACCCGTGGTCTCCGACACCCTCGACCACCGCGGTCGCCCCCGAGTTTCGTACGCAGAACCGCTCCCCCACCGTGCCGCGCAGGAACAGCTCGCCGCCGGTGGCGCCGTAGCCGATCACATTGCCGGCAATGATGTTGCTCGACTGGTCGAAGGAGGACTCTTGCGGCGCCCGCACCGAGATGCGCCCGCCGGACAGACCCTTGCCCAGGTAGTCGTTCGCGTCGCCGATGAGTCTCATCGTGATCCCGCGGGGCAGGAAGGCCCCGAAGCTCTGGCCGGCGGTGCCCTCGAAGGTCAGGTCGATCGTGTCGTCGGCGAAGCCCTTGCCCTCGGTGGCCATCGTCACCGCATGGCCGAGCATGGTGCCCACAGTGCGATCCACATTGCGCACCGGCAGGCTGGCCTCCACATGGCTGCCGTCGTTGAGGGCCGCCGAGGCGAGCTCGATGAGCCGCTCGTCGAGGGTACCGGCCAGCTCGTGGTCCTGCACGGCGGTGCAGTGCAGGGGCGTCCCCGCGGGCACCTCCACCTGGTGCAGCACCGCCGACAGGTCGATCCCCTTGGCCTTCCAGTGGTCGAGCGCGGGATTCATGTCGAGGCACTCCACGTGCCCCACCGCTTCCTCGATGCTGCGGAAGCCGAGCTCGGCGAGGATCTCGCGGGTCTCCTCCGCAATGAACTGCATGAAATTGATGACATATTCCGGCTTGCCGCGGAAGACCTTGCGCAGCTCGGGATTCTGGGTGGCGATGCCCTGGGGGCAGGTGTCGAGATGGCAGACCCGCATCATGACGCAGCCCATCGTGACGAGGGCAGTGGTCGCGAAGCCGAACTCCTCGGCACCCAGCAGCGCCGCGACGACCACATCGCGTCCGGTCTTCAGCTGGCCGTCGCACTGCACGACGATGCGGTCGCGCAGCCCGTTGAGCAGCAGGGTCTGCTGGGTCTCGGCCAGGCCCAGCTCCCATGGAGCCCCGGCATGCTTGATCGAGGTGAACGGTGCCGCGCCGGTGCCGCCGTCCTGACCGGAGATGAGCACCACATCGGCCTTCGCCTTGCTCACCCCGGCGGCCACCGTCCCGACGCCCACCTCGCTGACCAGCTTCACGTGGACGCGAGCCTTGGGATTGGCGCACTTGAGATCGTGGATCAGCTGCTTGAGATCCTCGATCGAGTAGATGTCGTGGTGCGGGGGCGGGCTGATGAGGGCGACTCCGGTGGTGGCATGGCGCACCCGCGCAATCCACGGGTAGACCTTGATTCCCGGCAGATGGCCACCCTCGCCGGGCTTGGCCCCCTGGGCCATCTTGATCTGCAGATCGGTGGCATAGGAGAGGTACTCGCTGGTGACTCCGAAACGCGCCGACGCCACCTGCTTGATCGCGCTGCACCGCTCGGGATCGTGCAATCGGGCCGGATCCTCCCCGCCCTCTCCGGTGTTGGACCGGGCGTGCAGCCGGTTCATGGCAATGGCCATCGTCTCGTGGGCCTCCTGGCCGATCGATCCGTAGCTCATCGCACCAGTGCTGAAACGCTTGACGATCTCGGACACCGGCTCGACCTCGTCGAGGGGCACCGAGGGACGGTCGTGCGTGAACTTCAGCAGGCTGCGCAGCGTCATGTGCCGCGCCGAGTTGTCGTTGATGTGGCTCGTGTACTTCTTGAACTGCTGGTAGTCCCCGCGGATGGTGGACTGCTGCAGACGGAAGATCGCGTCCGGGTCGAACAGGTGGTCCTCTCCCTCGCGGCGCCATTGCAGGTCGCCGCCGACCTCCAGGGTGCGGTGCGGCAGCTCGATGCCATTTTGCGGATAGGCCCGCTCGTGGTGGACGGCAATCTCCTGGGCGATCTGCTCCAGCCCGATGCCCTCGATCCGGCTGGAGGTACCGGTGAAGAACTCGTCGACGAACTCGTGATCGAGGCCCACGGCCTCGAAGATCTGGGCTCCCCGATAGCTCGCCAAGGTCGAGACTCCCATCTTGCTCATGACGGTGAGGACACCGCGGCCCAGGGCCGCCGAGACATTCGCGATCGCCTGCTCGGGGGAGACGTCGACATACAGCTCGTTGCGGGCCATGTCCTCGGCCGACTCGAAGAGCAGATAGGGGTTGATGGCCGCGGCACCGTAGGCGAACAGCAGGGCCGCATGATGGACCTCGCGCACATCGCCCGACTCGACGATCAATCCGATCCTGGTGCGCTCGCGCAGTTGCACGAGATGCTGGTGGACCGTGCTGGTGAGCAGCAGGGAGGGAATGGGTGCCAGCTCGGCATTGGCATGCCGGTCGGACAGCACGATCACCTTGGCACCCTGCTCGATCGCCTCCCCCACCTCGTCGCGGATCTCCTCGAGGCGGGTGCGCAGCGCCTGCGTGCCGCCGTGCACCTCGTACAGGCCGCGGATGACATGGGTCTGCCCGCCGGTGCGATCGGCTCGCTCACCGAGGTGGACGATCTTGGCCAGTTGCTCCGAGTCGATGATCGGGTAGGGGATCACGAGCTGGCGGCAGCTCTGGTCGGTGGGTTCCAGCAGATTCCCCTCGGGGCCGATCCGGCTCTCCAGGCTGGTCACCAGTTCCTCGCGGATCGCGTCGAGCGGCGGATTGGTCACCTGGGCAAATTGCTGGGTGAAGAAGTCGAACAGGCTCTTCGGGTGATTGGACAGCACCGCGAGCGGCGCATCATTGCCCATCGACCCGATGACATCGCGACCGCTGTTGGCCATCGGGGCGATGATCTTGCGCAGCTGCTCGTGGGTGTAGCCGAAGATCTCCTGGCGGCGGGTCACCGAGAAGTGCGAGTGCACGATGTGGGTGCGCTCGGGCAGGTCCGCAATGTTGACCAGGCCCCTCTTGAGCCATTCCCCATAGGGGTGCTCGCTGGCCAGCCGATCCTTCACCTCGTTGTCGTCGACAAGACGGTGGTTGGCCAGGTCGACGAGCAGCATGCGTCCGGGGCGCAGCCGGCCCTTCTGACGGATCTTGGCCGGGTCGACCGGCAGGACGCCCGCCTCGGAGGCGAAGATTACCCGCTCGTCGGTCACCCAGTAGCGGGCCGGGCGCAGGCCATTGCGATCGAGGGTGGCGCCGAGGATCGTGCCGTCGGTGAAGGTGACGCACGCCGGGCCGTCCCAGGGTTCCATGAGGCTGGCGTGATAGGAGTAGAAGTCCTTATGAGCCTGCGGCATCTCGTTGTTGTGCTGCCAGGCCTCGGGGATCATCATGAGCACGGCGTGCGGCAGCGAGCGGCCCGACAGGTAGAGCAGCTCGAGCACCTCGTCGAAGCTGGCCGAGTCCGAACCGCCGGGCGTGCAGATGGGGAAGATGTCGCCCAGGTCGTCGGGGAACACCGTGGAGCTGAGCAGCGCCTCCCGGGCGCGCATCCAGTTGCGATTTCCCTTGATGGTGTTGAACTCCCCGTTGTGGGCGATCATCCGGTAGGGGTGGGCCAGCTGCCAGCTCGGGAAGGTGTTGGTGCTGAAGCGCGAGTGCACGACGGCAAGCGCCGAGGTGAAGTCCTCGTCGTGAAGCTCGGGGTAGACCTCCTCGAGCTGATTGGTGGTGAGCATGCCCTTGTAGACCACGGTCTGGGAGCTGAGCGAGGCGAAATAGGTACCCACCTGCTTCTCGGCGCGCCGACGGACCAGGTAGACCTTGCGGTCGAGATCGATACCGGCCGAGCCGTCCCTCGCGGAAACGAACAGCTGGGCCATATGGGGCATCGCGCCCACCGAGATCGGGCTCAGCGTGGTGTCCACGACGGGCACCTCGCGCCAGCCCAGCACCTTGAGGCGCTGCTCGATGGCGATCTTCTCGATGGAGATCATGGCCATCTCGCGCTCCTCCTCGTCCTGGGGAAGGAAGGCCATGCCCGCCGCGTACTGACCTTTGGCAGGCAGCATGAAGTCGACATGGGAGCGGAAGAAGGCGTCCGGGATCTGGACAAGGATGCCGGCGCCGTCGCCGGCTGCCGGATCGGCGCCGGTGGCGCCCCGGTGGTCAAGATTGCGCAGGGCCTCGATCCCCTGCTCCACCGTCTGGTGATCTGCTACGCCGTCAAGTCGTGAGACGAATGCCACGCCGCATGCATCGTGCTCGTAGGCGGGATCGTAGAGACCTTGCCGCTGAGGAAGCGCCATACCATACTCCTTCTGTCCAGCCTGTCAGGCGGTGATGCTACTCGTGGCGGCCCTCGGCCGCAGAGCTCCCATCTTGAATAATGGATGTTTTGTCTTGCTTGGTGGACTCCTTGGGAGCCCCGTCGACCCACACCGAGGGTGATCTGCCAGGGATGCGCCACAGTTGCCAGCCAAACACGCAGGCAGCGACGGCAAAGATGATCGCTGAAGTGTAATTGTTGATTCGCAGCCCGCCCAAATGGTTGGCCGGGTCGATGCGCAGGGCCTCGATGAAGAAACGCCCGAAACAGTAGTAGAGCACGTAGCTGGTGAACAGCTTGCCCCTGCCCAGCGAGAACCGCCGCTCGAGCCACAGCAGGACGAAACCGCCGATCGTGCACCAGATGAGCTCGTACAAGAAGGTGGGATGGAAGGTGGCGTACTGCTGGTATCCCGCCGGCCGGTGCTGTGGGTCGATCATGAGAGCCCACGGCGCGGTGCTCGGACGACCGAACAGTTCCTGGTTGAACCAGTTGCCGAGCCGCCCGATCGCCTGCGCGAACAGCAGTGCGGGGGCAATGCAGTCCGCCACCGCGCCGAACCGCACTCCGTGGCGTCGGCACCAAATGAGCCCGGTGACGGCTCCTGCCGCCACCGCACCCCAGATTCCCAGGCCCCCGTTCCAGATCTTGAGCGCATCGATCGGATGGCGTCCGGGCGCGAAGTACAGCTCGGGATCGGTCATCACGTGGTAGGCGCGGGCCCCGACGATTCCGATGACGACCACCCACAGCGCCATCGACTCGAAATCCTCGCGCTTGCCTCCTCGGGCCACATAGCGCCGTGAAGCCAGCCACCAGGCCAGCACGATACCGGCGAGCATGCACAGCGCGTAGATGTGCACCGTCACCGGGCCGATGTGGAACTCGCTGATCGGCGGGCTGGGCAGGAACAGTGAGATCATCGGGCCCTCCGTACACCCTCAGCGAGGTCGTCGACCGTGGCGCGCAACCGCCCAAGACCCGTCCCGAGATCCGACTCATTGTCGATGAGGCACTTGACGAGGGCCGATCCGACGATCACGAGATCGGCGAAGGCACCGACCTCTGCCGCCTGGTCACCGTTGGAGACGCCCAGGCCCACACCCACGGGAAGTTCGGGGGCGATGCGGCGTACCTTCTCGACGAGCACTGGAGCGGCCGAGGAGGTGTGGGAGCGAGCGCCGGTGACACCCATGACACTGGTGGCATACACCCAGCCTCGGCACGCAGCTGTGGTCTGCGCGATCCGCTCCTCTCTCGAGGAGGGCGCGACCAGATACACGCGGTCCAACCCGAACTCGTCGGATGCGGCCGTCCACAGGGCGGCGTCGTCGGGAGTGAGGTCGGGCGTGATGAGCCCCGCGCCCCCGGCATTGGACAGGTCACGGGCGAAATGGCGCACCGAGGCCAGGGAGTCGGTACTGCGCCCGTGGCTGCCGTAGTGCTCCACCAGATTCCAGTAGATCATCACCAGCGGTGTCGCGCCGGCCTTCGCCACCGCCTCCACGGCGCTGAACACATCGCGGGTGCGCACCCCGCCGGCCAGCGCCCTGGTCGTGGCGTGCTGGATCGCCAGGCCGTCCATCATCGGGTCCGAATAGGGCATCCCGATCTCCACCGCATCCACACCGGCGCCCTGCGAGCCCTCGGTGAGGGCCACCACCGCGTCGATGGAGCCGGGCACATCGGGGTATCCGACGGGCAGATAGCCGACGAGCGCCGGGCGGTTCTCCCGGCGCGCCGCTGCGACAACTCGTCCGGACCTGCCCAGCCGTGACTGGTCGGGGAACGCCGCGGCGAGATCGATGACGCTCATTCAAGTCCTCCGGTCGTTGCATCGACATCGCCATGGACGCCGAAGTACTTCATGGCGGTGTCGGCATCTTTGTCGCCGCGCCCAGAGATCGTCACGAGGATGGTGGGGCGATGCTGCGGATGCTCGGCCAGCATCCGCAGGGCCAGGCGCTGGGCCCCCGCCACCGCATGGGCCGATTCGATGGCGGGCATGATGCCCTCGCAGCGGGTGAGCCGATCGAGGGCCTCCATGGCCTGCTCGTCGGTCACCGGCTCGTAGTGCGCCCGGCCGGTGCTCGCGAGATAGGCATGCTCGGGGCCGACCCCGGGGTAGTCCAGGCCAGCCGAGATCGAATGGGATTCGATCGTCTGCCCGTCGTCGTCCTGCAGCACATAGGTGCGGGTTCCGTGCAGCACGCCGACCGATCCGCCGTTGATGCTGGCCGCGTGCCTGCCCGTCTCGATACCACAGCCGCCGGCCTCGTAGCCGTAGAGCGCCACCTGCTCGTCGTCGATGTAGTCCGCGAACGAGCCGATCGCATTCGAGCCGCCGCCGACGCACGCGCACACGGCGTCGGGCAGCTGCCCGAAGCGCTGGAGCATCTGGGCGCGCGATTCGGTGGAGATGATGGACTGGAAGGCCTTGACGATCTTGGGGAAGGGGTGGGGTCCGGAGGCCGTACCGATGAGGTAGTGGGTGGTGGCCACATTGGTGACCCAATCGCGCATCGCCTCATTCATGGCGTCCTTGAGGGTGGCGCTGCCCGCCTCCACGGCCACCACTTCGGCACCCAGCAGCTGCATCCTCGCCACATTGAGCGCCTGGCGATCCGTGTCGACCTTTCCCATGTAGATGCGGCACTGGAAGCCCATGAGCGCGGCGATCGTCGCGGTGGCCACGCCGTGCTGGCCGGCGCCCGTCTCGGCGATCACCCGTTCCTTGCCCATGGCCCGGGTGAGCAGGCCCTGGCCCAGCACATTGTTGATCTTGTGGCTGCCGGTGTGGTTGAGGTCCTCGCGTTTGAGCAGGATCCGCGCACCGCCGCAGTAGCGGCTCCCGAAGTTGCGCGCCTCGGTGATCGGGGAGGGCCTGCCGGCGTAGTTGACCTGTAGATCGGCCAGCTCGGCCGCGAAGGATGGATCGCGCTGAGAGGCCTCGAAGGCCTCCGACAGCTCCTCCAGAGCCGTTTTGAGTGCCTCGGGGACGAACTGACCTCCGAACTGGGCGAAATGTCCCAAGTCGTCGGGCAGCCGCGCCGGTGTGCTCTGCGTCATCGTTCTCCCTTGTTGATCGAGTCAGGCACGATTGTCCCCCTCACGCATGGCCTGCACTGCCGCACGGGGATCTCCGCTCGTCACGAGCGCCTCACCCACCAGCACGACGTCGGCTCCCGCCCGACGCACCCGCGCCACGTCGGCGGGCCCAGTAAGGCCGGACTCGGCGACGGTGATGACGCCCGAGGGCAGCTCGGGAGCGATGCGCTCGAACTGCGCCAAGTCCACCTGGAGGGTCTTGAGATTGCGGTTGTTCACGCCGATCAGCTCGGCACCGAGGCCGATGGCACGGTGTGCCTCTTCTGGCGTGTGCACCTCGACCAAGGGAGTAAGGCCCAGCTCGACGGCTTGAGCATAGAGCTTCGCCAGCAAGGCATCGTCGAGAGCTGCCACGATGAGCAGCACGAGATCGGCCCCCCAGGCCCTGGCCTCGAGGACTTGGTAAGGATCGACCACGAAGTCCTTGCGCAGCACCGGGACGCTCACTGCGGCGCGCACGGCGGCAAGATCCGCCAGCTCACCATTGAAGCGGCGCTTCTCGGTGAGCACCGAGATGGCCGCTGCGCCACCCTCCTGGTAGGCACGGGCCACCCCCGCCGGGTCGTCCACCCGGGCCAGCTGACCCTTGGACGGGCTGGACCTCTTCACCTCGGCGATCACCGAGATTCCCGGGGCGCGGAAGACCGGCCGGGGATCGAGGGTCGGCCCGAGAGCCTCGATGCGTGCGCGCAGTGTGCTCGGCGCAGTGCGTGCCATCCGGGCCGCCATGTCGATACGCACCCCGGCAATGATCTCGTCGAGCACCGTGCTCATCTCGCCGCCCCCGAACGCGATGAGCGAGCTGCCAGCGGGGGCGTGCCTGCCTGCGGGCCCGACACGCCGCCGGCGCCGCCGACCGGCCGCATCGCCTGGGCGCGCCGCAGCGCGGTAATGAGGGCAGCAGCCTTGTTGTGGCACTCCTCGTTCTCGCGGGCCGGCACGGAATCCGCCACAATCCCCGCACCCGCCTGTACATGCGCCACGCCGTCCTTGACCAAGGCCGAGCGGATCGTGATCGCCGCATCCGCATTGCCGGCGAAGTCGAAGTAGCCCACTACTCCGCCATAGGGTCCGCGTCCGGTCAACTCGAGCTCGTCGATGATCTGCATGGCACGCAGCTTGGGGGCCCCGGACAAGGTCCCGGCCGGGAAACAGGCCATCGTCACGTCAAGGGCGCTCACCCCCGGACGCACGCGTCCGGTCACGCCGGCTTCCAAGTGCATGACATGGCTGTAGCGCCCCACGTGCATGAACTGGGTGACGGTGACAGTTCCGGGCACACAGACCCGGCCCAGATCGTTGCGGCCCAGGTCGACGAGCATGAGGTGCTCGGCGCGTTCCTTCTCGTCGGCCAGCAGCTCGTTCTCCAGCCGCTGGTCCTCGGCCTCGTCGGCCCCCCGCGGACGCGTGCCGGCGATGGGGTGGGTGGTCGCTGTGCCATTCTTCACGGTCACCAGGGACTCGGGACTGGAGCCCACCAGATCGAAGCCGGGCATCTTCAGCAGGAACAGATAGGGGCTCGGATTGGTGACGCGCAGTTCCCGGTAGATCTCGAAGGCTGAGGCAGTGACCGGCACGTCGAAACGCTGCGAGGGCACCACCTGGAAGATGTCGCCGGCCACGATGTGCTTCTTGGCCGCCTCGACCATGGCCTCGAACTCTCCCGCGCTGCGCTGGTGGTGCACCGTGAGCGTGGCCTCGCCCTGGCAGCTCGCCAACAGCGCCGGACGCGGCCGGGCCAGTTTCGCGACCATCGCATTCACCCGGGCGACCGCATCGTGCCAGGCCTCGTCCACCCGCTCGGGGCGGGCATCGAAGTTGATGGCATTGGCGATGAGCCAGACCTCGCTGCGGTGGTGATCGAGCACGGCCAGGTCGCTCGCCAGCATCATGACCATATCGGGCACACCGAGATCGTCGGCATTGGCGGTGCCCAGGGAGGGCTCGAGCTCGCGCATGAGATCGTAGCCGAGATAGCCGACGAGCCCGGAGCTGAACGGCGGAAGCTGCGGGTCTGAGGGCGTGTGCAGTTCCGCGAGCACCCCGGCGAGCATCTCGAGTGGCCGCCCGGTCCTGGGCAGCCCCGCGATCGGCCGGCCGAGCCACTCGCCGTCGAGCCCGCGCCCGACGAGCATGCTGGCGCAGTCCACGCCCACGAAGGACCACCGCGACCAGGTGCCCTGTTCCACGGACTCGAACAGGCAACTGCTCGCGGACTGGGACGCCAGCTGCGCGTACAGCGCGATCGGCGTGAGATCATCGGCCCTCAGCCGGGCACGGACGCTGATCACCCGGCGTTCGCGCGCCTGCGCGCGGAACTCCTCGAGGGAGGGTTCGATGCGTAACCCCGAGTTCACAGCTGGGCTCCTTGCCGTTGTGTCGCGCGTGTTGCGGCGGACTGGGGCATCGGCACGATCCCGCCTGCATCGAAACAGGATTCGGCACCGGTGTGGCAGGCACCGCCGATCTGGTCGACGCTGAGCAGCAAGGTGTCGCCATCGCAATCGATGCGTACCTCGCGGACATGCTGGGTGTGCCCGCTGGTCTCCCCCTTGACCCACAGCTCCTGGCGCGAGCGCGACCAGTAGGTGGCATGGCGGGTCGCCAGTGTGAGCGCCAACGCCTCGTCGTTCATCCAGGCCATCATGAGCACCCGCTTGCTCGTGGCGTCCTGGACGATGGCGGGCACCAGGCCGGCCTCGTTGCGCCTGAGGCGCGTAGCCAGCTCGGCGGGCAGTTCGCTGGAGGTGGGGGAAACGGGCATGATGCCCATTGTCCCGCATCCCGATGACAACTCCTGCCAGCACCGGATGGCGAGCACTCCTAGGGTGGTTGACATGACCACGCTTGCACGCGCCTACCGCGACTCACTGGCTGCGATCCTTGAGCACTCCCGGCCCGAAGCCCCCACCCTGTGCGAGGGGTGGAACTGCGCAGACCTCGCCGAGCATCTCTACGTCCGCGAGAACGATCCGCTTGCCGCACCCGGGCTGCTCATCCCCGCACTGGCCGGCCTGACCCAGGACCGGATGAGCCGGGCAATGGACTCCCTGGGCTATCTGGGCCTGGTGGACGCCTTCTCCCACGGGCCCAAGCCCTGGTCGCCGATGCGCATCCCCGCGGTCGACCGGTTGGCCAACGGCGTGGAGTATTTCGTCCACCACGAGGACGTGCGACGCGCTCAGCCTGGCTGGTCACCCGATGTGCTGCCCGGCGAGGAACTCAGCAATGAGCTGTGGCAGCAGCTGGCGATCGTGGCCAAGCGGCTCTCGCGAGCGTGCCCGAGCGGGCTCAGGCTGGAACGTAGCGACGTGGCATCGGCGCGTCCGATCGTTGTGAAGCCGGGCGATGTCATCGTCACTGCCCGCGGGCACGCCGCGGAACTCACCCTATGGGTCTACGGACGGGCGGCCAGGGTCGAGTTCATCGGCGATCCGCCGGCCGTCGAGGCAGTGGAGAAGATGTCGCGCGCACTGTGAGGCGCGCGCTGCCCGCGATGGCGCCAACCCCGGCGAAGTCGCGCGAGGATCCGTGCGCGAAGCTGCCAGACCATGCGCAGCCCTATCGCCAGGAAGACGAGATTGGTGACCAGCGAGGGCCAGGCTCTCGTGGTGAAGCAGGCGAAAGCAAGCAGCAGGCATCCGGCCATATTGAGGACATGGAAACGCACCGAGTCCGGGCGCACCCGCTCGGAGGAAACCAGGTAGTACGCGGCAAGTGTTCCCGCAGCGCCGATCCACCCCAGAGCCATCGCCACGACCGTCGTCATCTCAGCCACGTGCCTATCGTGGCCCCTCGGGGTGTGCAGTTCAATCGAATCATTCTTCAATGCAGCTTTAGTTTCACTTAAGTCAATTCGGGTTCTCTCCGAGTACCGTCCAGGCCGGCCGGACGCTCGTGCCCGGCCGGACGCCGATGCGGGCGCGCAGCGGGGATGGTTGGCTGGGTGCGTGAGCATCCACATCGATCCGCGCAGGCTGGCGATCCTGCTCGCCGTTCAGCGCGAGGGAGGTATCGTCGCGGCGGCCGATGCGCTGCGGCTGTCACCCTCGGCCGTCTCCCAGCAGTTGGCCCGGCTGGAGAGCGAAACCGGTCTGCGGGTGGTGGAACGCACCCCGCATGGCGCGCTGATCACGCCAGCGGGCGCCGTGCTGGTGGCGGGGGCCGAGCGCATCGAGACGGAGCTGGCCGACATGGTCCGGGCCCTGCATCCCTTCACCGGAACGGTCACCGGGTCGGTGATGATGGGCTCCTTCCAGTCGCTCATGGGGGCCTTGTTGCTGCGCTTCCGCCACCAGCTGGCTGCTGTACTGCCTGGGGTGGATCTGCGACTGGCCGAGGTCGACGAACCGCAGGGCATGGCGGAATTGCGATCGGGGCAGCTCGACCTGTTGTGCATCGAGCGCGATGCGCGCCCGGGTCGGGCGCCGCGCGGGTACACCGACACACCCTTCTACGACGAACCGTGGGTTCTGGTCACGCCACCGGGAGCACCTCGGATCAATTCACCCCGCGATCTCGCCTCCCTGGTCTGGCTGCGTCAGCCGGAGGGCACCGCCGGTGACCAGGCGATGCAGCGCATCACTGCCCCGCTGGGCCGGGCCCAGTACAGCGACTACCGCTACACGAGCTATTCGGTCGCGGTGGCCATGATCAGCGACGGCATGGGCGCCACGGTCATGCCCCAGTTGGCGCTGGTGGATGCCCAGCGCGGCCATGTGCAGGTCACGCCCATGCCCGAGTTGGGTGTCCGGCGCCTGTTCGTACGGCATCGCACCAGGCTCGCGGCCACCGAGCCGGCCGTCAGCCAGCTCATCGACCAGCTGATCGGCTGGGCCGCCACCGCCCTCGACCCGCAGGGCGCCCCGACGTCCTCCGCCGACCCGGACCATCGGCGCTAGAGGGGCCGCCGGCGCCTGCTCAGTTGTTCTTCGCGGCCTTGCGCTGCAGGGCTGCCCACTCGTCGCGCAGCCCGACCGTGCGGTGGAACAGCGCCGGCTCAGTGGGATCGAGCGCGAAGTAGCCGAGCCGCTCGAACTGGACGACCTCGCCAGGTGCCACATCCTGGATGGCCAGCTCCGCCTTTGCACCCTCGAGCAGTGTTCGCGAGGCGGGATTGAGATCGTCCAGGGGTTCGCCGGTCGACTCCCCCGGGTTGGGCGCGCTGAACAGCCGGTCGTACAGGGCGACCCGCAATTCGACGTCATGGCCGGCGCTGACCCAGTGCAGGGTGGACCGTACCCGGCGCCCGTCGGGGGCATCTCCCCCGCGCGAGGCCCGGTCATAGTCGGCATGCACCTCGACGATGTCCCCGGCATCGTTCTTCACGACATCGGTGGCGGTGATGAGATAGGCACCACGGAGACGAACCTCGTGCCCTGGTGAGAGCCGGAAGAACTTGGGCGGGGGGAACTCCGCGAAATCATCGCGCTCGATGTAAAGCTCTCCGGTGAAAGCCACCCGACGGGTGCCGTCGCCGGGATTCTCCGGGTTGTTCGTCAGCTCGAAGTACTCCACCACGGGCTCGCCGTGCTCGTCGGTGGGCCAGTCGTCGATGACGAGCCTCAGGGGACGGGTCACGACCATGCGCCGCTGGGAGCTCGCGTTGAGCTCGCGCCGCACGAAGGCTTCGAGCTCCTCGATGTTGTGGCGGGAATTGGTGCGCGTCGTGCCGATGTAGCGGCAGAAGTCGCGCAGCGCCGCCGGCGGATAGCCTCGCCGGCGCAGCCCGCGCAGGGTGGGCATCCGCGGGTCGTCCCAGCCATCGACGATGCCCTCGGTGACCAGCTTGGCGAGCCGCCGCTTGGAGGTGATCGTGTAGGTGAGCTCCAGGCGGGCGAACTCTATCTGGCGTGGCCGCCCGCCGGTCAACGGCAGATGCTCGAGATACCAGTCGTAGAGCGGGCGGTGGGTGTCGAACTCGAGGGTGCACAGCGAATGGGTGACGCCCTCGATCGCGTCGGACTGGCCGTGCGCCCAATCGTAGGTGGGGTAGATGGGCCAGTCGTCCCCGGTCTGGTGGTGGCTGGCGTGGCGGATCCGGTACATCACCGGGTCACGCAGGGCCATGTTGTCGGCGTTCATGTCGATCTTGGCGCGAAGCACCCGTGAGCCGTCGGGGAACTCCCCTGCCCTCATCCGCCGGAACAGATCGAGATTCTCCTGGACCGGACGCTCCCGGAAGGGGCTCGCAATGCCTTCGCGTCCGAAGCCGCCGCGCTGGGCCGAGATCGCCTCGTTGTCCTGGTCATCCACATAGGCCAGACCCTGGCCGATGAGGTATTCGGCCCACTCGTACAGCTGCTGGAAATAGTCGGAGGCGTGCACCAGCGCAGCGGGCCGATAGCCCAGCCAGCGGATGTCCTCGATGATCGACTCGACGAACTCCGGATCCTCGGCCACCGGATTGGTGTCGTCGAGGCGCACATTGCAGATGCCGTCAAAGCGCTCGGCGATACCGAAGTCGACGGTGATTGCCTTCGCGTGGCCGATGTGTAGATAGCCATTGGGCTCGGGAGGGAACCGGGTCTGGACCCGCCCGGAGTAGGTGCCGAGCTCGATGTCCTTCTCCACGGCGTCGCTGATGAAGTCACCCGCGTCGCCTGCTGCCTCGGGGTTGACCATGCGGGTCAAGTTAGCACGGCTCACGCGCCGAGGTTCCACTGCGGCTCGGCGTTGTAGCGGCCAAGACGCCATTGGTGCCCGCTGTTTCGGTCACCACTGTGATGGAGGGAGCTCGCACAGCAGTTCGCGATGGAGTCCAGCCGCCAGCTGGTCGGGAAGTCCCAGCCGAGCAGCCCGCCGATTCCCATCCGGATGGCGGTGCCATGGCTGAACACCAGGATGGTTCCCTGCGGGGTGCTGGCGTCGATGTGGACAAGGGCGGCGCTCATCCGGGCAGCCACCTCGCCACCTGTCTCTCCGGTGACTCCCCAGCGACAGTCGTGCTCACCGCGGCGCCAGGCCCACAGCTCGGGCTGAGCCCGCTCGATCTGCGACCAGGTCATGCCCTCGCGGGCCCCGAAGTCCAGCTCTGCGAGCCGGGCATCGGTGTTCACCGGCTGACCGGTGAGCTCGGCCACCGGCTGCGCCGTCTGCTGGGCTCGCGCCAGCGGAGAGGCCCAGATCGCCACCGGCTCGAGATGGGCGAACCAGCCTGCTGCGGCTCCGGCCTGCGCGCGGCCCACTGCATCGAGTGGGATGTCCGTGGCGCCCAGCCAGCGCCCTTGCGCATTCCACTGCGTGCGACCGTGCCGAATGAGGACGAATCGCGCAGCATTCATGGATCATCTTCCTTCGAGTTCGGGTCCGGCGCGATCAGCCTAGCCACGTCGGCCTACTACTATCGTCCCAAGCAGTGTTCGCCACGGTGGAGACCGGCACGTTCTTGTGGTGTGAGCGGGAATGCCCGCGGGCCGTGCGGTGTTCCTCCACAGAGCGTCCACCACAGATGCCGGAGGTAACTGACCATGCTAGATCCACTGACGCTGTTCCAATACGATCCCCAGATCGACCAGAGGACCGTGCACGACCGCGTAATGGTCATCACTTTGGGCAGCTACGGCGATGCCGGTTCCGCGCAGGCCCAGTTCGACGAGCACCTGCTGAATACGCTGACTCACCGCACGATCGGCACCTTCGATGCTGACCAGGTGATGGACTACCGCGGTCACCGTCCGCCGATCGATTTCGACCGGGATCACTACGACAACTACGAGCCTCCGGTGATGACCCTCCACGAGATCACCGACAAGTCGGGCAGCCCCTTCCTGCTGCTCACCGGACCCGAGCCCGCCCTGCAATGGGAGCGGGTCGTGGCGGCGATCGATCGGATCATCGACGAACTCGACGTCCAGCTCGTGGTGACGGCCCAGAGCGTGCCGATGCCGGTGCCTCATACGCGCCCGGTGGGGCTGCTCAAGGTGGCAACGCGTTCAGACCTGCTCCCCGGCAACCAGCCAAGCGGTTCCTTCCGGATGAGTGCCTCGTTCCTCGGCATGATGACCCAGCGGCTCGGCGAGTCGGGACGCGATGTCATCGGCCTGGTGGCGCGCGTGCCCCAGTATCTGGCTGAGGCGGAGTTCCCCGATGCTCCCATCGCACTCGTGCGCGGGGTCAACGAGGTGGCGAATCTCGATGTCCCGCTGGGCGATCTGGAGCAGGCCTCCCGACTCGCGCGCGGTCAGATCGACGCCCAGGTGCAGCAGTCCGAGCAGCTGTCCCAGATGGTGAGCGCGCTGGAGAAGCAGTACGACACCTTCATGGCTGACCACTCACTGCCGATGAGCGAGGACCAGATCCCCAACGCCGACGAGATCGGGCAGGCTGTGGAGGACTACCTGGCCAGCCTCGACACCGGCAACGACGGTCCCAACCCGGCGGGGCCGGGACCGGCCGATCGGGGCCCCCAGACAGGCCCGGCCGATTTCGGCAACCCGGACCATCCGGATCAGCCCGAGGACCCCGGCGAGCCCAAAGACTGAACGTTCCGTGCCCGAGGAGGCCTCGGGTCTCGTCGGGCACACGGCGGGGCTTGGGCCTTCTCGGGTACTCAGGCCTCCTCGAGGGGCCAGCCATGCACCAGTTCACCGGGGTGGGCCGGCTCGCGGTAGTACTCGATGCCAAGCACGGCCCGGAAGAGCTGCTTGGGCAGGCTCAAGAAGAACCCGGCATCGCTGGTCTGGCTGGCGTGGCAAGCCAGCGCATCGTGCTTGCGCCCGACGACCTCGTCCGGCAGGTCCACCGCCCAGCGCAACTCGCTGGCCGATGAGCCGAAGGGCCTCAGATCCTGTGGCTCATCGGAATCAAAGAACCCCTGACCGGTTACTCCCAGTTTCACGGCAAGCGCCTTCTGCCGAGCGCGCATGTCACGGTTGAAGCTGCCCTCCAGGAGCCGCAGCGGGCTGCCGAGCTGGCGGGCGACGGCCGCGCCGACGCGATGCACCATGATGTGGTCGGGATGTCCGTATCCGCCGTCGGGGTCGTAGCTGACGAGGACGTCGGCCTTCTCCTCGCGGACGATGGCTCCCACGCGCGCGGTCACCTCGGTGAGATCGGCATTGCAGAACGATTCCGGGTCGTGGTTCGAGTCCCACCCGGCCATCCCCGAGTCGCGATAGCCCAGCCATTCGACCCGGTCGATGCCGATGACGCCTGCCGCGCAGGCCAGCTCCTCACGGCGCCGATCGGCAACAGTTTCGCCCTTCCGCAGATCCTCGGCTGCCATGCCGAGCGTGCCATCGGTGGCGATGACGTTGACCACACGGTCACCGCGGTCGTGAGCCAGCACCATCGTGCCTGCGGTCTGCGAGCTCTCGTCGTCGGGATGTGCATGCAGGAAGACCCAAGTCGCCATGCCTCCATCGTGCATGAGACCACCAAGGGCCGGTCGCGGCCGCCTCGTGGTCGCTGGGTGGCGGTCCAGGCCGCGACTTCGTTGGAGGGGCCTTCCCGCGCACATAGTCTGGGGTGATGAACGAGGACCGGGATCCGGAGCAGACCCCACCACCTGGCGCGCCGGACTTTGAGCCCCCACCTGTGCCTGCATCGGGTCCGTCGTCACCCCCGTCGCCGGGCACCCCACCCGAGCAGCCGAAGCAGCCATCCCCCGCGTCGCCGGGGCACCCGGCCGATCCGCCATCTGGTCCGCAGATGTGGACCAGGGCGCCCTCGGGGCAGTGGTACGTGCCCCATGAGCCCTCGGCGCAGGCGCGCGCCCGCGGCGAGCATTCGGAAGGCGCCTTCCCACCGCCTGCCCCGACGTCGAGCCCGGCCTCTCGGACCAGGAGCTCCCACGCTGAACACTGGTTCCAGCAGCCTGCGGCAACGGGAAGCCGGCGATCGCGTGCACGCCCCGCGTCCGGGTCCTTGGTGTGCACGTACTCGATCATCGGCATCTGCGTGCTGGTGTGGATCGGTGAGCTCTACGTGCCAGGGGTTGCGTCAAGCGTGGCGCTCACACCCGATCTGGCATTCAGCGAGCCGTGGCGGCTCCTCACATCGGCCTTCGCGCACTCGCCGTACAGCATTTTGCACATCGCCACCAATATGCTCATGCTGTGGGTGATGGGACGCTCCCTGGAGCCCTATCTCGGGCGGCGCGACTATCTGATCTGTTATCTGCTCAGTGCCGTGGGGGGCAGTGCCGTCTTCGTACTGCTGGCCAGCGCCACCGCGTCGGGAACTGCTGTCGTCGGCGCGTCGGGTGCGGTCTTCGGACTGTTCGGCGCCCAGTTGGCAGTGTCGCGGCATGAGCGGATGGACAGCAGCGGCATCTGGCTGTTGGTGGGGATCAATCTGCTCTTCGGATTCATCGTCCCCGGCATCGCCTGGCAGGCCCACCTGGGAGGTTTCCTCACCGGGCTGGCAGCCGGCTGGCTCGTGCTGCGCGGGCGAGCCTCCGGACGGGGCGGCTGGGCATATCCGCTCGCGCTCCTGGTGCCGATCGGTGCCATCCTCGCCATCTCCGCGGGCCTGCTCGGCTGAGCCCCCGTCACTGGTGGTGGCGGGGGCCCAGCAACAACGACCGGCCGATCAGCGACGCCGGGACCTGCGAACAGCGAACAACCCGCCGACCGCACCCGACAACACCACAGCCAAACCAACCAGACCCTCAACACCACCAGCACCCGTCAACGGCAAACCGAGCACCGACGCAGCCCTACCACGACCACCCGAACTCACCAGCCCAGCAGACGACACCACCGACGAAGACGCCACCGACGCCGAAGGGCTCGCGGACGACACCGACACCGAAGGACTGGACGACACCGACACCGACGGGCTGGACGACACCGAAGGGCTCACGGAGGACACCGAAGCCGACGGGCTGGACGACACCGACACCGAGGGGCTCGCGGAGGGGGACGGGGCCGCTGTGACGACGGAGGCGACCGCCTGGCCGGGTTCCACCGCGGTCACAGTGCCGGACGCGTCGACTGTGACCTTCGCGCTCATGGCCGCCGCCAGGTCGATACGCTGCCAGCCCTGGGAGCCGGCGTCCAGCGGGAAGCCCGAGTCGATCTCGGTAGCCGCCAGCACGGCGCGACGCTGGGTGGGATCGAGCGTCGGGAAGGTCGTCGCGAGCAGGCTCTCGGCGCCGTCAGGCACCACTGCCTTCTGCCCGGCGGTTCCGGTCTGGCCGAATCCATAGGTCATGCGTGCCTGATATGCGGAGATGGCAGTCGTCCGGTCGGTCACAGCGGTGGTCGACACGACGTCGGTGAAGAAATTGGTGTAACCCTTGTCGGCATTCGCGCCAGTCTTGGTGATGCACTCGGCCAATGTCTCGCTGAGGCTGTCAGCTTTGCACCGGGAGGCGAGGTAGTTCTGCAGTTCGGTGGCTGCGGGTTGCAGAACAGTACTGAAGTTCTCGGCGCTGGACCACAGATAGGAGTTGTTCGCCTGGCCGAGGATGCGGCCACCCTCGACGTCGAGCGGATAGTGCACGCCGAGCACGATGCGGTTGTTGCCCGCCTCCGAGGCCCGAGTGAGGATCTCCGGGCCGAGCTGGGGAAGCAGCTGGGCCAGCGCGGTACCGGTCGCCACAGCGTAGGTGGTGTGGCCCGACGGGAAGGCCTGGGAATACCCCTTGAGCATTGCGTCATACGACGCGGTATGGGCAGGATCGCCCCAATCGGGGACCTTGTCGATGTTGAGGGAGGGCTGGAGACCGTTGAGTTGTGAGGGATTGGGCTGGCCGGCGAAGCTGCGGTCGGGCAGATAAGGGCGCGGGTAGTTGAAGGTCGGCTTCGTCCTGCCCGTTCCGACACTCCCTGCCTCGTCGATCGCGGTCACCGTCTTGGGCAGCCGGCCGTCGTTGAGGCCCTCGTTGAGGTACCTGCTGAGCACCGGTCCCAGCGCGTCGGAGTAGGTCTCCTGCCACTTGTAATCGGCATCGATGAGAGCGCGGCGAGACTGATCCAGATCGGTGGCGCCGGCGTTGTTGATGGCGACGAGAGTCTAGTCGTTGCGGTTCAGCACAGCCGGGTCGAGAACGGTGCCGCGGAATGCGGTGTCGGCCTTGGTGGTGTCATTCGTCGTGTCGTAGGGACGCGCAGTCCAGTACTTGGTGAAGTCTGACATGAGCGCGACAGGGTCGGGCTTGCCCGTCGGGGTGAGCGCGACCTCCTGCGCGGACGCAACCGTCGACGGGGCGGCGGAGGCCTGGTTCAACACAGGTGAGCCGATAGTGATGGTGCTGACAGCGATCGCCGTCACAGCGGCGCTCTTCAGCGCACGCCCGAATCTATACATGGTTCCCCTCCAGTCGGGGTCGAGGCCAGGCAGATTCTCCTGGGCGACGACCGTGATCCCTGGCGAAGCTATGAGAGAGCTGTGACCCCTCAGGGAACCCGAGATGATCCGGAGATGTCCTCCCGGTGAATGCTCGGTGCGAGCACACGGCGCGCACCCGGATCGATCAGCTCCCCGGCCGACCCCTCGCGCTGTGCGTGTCCACGACGGATACGCGGCAGGCCCTCGAAGGCCGCTGCCTGGTGCCTGCTCCGGGTGCGCGTTGACTGCCAGCGGAAGTCTCAGGTGAACAGTGCCGTCGATCCCCCACCGACCCGCAGCACCACCGGCTCCTCGCCAGTCAGGTCCACAACGGTGGTGGGCTCGGACCCCACATCCCCGGAGTCGAGGACCGCGTCGAGCTCGTTGTCGAGCGTCTCCTTGATCTGCCAGCCGTCGTCGAGCGGTTCAGTGTGCCCAGGCAGGATCAGGGTGGAGGAGACGAGGGGCTCACCCAGCGCCGCGAGCAGAGCCAGGGCCGTGACATGGTGGGGCACCCGCACACCCACCGTCCTCGTGCTGGGATGCTGCATGGCGCGTGGTACCTCGCGAGTCGCTCGGAGGATGAACGTGAACGGCCCGGGCGTGGACGCCTTCACGGCGCGGAACTCCCGATTGTCCATGTCGACATAGGTGCCCAGCTGGGCGAACTCGCTGACCACGACAGTGAGGTGATGCCGTTCGTCAAGCCCTCGAACACGCCGAATGCGATCCATGCCGTTCTTGTTTCCGAACAGGGTCCCCAGAGCGAATCCGGAGTCAGTGGGGTAGGCAATGAGTCCGCCATCGCGCAGTGTTGTGACGACCTGGCTGAGCGAGCGGGCCTGGGGATTGACCGGATGGACCGGGTAGTAGCGAGCCATGCACAAACACTAGTGAGCTGGGCGGCTATGAGGCACGTAGATCAGAGGTCATCCGGGAGCGCACCGTGAAATGGTCGATGCCCACCAGGGAGAGGAATTGCGTGCCGACGCTGGTGGACACACTGACGCTGAGCCGCCCCTCGGCATCCACCGTGGCGTCCGAAGTCATGGCAGGAAAACCTGACAGTGACGCGCGTGCGGCCGCGATGGCCAGCGCGGCATCGGGGCGCCCGGCCAGTCTGCTGTGCGCATAGCTGTCGCTGCCGGCCCGGGCAGCCTGGCTCGCCGCCAGGGTCACCTCTCGCTGCGCGCTGAGTCTGGCCGAACCGTCCACTGCCAGGCCGCAGCTGAGCGCGAAGGCAGGCAGGCACGCCGCGACGAGCACGCTCACGCTCGCGCCGCGCTGATCATGGGCTTCACGACCAGTAGAGATCATCGTCGGTCTCCCCAGGTTCTCCTCGGGCAAAGCTTGTCTTCGGGCAAAGCTGTCATCGGGCCGAGGTGGCCTCGCGATGGCTTCAGTGTCCCATGAATACCTCGAGCAGCTGGCCTGTCCACAGGATCGCGCACGGCGACGGCGCTGCCGTGCGCGCCGGTGGGTTGTCCTAGGCTGAGCCTGTCGGCCCTGGCGTCACCAGGTCGATTCCTCCACTACGAAAGGCACTTACTTCATGGTCAAGAAGGTCGCTCTGCTGACCGCTGGTGGCTTCGCCCCCTGCCTGTCCTCGGCCGTCGCCGGGCTCGTCAAGCGCTACACCGAGGTCTCTCCAGAAACCACGATCATCGCGTATCGCTATGGGTACGAGGGCCTGCTCAAGGGTGATTCGTTCGAGTTCTCCCGGGAAGTGCGCGACCACTACGATCGTCTTTTCGCCTTCGGCGGCTCCCCCATCGGAAACTCTCGCGTCAAGCTCACCAATGTCGCCGACCTCGTGAAGCGCGGCCTGGTTCCCGACGGCACCGATCCGCTCAAGGTCGCTGCCGACCAGCTCGTCGCCGATGGTGTCGACGTCCTCCACACGATCGGTGGCGATGACACGAATACCACCGCCGCCGATCTCGCCGCCTATCTGGCCGACCACGACTACCCGCTCACGGTGGTGGGCCTGCCCAAGACGATCGACAACGACATCGTGCCGATCCGTCAGTCGCTGGGCGCCTGGAGCGCGGCAGACCAGGCCGCCCGCTTCGCCACCAACATCATCGCGGAGCACAACTCCGCGCCGCGCGAACTCATCATTCACGAGATCATGGGCCGTAACTGCGGCTACCTCGCCGCCGAAACCGCCCGACGCTACCGCGCCTGGCTCGACGAGCAGGAGTGGCTCCCCGAAGCGGGTCTCGACCGCCGCGCCTGGGATATCCACGCCCTGTACCTGCCCGAGGCGAAGATCGACCTGGATGCCGAAGCGAAGCGGCTGCGGTCGGTGATGGACGAGGTCGGCAATGTGAATCTGTTCATCTCCGAGGGCGCGGGGGTGCCCGACATCATCGCCAAGCTCGAGGCCGAGGGGCAGGACGTGCCCAAGGATGCCTTCGGCCATGTGCAGCTCAACCAGATCAATCCCGGCGAGTGGTTTGCCAAGCAGTTCGCCGAGAAGATCGGAGCGGGCAAGACGATGGTGCAGAAGTCCGGCTACTTCTCCCGCTCGGCCAAGTCGAACCAGGAGGATCTCGACCTCATCGCACAGACCTGCGTTCTGGCGGTGGACGCCGCGCTGGGCGGCCATGCCGGTGTGGTGGGGCAGGACGAGGAGGCTGGCGACAGGTTGTCCGTCATCGACTTCAAGCGGATCGCCGGGCACAAGCCCTTCGACATCACCCTGCCCTGGTTCAACGAGTTGCTGAGCCAGATCGGCCAGCCCGCGCCCGTCGCGGCATGAGCGTGAGGGCCTGAGGGCCTGTCCCGGCCCTGTCTTCCCGCCCGGGATGGGCATCGAGTTGGCGGCGCTGCTCCGCACGCCGACGCCCATCCCGGGGCCAGGCCGGCGCCGGGCTCGCCCGCGACAAGAGGCCTGTGTGAGCAGCCATCAGATGGGTAGCGGCTCTGGCCAATCGGCGTCGTTGACTGCACAATACTCATGTGGATCTTGGAACAAGTGACATCACCGACGAGATGATCGTCGACGAGGTGGTCGCCCGCCTGACTCCCAAGCTGCACGATGTGCAGCCGGATTCCCTGAAGACCGCCGTGAACACAGCATTCGATCAGTTCGCTGAGGCACCCGTGCGGACCTTCCTGCCAATCCTCGTGGAGCGGCGGGTCACGGCCGCGCTCAAGCCCGCTAAGTCGAGGGTCTGATTCCCTCGATTCGCTGGTGCCCGCCACGGTGGCGGGCACCAGCGTCATCTGTGAGATTGTCTGCCCACCGCGGAATCGAACGCCTCAAGCCTGGCACACCGCGAACTCAACCCCGTGGCCTCGATTGTCGACGGTGGATTCGGCCATGAACGCGATACAGGGATGGATCCTCCCGATGCCCATGCGGCATGCCCACTGCGCGGACCGCGCACTGCCAAGCCGGCGTCGTCAAGACGGCGCCGCTGAGGGGCGTTCTTCATGAGAGCCATTGCTGCATGGCTCCCCGGACTGGACTCGAACCAGTAACCCTCTGATTAACAGTCAGATGCTCTGCCAATTGAGCTACCAGGGATCGGCTGTCACCGAAGTGCCAGCGCGGGAGGAAACGTTACCAGTTCCGATGCCGCAAGGGAAATCGGCAGTGTCCCTGGAGTGGCCAGGCTCTCAGGGCTCGTACTCGCGGCGCAGGTGCTCGGTTTCTGCGATCGCGACCTGCTGCACCCGGGGATCCGACAGATCGGTGCTGCCCAGCGGCTGCACCATCCAGCGGAGCTCACCGCCCCCGGTGGGGTTGCGACGCCCGGACACGATGATCTCACCTCGTCCGCCAAGCACCGGGACCCGTTCCTGCACGAGGATCGATGCCTGGACGCGCTCCATGAAAACCCCCGGCAGCTCGCCGGAGTTCTCCAGCTGGATCGTCCGGCCAGAACCGTCGATCAGCATCCATCGAAGAGTCGCGTCGTCCTCGCGCCAGGCACCGCTCAGGATGTCATCCCAGGCGATGACCCGCCAGGTTCCGCGCTCGGCGACCGCCAGATGCCCTCTGGTAGCCACCGCCAAGAGCTCCTGGCCCCTGCCCCAGGCCAAGGCGGCAGCCCGGTGTCCAAGTGCGGCCTGCAAACCCCTCAACTCCTCGCGGCTGGGTCGACCCGAGGGCCTGCGCATGGCAATCATGGCTCCATTCTTCCCGGTGGTCCCGGTCATGCCACATCACCGCCGCCTGGTACCCAGCCGAGACTGCTCAGGCTGCGAACACCTGGGCCAGCGCACGCCCGCGGCGCAGCGCGCGCGACTTGAGCCGATAGACCCCCGAGGGGCTGATGCCGAGCGCCCGGGCCACCTGCGTCACCGACATCGCCTCACCGCCGCCCAGCCCGAAGCTCAGTACGAGCACCCGCCTTTCCTCGGCTGGCATCCGGCCGAGCCAGCTGAGGTCCGGTCCGTCGCTGGTCTCGTCGGCCCGGCGATCGCCCAGCTCCTGTACTTCGACGTCCGCCCGGATCGGCGAGGCCGCCCGGCGCACCGAGGAGAGCGTGCGCCCCAGCAGCCCGGCCAGCGTCGCATCGTCGACCTGCTGCCCCAGTCGGGCACTGTGCTCGGACCTGGTCCGCTCGATCTCAGCAGCAGCCCGGGCACGCGCGACCGTCTCCAGCCCGCAGCTTCTGGACGCCACTGCCGCCTGGGCGATGTGCTGCGCCACGACATTCCAGGCAAGAGTGCTGAAGCGCCAGCCGAGGGCGTGGTCAAAGCGCGCAATGGCTTCGACCAGGCCCACCTGGCCATCGTGCATGAGTTCCTCGAGCTCGGCCGAGGAATGGCACCAGCGCCGGGCAATGACCGCCACCATGCCCTGATTTGCCCCGATGAACTCCGCCATGGCCCGCTGACCCTCCGCAACGATGGCGCGCAGTTCGTCGGTGCTGGCCCCGCAGGGGCGACGGCCGGTTCGCAGACATTCCTGGGCGAAGACACCGGCTTCGATGATCTTTGCCAGCTCCCGTTCCGCCAACCCGTCCAATCGTCGGCGCGGTATCGGTTCCTCGGTTGTCGTCATGGCGTCATGATTGCCCGCCCGCCGTGGGCACGGCACAGCTGTGGATGAGCCGGACCGGACAACACCATATGTGGTGGACGAGCTCTCTCCCGCGCCAAGAGGTTCCCGGGCTGCCCCGCGCAGGCCGCCGGCACCCAGGTCAGCCCGGCGAGTGGCTCACTCAGTGAGACCGAGGCTGTCCTGGAGCAATTGCTTGCGCCGCGTCTCCAATTCAATGAGCCGGCGGAACATCGTGTCGTAGCGCTCTTCGGCGTTCAGCGGGTTCGTGCGCTGCAGCCGCGACTTGAGATCGGCGATCTGTCGCATGGTGGTGAGCAGACGCAGCCGCGCAGCGTAGGCCGAGGCATAGCGTTCGTCGGGCTCGCGCAGGATCTGTTCCACGAGCAGTGCGATCTCCAGCTGGCGGGCGATCGGGTCAGGCGTGGCCTGCGCCACCGCCTCGGCCCAGTCGTGGGCGCTGTAGGGCGTGGCGAGGATTGCCTCGAAGACGGCCCGATAGGCGGGGTGCGTGAAGTCCTCGGGCTGCACACCGTCCCATTGGGTGTCGAAGAGCGTCGGGTACTGCAGCATCACCTTCACGGTGCCACGCTCCACGTCGAGATTGCGGTCACCGGGATCGGGCCAGGGCAGCTGGCTGTTCGGGGCGGGCGTGACCTCACTGACCTGGAGCTCGCCAGGTGGCGGCTCGGCCTCCACTCGGCGACTTGGCGGCTGGCGCGCACCTCGCGACTGCCGCGGCGCGCTGCTGAGCACTCGTCGTACCTCGTCCACATCCATCCCGACGAGCTGAGCGAGATCGCGCACGTACTGATCCACCAGGGAACGGTCTCGCACGGCCGCCAGCATGGACGCGGCGGCGCGTACCGCCGACACCCGCCCGTCGGCCCGGTCCAGATCGAAGCCCTCGATCGTGTGGGCCATGACGAAGCGGTAGAGCGGCTCGCGACGAGCCACGAGTTCACGGACGGCGGCATCGCCCTTGGCCATCCGCAGATCGCAGGGATCCATGCCGCTTGGTTCGATCGCCACATAGGTCTGTGTAGTGAACGCTCGGTCCAGCCGCGAGACCTTGAGCGCGGCAGCCTGCCCGGCCCGGTCCCCGTCGAAGGTGAAGATGATCTCGCCGCGGGTCGTGTCGCTGTTGCCCATGAGCCGCTGGAGGAGCCGCGCGTGGTCCTCGCCGAAGGCGGTGCCGCACACCGCTACTGCGGTGTCCACCCCGGCCAGGTGGGCCGACATGACGTCGGTGTATCCCTCCATGACCACTGCCTGGAGCTTCTTGCCGATGTTCTGACGAGCCTGGTCGAGTCCGTAGAGCACGCGGGACTTCTTGTACAGCACGGTCTCGGGGGTGTTGATGTACTTGGCGGGCAGCCGGTCGTCTTCGTAGAGCCGCCGCGCACCGAACCCGAGGACAGAGTTCGCGGAATCCCTGATCGGCCAGATGACGCGTCCCTGGAAATAGTCCCACCCCCCGTGCTCGCGGATGAGCCCGGCACGCACGAGTTCGTCGTCACGGAAACCGGCCTTGTTGAGGTGCCGGTGCAACGCCCGGCCATCCTTGGGGGCATAGCCGACACCGAACAGCTCGGCGGCTGCTCGGTCGAAACCGCGTTCGGTGAGCATCCGGCGCGCATCGATTGCCTCGGGGGTGAGCAGGGCCGATGCGAAGAACTCGGCGGCGGCGGTATTGGCGGCCATCAGCCGAACGCGCTGGCCCGGCGGCGGGGAGGGCTGACCGTCGTCCTCAATGCGCAGCTGGACGCCCACTTTGTCGGCCAGGGTCTGCACGGCCTCGGTGAAGCTCAAGTTGTCGATCTTCTGCAGGAAGGTGATGACATCTCCGCCCACGCCGCATCCGAAGCAGTAGAACAGACCCCGCGAGGGGGTCACCTGGAAGCTGGGGGTCTTCTCGTCGTGGAAGGGGCACAGGCCCTTGAGCGAGCCACCCCCCGCGTTGCGCAGGGCGACATAGGACCCGACGATCTCGTCGATCCGGGCGCGTTCGCGGACCAGGGCGATGTCCTCGTCGTTGATCCGGCTCGCCATGCCCGCAGTGTAGCCACCCGTGCGCAGGACCATGCGCGACTCCTGGGGTCGGATGGGCATCACCCATGCGGTGGCCGTGACGCTGGCTCGATGGTCACCGCCGGGCGAGCTGACGAAGGCCGGGTGGCCTGGAGGGGCAAGGCGGCCCGGCTCAGGCCCCGTGGCCGATGCCGCACGGCAGTCGAGCCGGATCCCAGCCGAGCAGCCGTTCGGCGCACTCGAAGGCGAAGCGATCGGTCATGCCGGCCACATAGGTGACCACGCTGCGCATCAGGTCCTCGTCGCCGCGATGGTCGGCCGGCAGCTTCTCGGGATGGCCGACGTAGTAGGAGACGAGCTGGCGAAGCATCTCGATCATGGTGTGCGCCTGGTCAAGCGATTCGGGGCGGGTGTAGATGCGCTCGTAGTTGAAGCGGCGCAGTGCCGCGAGCGCTTCGGCGGTGGGCTGATCCATGCCGACGATCCCGGTGGCGCTTGTAGTGGCGATGACGGCCCGGATGAGCGTGCCGGTTTGGTTGCGCAGGGCCACACCGAGCGGACCGGTGATCGTGGACGGAACATCGGTCTCGGTGATGATGCGAGCCCTGATGGCGTCCTCGAGGTCGTGGGCGCAATAGGCGATCCGGTCGGCCCAGCTGACGATCTCCCCCTCGACCGTGCTCGGCGCCGGGCTGGACCAGGAGTGGTGCGCGATGCCGTCCAGGGTCTGGACGCACAGGTTGAGATCGGCCAGGGCCACCTGCGCGCCCCATGGGCCGTGGTCGAAGCCCTCGGGCAGGAATGCGTCGAAGGCCTCCTCGGAAGCATGCCCACCGGGCCCGTGCCCGCAGTCGTGGCCCAGGGCGATGGCCTCGGTCAGGCTGACACTGGCACCCACCCCTCTGGCGATCGAGGTGGCCACCTGGGCGACCTCGAGAGCGTGGGTGAGCCTGGTGCGCTGGTGATCGGTGGGAAAGACCACCACCTGGGTCTTCCCGGCGAGCCGCCGGAATGCGGTGGAATGGATGATCCGGTCACGGTCCCTCTCGAAGCAGGTGCGCTCGGGATCGGGCAGCTCAGCCCGGGCCCGTTCGCCGGCCCCGCGAGCCCTCGTGGCTCCGCCTCGCAGCAGTTGCGCCTCGGCTGCCTCGCGTGCCTCTCGGCTCACGGGCTCGGCGATGTCGAGACGTACCATGCTGTCAGCGTGCGGCCGGACCACGCCGGTGCCCTCGGACTCGATGCGGTGCCCGCTCATGGTGGACGCCCAGGCGCGGGTGCGCGACGTGAGCCCGCGCGCTGACAATTCCTGGGATTGCTCAGTCACCTGGCCAGTATCTCGCGCGGCACCGACAAATCCTCTGTGCGCCGGGCAGCGGACTCACCCGCCCGACACGGCCACTTCGGCGTCGGCGAGATCGAGCTGGAGACCGCAGCGGTCGTCCAGCCAGCCGTAGGGCATGACCACCTTGTGACGTGGCGAACCCTGACGGCCCCGTGGCCTGCCGAGTTCGCGTTCCGGATAGGGGCACTCGGCGCCGGCCTTGTCGACCACGGTGGCGAGCAGCGCATCCAGGCTCTCGAAGCTGTCGACGAGGCCAAGCCCGTGACGTAGCTCACCGCCCACCGGAAAGCCCTTGAAATACCAGCTCATGTGCTTTCGAAGGTCGGTGAGGCCGTGCTTCTCACCCATCTGGAGTGCGAGCAGCTCACCATGACGTCGCACCGTGGCAGCCACCTCGCCCAGATTCGGCACAGTGCGCACCGGCTGCCCATGCAGGGCAGCCGCCAGATCCCGGAACAGCCACGGCCTGCCCAGACAGCCTCTGCCCACCTCGACGCCGGCACAACCGGTGCGAGAGATCATGGCCAGCGCATCGGCAGGTTCCCAGATATCACCATTGCCGAGCACGGGAACGTCAACCTCCTCGACCAGCCGAGCAATGGCGTCCCAGTGCGCATGTCCCGAATAGGCCTGCTCAACCGTGCGGGCATGCAGGCAGATTGCCGCAGCTCCGGCCTGTTCGGCGATTCGGCCGGCGTCCAGATAGGTCTCGTGATCCTCGTCGAGCCCGATCCGCAACTTCACCGTCACCGGCACGCGATGCCGGTCGGCAGCCCGTACGGCGGAATCGACGATGGCGCCGAACAGGTCGAGTTTCCACGGCAGCACTCCTCCGCCACCCTTGCGGGTGACCTTGGGCACCGGGCAACCGAAGTTGAGGTCCACATGGTCGGCCCGATATCTGGTGCACAGCATGTCCACCGCCCGGGCAAGCACCTGCGGGTCGGTTCCGTAGGTCTGAACGCTGCGGATCGTCTCGGAATCGAAGAAGGTGAGCATCGCGTCGGTCTTGCGGTCACCCGCAACGAGGCCGCGGCTGGTGATCATCTCGCATACGTACAGACCGGCTCCCTGCTCGCGGCACAGCGTGCGAAATGCGGCATTCGTCACGCCGGCCATCGGCGCGAGCACGACTGGCGTCTCGACGACGACCTGCCCGCCCGAGGGTGAGGTGAGCACGAGGGGCTTGATCTGGTCCACCGCGCAATTCTAGTGTGACCCCGGCGCGCCCCGGTGGCCCTGTGAGGACGGGGAGCCGCCGGCCCGCAGCACGGCGAACGGATCGGTGATGCGCAGCCGTCGCTCGACGAATCGATAGCTGCGCGCCGGGCGTCCCCCCTTGTCACCGGGAGCCACCAGCCTGCCGGTCGGTTCGATCTGGCCACGCCGGCTGAGCACCCGGCTCAGATTTGTCACGTCGACATCGTGACGCAGCACCCCGATATAGATCTCGCGCAGCGCGGCGAGGGTGAACTCCTCGGGTGCCAGTGCGAAGGCGATATTGCTGTAGGAGATCTTCCCCTGCAGACGCCGCGCGGCCAGCGCCACCACCTCGCCATGATCGAAGGCCATGGCCGGCAGGCGATCGGTGGCGAACCAGCCGACCTCCTCACCGCTCACCTCGGTGTGCTCGGCCACCAGCCCCAGGTAGGCAGTGGCGATGGTGCGTTCGGCGGGATCGCGCAGCGGCGCCGAGAAGCTCGCGAGCTGCTCGGAGTGGCGCACGGTGGTCAGGTCGAGCTTGGTGGCAAGGTGCCGCTCCATGGCGGCGTCCATCGTCTCGTCCACCTCGACCGGCCCGCTGGGAAGGGCCCACCGGCCCTCGAAGGGCTCGTGGTGGCGCTGCCAGGCCAGGACCTCGAGGCGAGGCGAGCCCCCGGTGCAGACGCGAAGAACCACCGCGAGCACCTCATGGCGGTACTTCGCCACGCCCGAGGTGTCCCTGAATGGCAGCGTCCGCACAGCTGCATGGTACTGTCTGAGAGCGTTATCGACTCTCAGACGATAACTACTCACAGGAGTCCGCATGCTCACCGAAACCACCTCGTGGGCCGAGCAGGTCCGTGCTCTCGCCCGCCGCGAGGACGCCATCATCCTGGCTCACAACTACCAGGCGCCCGAGATCCAAGATGTCGCCGACCACGTCGGCGATTCGCTGGCGCTGTCTCGGATCGCCGCCACCGCCAGGCAGTCCACCATCGTGTTCGCCGGCGTCCACTTCATGGCAGAGACCGCGAAGCTGCTGTCCCCCGACAAGAGGGTGCTCATCCCCGATGCGCGGGCCGGCTGTTCACTGGCCGACTGCATCGACGCCGACCAGCTGCGCGCCTGGAAGGCACAGCACCCCGGCGCAGCCGTGGTCAGCTATGTGAACACCACCGCAGCGGTGAAGGCAGAGACCGACATCTGCTGCACCTCGTCGAATGCCGTCGAGGTGGTCACATCGATCCCACCCGAACGAGAGGTGTTGTTCTGTCCCGATCAGTTCCTCGGTGCCCACGTGCGGCGGATGACCGGGCGCGACAACATCCAGGTGTGGATGGGCGAATGCCACGTGCACGCAGAGATTTCCCCCGCCTCGCTCATCGATCGGGTGCATGAACACCACGACGCGGAGCTGTTCGTGCACCCCGAATGCGGATGCACCACCGCAGCGCTGTGGTTGGCCGGGCGCGGCGAATTGCCTGCCGAGCGCACGAAGATCTTGTCCACTGGAGGGATGCTCAGTGCGGCCTCGCGCACGAGCTCCAAGCAGGTGCTGGTGGCCACCGAGATCGGTATGCTGCACCAGCTTCGCAAGGCGAATCCGGCAACCGAGTTCCTGCCGGTCAACCCTCACGCGGCATGTCCCTTCATGAAGATGACGACGCGGGAGAATCTGCTGGACTGCCTTGAGCAGGGCCGCGACGAGGTGACCATCGACCCCGCCATCGCCACGCGCGCCAGGCAGGCCGTCGAGCGGATGATCGAGATCGGCCAGCCGGGCGGGGGCGAGTGAGGATGGTCAACGCGATCGGTTCGGCCACTCAGCTGCCCCTGGGCACAATGCAGTGGCATCACGAGGCCTCGGTAGTGATCGTCGGCTCGGGCGCGGCAGGTCTCATGTGCCTGGTGGGCCTGCTCGAGGCAGGGGTGGACACAGTGCTCGTCACGCGGGGAGCGCTCACGGACTCCAGCACCGACTGGGCCCAGGGAGGCTTGGCGGCCGTCTGGTCGCCACAGGACACCACGCAGTCACATATCAGCGACACGCTCGATGCCGGGGCGGGGCTGTGCGACGAGGCCGCGGTGCGGGACCTGGCCCACAATGCGCCCCTCGCGCTGCGCCGTCTCATCGCGCTGGGCGCGATCTTCGACACAGACGCGTCGGGCCATATCGACCTGCATCTGGAGGGCGGGCACCACGCCCGGCGGATCCTCCATGCCGGCGGCGACCAGTCCGGGCACGAAGTGGAACGCACCCTCGTGGAGCGGATCGGCAGCTGCCACGATCTCGGTGCCCACCTCACGATCCTCACGAACACCCGCGCTGTCGACATCTTGCTCGATGAACGGGATCGGGCCGTAGGGCTCAGCGCGCTGGACGCCGAGGGACGCCCTGGGCAGATTCGTGCCGACGCGGTCGTGCTTGCGAGCGGAGGGATCGGACAGCTGTGGCCGCTGACCACCAATCCCCCCGTCGCCAGCGGCGACGGACTCGCGATGGCCCTGCGTGCCGGCGCTCGGGTGCGCGATGTGGAGTTCATGCAGTTCCATCCGACGATCCTTGTCGTGCCACCCGCGCTTCGCCGTCCCGGTGACCGCGGAGTGCTCATCTCGGAGGCGGTGCGCGGCGAAGGGGCCTTCCTCGTCGATCATGCCGGACGACGCGTCATGGCGGGACTCCACCCACTGGCCGATCTCGCCCCCCGCGACATCGTCTCGGCAGCCGAGCATGCCCACATGCTCGCCAGCGGTGAATCCCATCTGTTTCTCGACGCCACAGCCTTCGGCGCGAGCACCTGGGAACACAGTTTCCCCTCGATCCTGGCGATGTGCCGCGAACGTGGCGTCGATCCGGTGCGCGAACCCATCCCTGTCTCCCCCGGCGCGCATTACCACTGTGGCGGAGTCGTGGCGGACATCTCGGGCCGCACGGACATTGCGGGGCTGTTCGCGCTCGGCGAGCTGGCATGCACCGGCATACAGGGCGCCAACCGGCTGGCATCGAACTCACTGACCGAGGGACTGGTGATGGGCACGCGCTGCGCCACGCTCCTGGCCAGCCGCGTGCGCGGAGCGCAGGTCGCCGGGACTGCTCGCCAGGAGATGGACGGTGCGGATCCGGTACGCCGCCGCGAGTTGCCGCTCCTCGCGGCGCCGGCCTTCGACGCGATCCGTGAGGAGATGGCCAGCCGGGTCGGGGTCTTGCGCGACGCGCAGGGACTTCGTGAGGCGCTCAGCGGCTTCGATGGGCTGCCGGGCGCGAGTGGTCTCGACGATGCCACATTGAGCGCCACCAACGCCGCCGTCGTAGCGCGCGCCGTGACCACTGCTGCGGCTACCAGGACCGAGTCCCGCGGTTGCCATCGTCGCTCGGACCGTCCGGGCCAGGACGCTGGCTGGGCGCGCCATCTGGACTGGCAGCTCGACAGCACCGGCACCGTGCGACCGGCAACCGACCGGATCAGCACCCCCAGCGCGGGCAGGGCAGCCGCATGACGGGCGCCGAGACACTGCCCCGCAGCATCCGCACGGCACTCGAGGAGGCCGGACTCGGCCCCGACTACGTGCTGCGCGTCATCGACCGGGCGCTGGATGAGGACCTCGCATACGGGCCCGATGTGACGACCAACTCGGTGTTTGGCCCCGATCAGCGTGGCACCGCATTCGTCGTGAGCCGGGAACGCGGCACTCTGGCAGGTCTGCCGGTGGCTGCGGCGACGATGCACCGGCTCGCGCAACGCCAGGGCTCAGGGATCGTCGTCGACCTCCTGGCCAGCGACGGGGACCGTGTGGAACGCGGTGATCAGGTGCTGCGTGTCGAGGGGCCGTTGCGCTGCCTGCTCACCGGAGAACGCACCATGCTCAACCTGCTGGGGCACCTGTCGGGCATCGCCACCGCCACTGCCCGGTGGGCGGACGCCCTCGCGCCCACCCACAACGCCATCCGAGACACCCGCAAGACCCTGCCCGGGCTCCGGCTTCTGCAGAAATACGCGGTGCGGTGCGCAGGAGGGCTCAACCACCGGTTGGGGCTGGGGGACGCCGCCCTCATCAAGGACAACCACATCGCGGCGGCGGGATCCATCACCTCAGCCCTGCAGGCGGTCCGGGCACAGGCCCCCGGGCTGGACTGCGAGGTGGAATGCGACAACCTCGACCAGGTCCGCGAAGCAGTCGATGCCGGGGCCCAGTTGATCCTGCTGGACAACATGGCGCCGGCCCAGATGGCCGAGGCGGTGTCGATATGCCGTCCAGCAGGGGTGCTCACCGAAGCCAGCGGGGGTCTCACCCTGCCCGACGCCGCGGCAGTGGGGGCCAGCGGGGTGGACTACGTCTCGGTCGGGGCGCTCACCCACTCGGCCACCGTCCTGGATCTGGGGCTCGACATGGCTCCGATCATCTGAACGAGCGAACACCGGGCTGTCGAGCCGGCCATACGCAACGGCCGGCTCGACAGCCCGATCCACTGGCGGGTCTGGCTTGGCTCAGCAGCCCACCAGCCGGGTGGCGAGGTAGTCCTTCACCTTGGTGATGGATACCCGCTCCTGCGACATCGAATTGCGTTCGCGGACCGTCACCGCATCGTCGTCAAGGCTGTCGAAGTCGACCGTGACGCAGTAGGGCGTGCCGATCTCGTCCTGACGGCGGTACCGCTTGCCGATTGCCTGGGCATCGTCGAAGTCGATGTTCCAGTAGCCGCGAAGCTCGGCGGCCAGATCGCGCGCCTTCGGGGAGAGCTTCTCATTTCGACTCAGCGGCAGCACCGCGGCCTTCACCGGTGCCAGACGCGGATCGAGCTTGAGTACCACCCTCTTGTCGACGCCGCCCTTGGTATTGGGCGCCTCGTCCTCGGTGTAGGAATCAACCAGGAAGGCCATGAGCGAGCGGGTCAGGCCGGCCGCCGGCTCGATGACATAGGGCAGGTAGTGGGAATTCTTCGCCTGGTCGAAATAGCTGAGGTCGACGCCCGAGTGCTGCGAATGGGTGTTGAGATCGAAATCGGTGCGATTAGCGATGCCCTCGAGCTCGCCCCAGTCGCTGCCCGCGAAACCGAACTTGTACTCGATGTCGACGGTCCGCTTGGAGTAGTGGGACAGCTTCTCCTTGGGGTGCTCGTAGAGCCGCAGGTTCTGCGGATCGACGCCGAGCCCGGTATACCAGGCCTGGCGATGGTCGATCCAGTACTGGTGCCATTCCTCATCGGTGCCCGGCTCGACGAAGAACTCCATCTCCATCTGCTCGAACTCGCGAGTGCGGAAGATGAAATTCCCGGGGGTGATCTCGTTGCGGAAGCTCTTCCCGGTCTGCGCCACCCCGAAGGGCGGCTTCATCCGGGTGGTGTTGAGGACGTTCTTGAAGTTGATGAAAATACCCTGGGCAGTCTCGGGACGCAGATAGTGCAGCCCGGATTCGTCCTCGACCGGCCCCAGATAGGTCTTGAGCATCATATTGAAGTCACGGGGCGCGGTGAAGTTCCCCCGGTTTCCGCAGTTGGGGCAGGGAATCTGGGACAGTTCGACGGATTCGGGGTCGGCAATGTCCTTGCGGAAGGCGTACTCCTCCTGGAGTTGATCGGCGCGGAACCGCTTGTGACAGCTCAGGCACTCCACGAGGGGGTCGTTGAACACGGCAAGATGCCCGGAGGCCACCCAGACCTGCTTGGGGAGAATGACGGAGGAATCCAGGCCGACGATGTCGCCGCGACCGGTGACCATATAGCGCCACCACTGCCGCTTGATGTTCTCCTTCAGCTCCACACCCAGTGGGCCATAGTCCCATGCCGCGCGCGTCCCGCCGTAAATCTCCCCGCAAGGAAAAACGAAACCGCGCCGTTTGCACAGGCCGATGACCTTGTCGAGCTTGCTCTCTGCCACTGTGGCTCCTCACTGTCCGCCGGACCGGGCCCGGTCGCGAGTCGGTACCTGGCTGGCACCGACGTGAAGGCGACGCGCCACGCGCCACCTGCCGGGTCAATGATGCCCGAGTGACGCCATATGCGGGTAGACCGTCGGTCCAGGTGCGCTGCATGCTCCGGCCCTGCCGCGCTTGACTAGAATGATTCTCATGGAGCAAGCGCGGAGAGGACACCAAGCGCGGAGAGGACACCCGGTGCAGGCCAGTCATGGCGTGTCGGCCAGTCATGGAGCACGAGCCCATGAACAGTGAGGACACACCGCCGTTCGGTACCGCATCGGCGGCACCGGTCCAGCGTCCCCGCCGCACCCGCCAGCAGAGGGTCATCCGCGAGATCCTCGACCAGGGCAACGACTTCCGCACCGCCCAGCAACTGCACGCACAACTGACGGCCAACGGTGAGCAGGCCAGTCTGGCCACCGTCTATCGGGTGCTGCAGAATTTCGCCCGCAACGGCGAGGTGGACACCTGGCGCAATCCCGCCGGCGAGGTCGCCTACCGGCACTGCTCGCCCCGCCATCACCATCACCTGATCTGCCGCCAGTGCGGACGGACAGTGGAAATCGCCGGCGGCCCGGCCGAGGAGTGGGCCCTGCGCGTGGCCACCGAACACGGCTTCACCCAGGCCGAGCACCATGTCGAGATCTACGGTCTGTGCCCGCTGTGCACCTCCCGGGGCAAGGAATGATCCACCTGGTGGAGACCGATGCTCCTCAGGGGGAACCGGGGGAATAGCATTGCGAACACGTGTACCACCCTGCGAAGGGAAGCCGGTGCGAATCCGGCGCTGACGCGCAACCGTGAGTTCGGCCCATGGGCCAACAAGTCGGGATGCTTCGTCGGGTGGTTTGGCCTTGACCCGCTGTCGCGATTGCACGGGAGGCGGACATCCGTCTTCCGCGCACGCAGCGAAAGGATGACGAATGTCCGTGAACTGGTTTGCCTCCCCCAGCGGTCCGAGCATGTGGACCGACCGCCTGGACGCCATGATCCATTGCTGGCTCGCTTCGCGTGCCGGCACCGTAGCAGAGAAGACCTTGCGCACCGATCAGGATCTGTTGAGGATCATTCCGCAGTCCTATCTGGCGCGCAATCCCCGGGACATCACCCCGGCCGACATCGACGGCCTGCTCGTGCACTTCCGGGCACGTGGCCTGTCGGAGTTGTCCGTGCGCCGCTACCGAGCGAGCCTGTCGCAGTTCTTCCGGTGGCTGACCGCCCTGGGAGTGATCGAGCGGACCCCCATCGAGAAGGCCCCCGCCGAACTGCCGGCACCCCCCACTGTGGCACGCCCCTTCTCGGCCGACGAATTGCGCAGCGCCTGGGCCGAGTGGTCACAGCACGACCCGCGACTGGCGCAGGTACTGCTCGTCCTGGCACGCACCGGCCTGCGCTGGAGCGAGGCCCGGGCCCTGACGGTCGGCGATTTCCGCCGCACAGCCAACCGGATCGTCGTCAACAAGTCCATGACCGAGGGCACCTCGGCCAGGCGTTTCATCCCGAGCCTGGTGCGGCAGGTGCCGGTGGCCGAGGAACTGCGAGACAGCCTCGTCGCGATGTCACGCAGGCGCGAGCGCGAGGAACTGCTGTTCATCACGGCGAGGGGCTGCCAACTGCATCGCACAGCCGTCCTGCGGCGCCTCGACTGGCAGCGCACCGGACGTGGCCGCCGGCTCAACGACCTGCGTCATACCGCAGCGAAACTCTGGCTCGACGAGGGCGTTCCGGCCACGACGGTGCAGCAGTGGATGGGCCACACCCTGATGATCGCCCGGCCGGCCGAACGCATCTGAGAAGGTCGGGGCAGGGGCGGAGGGCCTTATTCCCGGGGAATCATCGCCAGCGACCGAAGACTGTGATCCATGTGCCAGGCGGCGAAGGCAGCCACGAGACCGGCGCACTCCCGCACGGTGGCTGTTCTCACCTCCCGGGTGGCGGGCCAATCGCCACTGATCATCGCACCTAGCAGCGCCCAGGACTGTGCCGAAGGATGGGCCGAGGCAGGGGGCTTGCACCGGCTGCAGACCATTCCCCCGCTCGACGGAGAGAACCACTCGTGCGGCCCGGCGAGCCCGCAGTGCGCACACGAATCGAGCACCGGGGCATAGCCGGCGGCGGCCAGGGCGCGCAGGAGATAGGAATCGAGCACCATGCTGGCTGGCCGGGGTCCGTCGCTCGTGCCCTCGCCGAGCACTCGCAGCCCACCGAGCAAGAGCCGGTACTGCCGCAGCGAGGGCTCCTTCTCGACGGCCACCAGCCGATCGGCCACCTCGAGCATCGTCTCGCCCGAACAGTACAACCCGTAGTCTCGGGCCAGCGGATCGCCGTAGGGATGCAGGCACTGCACCTGGGTCACGATGTCGAGCGAGCGTCCTACGGCGAACTGCACGTCCACGTGGCTGAACGGCTCCAGGCGTGCCCCGAACTTGCTCGAGGTACGCCGCACGCCCCGCGCGACAGCCCGTACCTTTCCCTGGGAACGACACAGGATCGTGACGATGCGGTCCGCCTCCCCCAGCTTGTGGGTTCGCAGCACGACTCCCTCGTCACGATAGGTGGGCACCCATCCATTGTGCCCGGGCGCGAGCTTTCCCCCTACGCGCCATCGACTCGAGTCTGCCCAGCCCCCACTCAAGCCGGTAAGGTCGAGAAGTGGCCACCAGCACTTCGTCGCGTCCCGCCAAGCACCCCCCGGTCCCCCATCCGAGCGGCGCACGGCCACCGCAACTGCCCGCGTCGTCACTGCCCCGCCATGTCGCCATCGTCATGGACGGGAATGGACGGTGGGCCAAGCAGCGCGGCCTGCCACGTACGAGGGGGCACGAGGCCGGTGAATCGGTCCTCTTCGATGTCATCGAGGGCGCCATCGAGATGGGCATCCCCTATATGTCGGCCTATGCCTTCAGCACCGAGAACTGGAAACGCTCGCCCGAAGAGGTGCGCTTCCTCATGGGCTTCAACCGCGATGTCATCCATCGCCGCCGCGAGCAGTTGGACGCCCTGGGGGTGCGGGTGCGCTGGGCCGGCCGGCGCCCGAAGTTGTGGCGCAGCGTCATCACGGAACTCGAGATCGCCGAGGACCAGACCCGCGACAACACGACTTTGCAATTGCAGTTCTGTGTGAACTACGGCGGGCGCGCCGAGATCATCGATGCCGCCCGGCAGCTGGCTCAGCTGGCAGCGGACGGCAAGATCGATCCCAGGCACATCACCGAGGCAAGTTTCCATCACCATCTCGATGAGCCAGAGATGCCCGACGTCGATCTGTTCGTCCGTAGTTCCGGGGAGCAGCGCATCAGCAATTTCTTGTTGTGGCAGAGCGCCTACGCCGAATTCGTCTTCTCCGACAAGCTGTGGCCCGACTGGGACCGCCGTGACCTGTGGGCGGCTGTGGAACAGTACGCGCACCGCGACCGGCGGCTCGGTGGCGCCAAGCCCTGAGCACACCGAGCCGCCGGCCTCGAGGTCACTTCACGAACTCGAAGGAGAACGGGTACTTGTACAGCTCACCCCGGTTGGCTGCCGTCGCCGCCAGGATGTGGAAGACAATCCCGAAGACCCACACCAACCCATAGAGCACGAAACCGATGAAGGCCAGCATGAGCAGGCCCGAGATGAGATAGCCGATGAGCAGCGTCAGCTCGAAGTTCAGCGAACGCCTGGCATTCTCCTTGACATAGGGCGACCACGGCCCGTCGGCCAGGTAGAAGGCCAGGGGCGCGATGAAGCCGGACACGATCGGCAACCAGTGCGCCGTGAGGGCGTGCACGCGCTCCTCATTCGGCGTGAGACCATGCGGACCGACCTGACCTGGACGCGGCTCGGCCCTGAACCGGTCGCTCACCGGCGGCGCACCGAAAGGCGGCTGGGAGGGTGGCGCACCGAAAGGCGGCTGGGAGGGTGGCGCACCGAAAGGCGGCTGGGAGGGCCCGCCAGCCGGCGGCACACCAAATTCGGCAGCTGGGTCCCAGCTCGGCTCCGCGCCGCCGGGCGGCGCCGGCACCGAGCCAGGCTCCGGGGGCGGGCCCTGCGGGTAGGGCGGGGGTGTGCCGGGCTGGTCGGCATGGCCTCCAGAAGACCCTGCAGGATCCGAGAAGGTGGGCCGTAGCGGCTCAGCGTCGGGGGCGGGGGCCGTGGCGCCCGCCGGCTCTTCGAAATCGTCGGGACGTTCGGGATCGGGGTTTCGGGGCGTTGTACTCACGGCGGGACTCCTTGGCTCGATTGGGCCCAGCGTAGGACGAGAAGGCCTCCTGCGTGGCCCGAATCGCACACGCAGGAGGCCGATGGTGGCGGAGGGAATCAGGACCGGTCGATCGCGCTGATCGTCGCCTTGATCGTCGCGGTGGTGATGTCCGGGTCGATCCCCACGCCCCACAGCACCCGGGCCTGGTCGCCCTCGCCCACTTCGCACTCCACATAGGCCGCGGCCTGAGCATCACCTCCCGAGGTGAGGGCGTGCTCGGCATAATCCAGAACTCGCACCGGCGTGCCGATCTGCGCCACGGCGTCGACGAAGGCCGACAGCGGGCCGTTCCCCTCCCCCTCGATCTCGCGACGGGTTCCCCAGCGGTCCACGACAGCCTTGATCCAGGTGCGTCCGGCACTGGTGCCGGTCGTGAAGGAGACAATGTTCAGCGGGTGGGCACGGTTGAGATACTCCTCGCCAAACAGCTGCCACAGCACGGCGCTGGTCACCTCCTTGCCGGTGAGGTCTGCATGCGCCTGCACAGCATGGCTGAACTCCATCTGCAGGCGCCGCGGCAGGTCCAGTTGATGGTCTGCCTTCATGAGATAGGCCATACCGCCCTTGCCGGACTGGCTGTTCACTCTGATGACAGCCTCGTAGTTGCGGCCGACATCGCTGGGATCGATCGGCAGATAGGGCGCCTGCCAGGCAATCTCGTGAACACTCTTGCCTTGGGACTCAGCGCGATGCGCCAAATCCTCCAGGCCCTTCTTGATGGCATCCTGGTGGGAACCGGAGAAGGCCGTGTACACCAGATCGCCGGCATAGGGCTGACGCGCCGGTACGGGCATCCCGGTGCAGTACTCCACTGTGCGCCGGATACCGGCCATGTCGGAGAAATCGATCTGCGGATCGATGCCCTGGCTGTACAGATTCATGCCCAGGGTCACCAGGTCGACATTCCCGGTGCGCTCGCCGTGGCCGAACAGGCAGCCCTCGACTCGCTGACCACCGGCCATCATGCCTAGTTCGGTGGCAGCGACGGCGCAACCCCGGTCATTGTGGCAGTGCATGGAGATGCAGACGTGATCGCGATTGCCGATGTGGCGGCCGAAGTACTCGACCTGATCGGCATAGGTATTGGGAGTCGACATCTCCACCGTCGCCGGCAGGTTGAGGATGATCTCACGGCCCTCGCCGGGCTGCCAGACCTCCATGACCGCGTTGCAGACCTCAATGGCGTAGTCGGTTGGCGTCTGGGTGAAGATCTCGGGACTGTACTCATAGCCGACCGGGGTATCGGGCAGGTATGTGGCGATGCTCTCCATCACCCACTCGGTCCCGCGGCGGGCCAGATCGATCGTTTCCTGCTCGTCCAACTTGAACACCACCCGGCGGAACAGCTCGGCCGTCGCGTTGTACATGTGGATGACGGCCTGCTTTGCTCCCACCAGGGACTGGGCGGTGCGTTCGATGAGGTCCTGGCGGGCCTGGGTGAGCACCGAGATCACGACGTCGTCGGGGATGGCGGTGGGGTCCTCGATGAGGGAGCGCACGAAATCCCACTCGGTCTGGGAGGCGGAAGGGAAGCCCACCTCGATCTCCTTGTAGCCCATCTTCACCAGCAGGTCGAACATCTTTCGCTTGCGGGCGGGTGTCATGGGGTCGATGAGCGCCTGGTTGCCGTCGCGAAGATCGGTGGACAGCCAGCGCGGTGCCGTGCTGATCTGGGCGTCCGGCCAGCTGCGGTCGGGCAGGCTCACAGGGTGGAACGGCTTGTAGCGGCTGTAGTTCATGCCGCTGGGCTGCTGCACGGGATGGGTGAAGGAGCAGGAAGACGGTGCTGGGACAGTGATGGTCACGATTCATCCTCGGACTGGAAAGGGGCCCGGTTCATTCCGGGCGCCGGCACCAACGAACGCCGCAGCGAGGATGACCGGCTAGAACGAGCTGGCCTCGCTGCGGCAACCAAGGAGCAGGCCCCATGGGCCGGCGATGCGCGCCACGGGCATCACTGTAGTTCACCGACGCCGCGGATGTGAACATCGAGGCGCCGGCCAGGTTCACAGTTCCTGGGCGGCCCTGACAGCTGTCCATCCACCGTCAGTCGCCGAGTTCGGGCATCCGAAGGAGTTGGATGGGGCGTCATGAGGTTTCGTCGCGCCCGCATGCTCGATCTGGTGAGTGGTCGCGCCAGCGAACCACATGACGTACTGGTCAGCGGCTCCCGGCTGTACCGCAGTGACGCGGTGCCCGGGAGCAGCGCGGGGGATGACGAGGTGATCGACCTGCAGGGCCGGTTCATCCTGCCAGGACTGTGGGACGCCCATGTCCATACCGATCTGTGGGCCCAGGCCTCCCACCGGATCGACCTGTCGGGAGCGGACAGCTCTACCCGGGCACTCGATGCGCTCACGCGGAACGCGCGGCTCAGTTCCCGCGAACCCGTGGTGGCGCTGTCGGCGCCCCTGGAACGATGGCCGAGCCCACTCGACGGCTCCCGCCTCGATGCCCTCTTCCCCGAGCGGGCTGTCATCGTCTGCTCCCGGGACCTCCATTCGGTGTGGGCCAATGGCATGGCGCTGCTGCTCGCCGGCCTGGCCGCCGACCCCAACACCCGTCCAGCGGCCCGGTTGGCGCGCGAGCAGGACGCATTCACCCTTGAGCGACATTTCCTGCGCCCATCGCAGGCCGAACTCGACGAGTGGTGTGCCCAGTCGGCGGCCGAGGCCGCCCGCAAGGGCATTGTGGGCATCGTGGACATGCAGGACGGCCCCGCCAGGTTGGCTACCTGGCGTCGCCGGATCGCGGCAGGCTGCACCTTCGTACGCATCTGCTTGAGCTGCTGGCCCGACACGCTCGACGAGGCCATCGACTCGGGCATGACCACCGGAGCACGCCTCGACGATCGGGGATGGCTGCTGGGCGGGCCCTTGAAGATCATTGCCGACGGATCGCTGTCCTCGGGTACCGCCTGGTCGTCCACGCCGTACTCAGATCCCGCACCCGGCATCGATGCGCACGGGCTCTCGCTCATCGGCCGTCCCGAGCTGAGCGGTCTCATGAGCCGGGCGGAGGTGCACGGTCTCCAGGTGGCGGTGCACGCCATCGGGGACGCCGCCGTCTCCCAGGCCCTCGATTGCTTCGCGGAATCGGGGGCGCGAGGCAGCATCGAGCACGCCATTCTCGCCCGAGCTGACGATCTGGCACGGATGGCCTCGCTGGGCGTGCGGGCGAGCGTCCAACCTGCGCACCTGCTCCAGGACCGGGCCCTTCTGGAGCGCCGATGGCCCACCCGCTGCGGCGATGCCTTCCCCCTGCGATCCTGCCTGGATGCCGGAGTCGAACTGCGCTTCGGCTCGGATGCGCCGGTCGTCGATCTCGACCCCTGGCAGGCGATCAGTGCCGCCGTGCTGCGCGCCGAACCCGGTGCGCCGAGCTGGCACTGCGAGCAGTCCCTCACCGTCGGGGAGGCGATGAGGGCCTCCACCGGAGGTGCCGCGCAGCTGGTGCCCGGCGGATCGGCCGATCTCATGGTCCTCGACGACGACCCCCTCCAGGTCGATCCCAGCGCGCTGGGATCGACCGAGGTCTATCTCACGATGGCCACGGGCAAGGTCACCTGGTGGGCCGACGCCGCCTGACAGGCGTGGGGCCTGCGTGGCTGCGGCGCTGGCCGTGCTCAAGTGATCGTGCCATGCTCAGCTGATCGTGCCGTGCTCCTCCTCGGTGCCCGGATGACCCAGCCAATAGGCCAGCGCCACGAGTGCTGCCACGGCGCCCAGGGCCAGCACGAAGCGCCCGCAGCGGCACTTCGTGCCCTTCTTCGAGCGGCAACAGCGCTTGCCTGCAGCTCGCGCACCAGCGCGGTCCTTCTTCGCCATCTCTTCCCCCTGCTGTTCTCGTGCTCCCCACAACCCTTGCGAGGCCTGGTGGATCACCCCGGCGGCACCCACCGCGTGTCCTGTGTGACGGCGCCTCTCAGCGCCGCGCAGCATCGTTGACGAAGTCGACGACGCTGTAGCGAATCTCGGGTGCGATACCGGCGAGCAGCTCGTCCTCGTCACGCACCACGACGCTCGTGAGCTCGCCCCATTCGCTCCTCACGATTTCCTGGCCGCGGACCGCATGACGGACGCGGACCCCTCCCTCGACGCTCCACGTGAGCTCATCGCCGGACGACCATGCGAAGCGCGAGGCGTAGGGCTGCCCAGTCGGCTCGTCGATCACCCAGCAGTCGATCGCCGGATGACCGCTGTGCTCGGCAAGATAGCTGGCCACCGCGAACTCCGCCCAGCTGGGAACGCATGGGCTGGGCATCGTCGCCGTGCGATCCACGTCGATGAGATGACCATTCACGAGATGGACGGCATAGGACCATGTGAAGGGATTCGCTCGGGTGCACTCGACGCGCGAACTCACCTGGATGACCCGGCCGGACCTGGGATAGACCGCCAGGGTGAGCACGGTGGTAGTGCCGATCTCGTGGATGACGGCACCCACCTTGTGACCCTTCCGGTCGTCCACCCGCTTGAAGACGGTGCGGGTTCCCCAGGCAGCTCTACGGCTCTGTCGAAGCATGATCCCCGCCTTCCCGCGTCTCACAAGCCTAGCCGGTTGAGCTGTTTCGCATCGCGCTGCCAATCCTTGACCACCTTGACCCGCAGGTCGAGGTGAACGGGGGTGCCGAGCATGGCCGAGATCTGCTGGCGAGCCTGGGAGCCGATCCTCTTGATGCGCTCGCCTGCCCTGCCGACCATGATGCCCTTCTGCGAATCACGCTCCACAATGAGGGAGGCGAACACGTCGAGCAGTGGACGCTCGGCCGGGCGCCCCTCGCGAAGTCCCATCTCCTCCACCTGGGCAGCGATGGAGTGGGGCAGCTCGTCGCGCACATCCTCCAGCGCGGCTTCGCGGATGAGTTCCGCGACGAGCACCTCGTCGGGTTCGTCGGTGATCTCGCCGTCCGGGTAGTAGTCCGGGCCGGGTGGCAGGAGCCCGAGCAGCACATCGGCCACCTCGCTCACCTGATCGCCGCTGAGTGCCGAGCAGGGCAGCACCTCCTCGAAGCGAATCCCCAGCTCGGTCTGCAAGGCCGCGATCTGGCCCAGATGACGCGCCAGCCGCTCTCGGCTGACCAGATCGGTCTTGGTGGCGAGTGCCACGAGAGTCGGGGGGCGCCGCAGCGCGGCGAGCTGGCCGACCAGATATCTGTCGCCCGGGCCGATGTTCTGGTTCGAGGGCAGCGCCACCGCAACGACGTCGACCTCCGTCCAGGTGGCCCGCACCAGGTCGTTCAGCCGCTCCTGCAGCAGCGAGCGTGGTTTGCTCAGGCCCGGGGTGTCGATGATGATCAGCTGCCCGTCGCTGCGGTGCACGATGCCCCGCACGGTGTGCCGGGTGGTTTGCGGCTTGTCGCTGGTGATGGCCACCTTGCGTCCTACCAGGGCATTGGTCAGCGTCGACTTGCCGGCGTTGGGCCGGCCCACGAAACACGCGAATCCGCTGCGGAAGGTGCCGCCGGAGTCCTGCTCAGTCATCCTCGTCCTCCCGGTCGGCATCGTCGGGTTGGGAAGCCAACTCGGTGACAACGATGGTATCGATCTGGTGGCGGCGCCCGGTGGCCTTCTCCGCTCGCAGGCGCAGGCCCTCCCAGTCGACGGTCGAGCCGGGAATGGGAACCCTGTTGAGCAGCTTGGCCATCAGCCCCCCGGCGGTCTCCACGTCTTCGTCGCCCAGTTCCTTGCCGAACAGGTCCCCGACGTCGTCCAGCGGCATTCGCGCGGAGATCCGCCATCCGCCCTCCGGCAATTCCTCGGCGAGGCTGGGCTCCGCATCGTACTCGTCGGTGATCTCTCCGACGATCTCCTCGACCAGGTCCTCGATGGTCGCCAGTCCCGCGCAGCCACCGAACTCGTCCACCACGAGCACCATGTGGTTGCGGGTGGCCTGCATCTCGCGAAGCAACTCGTCGACCGGCTTGGAATCGGGGCAGAACACGGCTGGTCGCATGATCGTGTCGACCTGCGTTCCGCGCGCGCTGGCGGGATCGTCGAAGACCTGCTTCATGAGGTCCTTGAGATAGACGACGCCGCGGACGTCGTCGAGCTGGCCCGAGATGACCGGGATGCGGCTGAAGCCCGAGCGCAGGGCCAGGCTCATCGCCTGACGGATCGTCTTGCCGACCTCGATGAACACGATGTCGGTGCGGGGAACCATCACCTCCCGCACGAGCGTGTCGCCCAGTTCGAAGACCGAATGGATCATCTCCCGTTCGTCGTGTTCGATGACCTCGGCCTTCTCCGCCATGTCCACCATCTCGCGCAGCTCGGCCTCGGAGCTGAACGGGCCGTCGGCGAAGCCGCGCCCTGGGGTAATGGCATTGCCGACAGCGATGATCCCGGTCGTCAGCCAGCCCAGCAGGGTGTTGAGCACGGTGAGCGGGCGTGCGGCCCGTAATGCGGTGCGTTCGGCATGCTGGCGGCCCAGGGTTCGCGGCATGACACCCCAGAAGATGAAGCTCACCAGCGTCACGACGACGACAGGTGCGAGGACGCGCTCCCAGCTCTGCCCCAGATGGGTGAAGAAGACCACCGAGACGAGCACCGCGGTAGCGGTCTCGCATGCGGTGCGCACGAGCATGGCGGTGTTGATGGTGGGCGCCGGGTCGGCGGCGATCTCGGCGACCCGTGCTGAGCCGCGGACGCCCTCGTCGACCATCCGCGCCGCCCGCGATCTCGTGACTCTTTGCAATGCGGTCTCGCCGGCTGCCAGCAGGCTGGCGGCGAAGCTCAGCATCACTGCCAGTGCGAGAAAGAACCAATCCCTAGTGGTCACGTGCCTGCGTCAACCTGCCTTGTCGGGGGAGCTGTCGCCGCGAGGGGCGCGGTGGACCCTGCGGTTGACCAGAGTCTATGCATCCGCAGGCCGAGCCGGGGCGTGCGGCTTCCGATGGGTATTCAGCGGGCCTCGTGGGCCCGCCACTGCGCGATGATCTGGTCATTGAGCGCGAACATCACGGCCTTCTCGCCGGGTTCGGCATGGTCGTGGCCCAGCAGGTGGAGCAGGCCGTGGATGAGCAGGTATTCCATCTCCTCCTGGTTCGTCCGCCCATTGCCGGGCGCCTGGGCACCCGTGAACGAGGGGCAGATCACGATGTCTCCGAGCAGCCCCCTGGGTGGCTCCTCGTCGTCGCCGGGGGCTCGCATCTCGTCCATCGGGAAGCTCATCACATCGGTGGGGCCCTCCAGATCCATGAACTGCCGGTGATAGGCACTCATGGCCGACTCGTCGACGAGCAGAATGGACAGGTCCGATTGCGGATGGATTCTCAGCACACCGAGTGCGTAGCGTGCGAGCCGCACGAGCGCCTGGGTGTCGACGTCCTCGCCGGACTCGTTGCTCACATCGATCATAGGGCCAGCCTATCGACGCGTCCCCGGGGGCCGCTGGTGCTCGCTGTCGTAGCGCTCGTATGCGGCCACGATGCGCCCCACCAGACGGTGCCTCACAACATCGTGGCTGGTCAACTGGCAGAACGCGATGTCCTCGAGACCGTCGAGGATACCCTGTACCTGGCGCAGCCCACTGGCTTGGCCGCCCGGGAGATCGACCTGGGTGACATCACCGGTGACGACGATCTTCGAGCCGAAGCCGAGCCTGGTGAGAAACATCTTCATCTGCTCAGGGCTGGTGTTCTGGGCCTCGTCGAGCACGATGAAGGCATCGTTGAGGGTGCGGCCGCGCATATAGGCCAAGGGAGCCACCTCGATGACGCCGCTGGTCAGCAGCTTGGGTACCCGGTCGGGGTCGAGCATGTCGTGCAGGGCGTCATAGAGCGGACGCAGATAGGGGTCGATCTTGTCGGCTAGCGTTCCGGGCAGGAAGCCCAGTCGTTCCCCGGCTTCGATGGCCGGGCGGGTGAGGATGATCCGGTTCACCTGCTTGGACTGGAGTGCATGGACGGCCTTCGCCATCGCGAGATAGGTCTTGCCGGTGCCAGCCGGGCCGACACCGAAGGTGACCGTATGACGGTCGATGGCGTCGACATAGCGCTTTTGATTGAGAGTCTTCGGCCGTATGGTGCGGCCGCGGTTCGACACGATGTTCTGGGTGAGCACCTCGGAGGGACGCACCGCAGAGTCGGCGGACTCCATCGTGAGGACTCGCTCAACCGCCTCCGAGCTGAGGCCCTGCCCGGTGCGGACAATAGTGATCAATTCGGTGAACACCCGGGCGGCGAGGTCCACCTCTGCGGGCAGACCGGTCAAGGTGATCTTGTTTCCCCGCACCAGGATTTCCGCGCCGAGTCCTGATTCGAGCATCTTGAGGAAGCCGTCGCGCGGACCCAGCACGCTCACCATCTCGATGGATGCCGGCACGGCGATAGTGCGCACGCCGACTGCCTCGCCGGGTTCCTCGGCCTGTGCGTTCACGGTGCTCAGTGCTTGTTCCTCCTTAGCGGCGGTGCCGATGACGGCTCCGGACTGTGCCATCAAGGCTACGCGCACCCCGAAGGGGCCGCCGCCAGCTGGCGGCGGCCCCTTCGGGCGCTCTTCGTGACCTTCGGCGGTCGGGGCCCGGACCTGTCGGCTCAGGCCGGTACACCAGCCGGCACGGGACGGACGTTCACCCCGACGTCGTCGAGTTCGACGTGGCTCGTCTCGCGCATCGTCGCGAGGGCGATGAGCGTGAGCACGGCCATCGCCACCAGATAGAGACCCACGCTGCCCGGCCCGAATCGGTGAGCGAGATAGGCAGCGATGAATGGTGCCACGGCCGCGCCGAGAATGGACGAAACATTGTACGAGATCGCCGAGCCGGTGTATCGCACATTTGTCGGGAACAGCTCGGGCAGCACTGCGGACTGGATACCGAAGGTCAGCCCCATGAGCAGCATGCCGATGAGCATGAAGACCGTGATCCGTCCCAGATCGGCATTGTCACCGGTACCGACCCGGGCAGGATCGAGGAAGAACCCGAAGGTGAGGCCGAAGACCATGATCGCCGCAGTCACCCCGAGGAGGAATTTCTTACGGCCGAATCTGTCGCCGAGGATTCCCGAGATCGGGATGGTGATCGCAAATGCGCAGATCGTGATGAGCTGGACGACGAGGAAGGAGTGATAGTTGATGCCCAGGAGCCCCGAGGAGGGCTTACCGATTGCATAGGACAGAATCCATGTGGTCATGAGGTAGAAGAGCGTATAGGTGACGAGCATGATGAAGGTGCCGCGGATCAACTCGCGCCAGGATGTGCGGAACACCTCGACGAGCGGCGTCTTGAGGACCTCGCCACGCTCCTGGGTGCGCTTGAAGCTCACCGTTTCGTCGAGCTTGAACCGAACATACAGGCCCAGCACCACGATGAGCGCGGAGAACAGGAAGGGCAGCCGCCAGCCCCACACGAGGAAGCTGTGGTTGGTGCTGGCCTTCGTGGAGTCGTAGTGCATCGTCATCGTGAGGAACAGGAAGAAGCCATTGGCGAACAGGAATCCGATCGGGGCGCCCAGCTGGGGCCACATGGAGTCGAATCCTCGCTTGCCGGCCCGGGAGTTCTCCCCGGCCAGAAGTGCCGCTCCGGACCACTCGCCGCCCAGGCCGAGCCCCTGGCAGAAGCGCATCACCGCAAGCAATGCGGGAGCGAACACGCCGATCTGGGCATAGGTGGGGAGGAAACCGATCAGCACCGTCGCAATGCCCATGGTGAGCAGCGAGGCGATGAGGGTTGCTTTGCGCCCGGCCCGGTCTCCGAAATGCCCGAAGATGATCGAGCCGAGTGGCCGGGCGACAAATGCTACGCCGAAAGTCGCCAGCGAGGCGAGGAGCGCTCCGGTGTCCGTGGTGGATGGGAAGAAGAGGAGCGGAAAAACCGAAATCGCCGCCGTCGCGTAGACATAGAAATCGTAGAACTCAATGGTCGTGCCGACCAGCGAGGATACGATGATGCGAGCTTTGCCACGCCTATCGGCGGGGCTCGCCGCGGATCTGGTGGGAATCGCTGCGTTCGTCGTGTTCACAGCGGAACCATATCCGACAGTCTCATTTTGTGAGACTCAGTTCTCTCGATGTGAGACACCGCGCGCCCGGACAGCTCCTCTCCGGAGCCGGCGAATCCTCATCCCGCAGGCGATGTCACCGGGAATGCCCGCGCCGGCCGCCCTCAGTCCTCCGGAGCCGCCTTCCGCATCGGCGTGGCGGCCTCGCTGTCCTCGTCGCTGTCCTCCTCGATGATGTGCATCGCTGCCTCCTCGGCGCTCGCAGCGCCCCCGGAGATGCCCACATCGTGCGCCAGGGATTGGGATTCGTGGTCCTCGCCGCCGGCGCCCACCCCGCTGGCCACCAGCCGGCCGGCCCGGCGACTGCCGACCTCACGGTTCTCCCGGTGAGGGTTCCAGTCACGCTCCGGCGCATCCGACGCGGCCTCGGGCTCTTCCTGGGGAAGCCGCTGCTCGATGGTCTCCCCGCGCTCCATCTCGGCCGGAGTGTTCCCGAAGCCCTGGGCCGGCGACCAGTGGTCGGGAGCGATGTAGCCCTCGTCGAGTGGATCCGCCACGCCGCGGTCGATCAGGGAGTCGGCCGGGCTGAGCTGGGCCAGCTGATCGTTGTCCTGGTCCTGGATCGGGGTCTCCTCGTTGTCGATCTCTTCCATGACACGATCCTGCCACCCGGCGGGCGCGATGCCCACTGTCGACGCCCACTGTCGACGCCGATTCGTCAGGATCGATCGGTTCCAGCGGCCTCGCGCCGGGCCTGCTCGGGACGGCCGGCGTAGAAACGGCCGAGGAATTCGGTGCGGAAGGCCTCGAAATCGCCCTGGCGCATCGCGTGGCGGATGTCGTCGACAAGACGGATCGTGAACCGTTCGTTGTGGATCGTGGCGAGCATCTTGGCCGCGATCTCCTTCGCGCGGAACAGATGATGGAGATAGGCCCGCGTGTAGTGCTGGCAGGTGTAGCAGTCGCAGCCCTCCTCGAGGGGTGTGAACGCCCAGCGATTCGCCGCAGTGGTGACATTGAAGCGCCCGTCGGCGGTGTAGATGGCGGCGTTGCGGGCCACACGGCTCGGATTGACACAGTCGAAGGTGTCCGCCCCCGCAGCGCAGGCTGCGAACAGGTCGTCCGGCTCGCTGATGCCCAGCAGGTGACGCGGCTTGTCCCGAGGCAGTTCCGAGGCGCACCACGACACGATTTCGCCGAGCCGGCGCTTCTCGATGGCCCCTCCGATGCCGTACCCGTCGAATCCCTGGTCCTCGTGGCCACTCACCCCAGCCCTGGCAGCGACCAGGCCACGGCAGGCCAGCCGGCGCAGATCCTCGAATTGCGCACCCTGGACCACCCCGAACAGCGCCTGGTAGGGCTTGCCCACGCGCTCATCGGTGAGCCGCACGTGCTCGTCGAGGCAGCGCAGGGCCCAGCGCTGAGTGCGCGCCACCGACTCCTCCTGATAGCTGCGGGTGTTCATGAGGGTCGTCAGCTCATCGAAGGCGAACATGATGTCGGCGCCCAGCCGGTGCTGTACCGACATGCTCACCTCGGGGGTGAAGCGATGCTTTGAGCCGTCCAGGGGACTCTTGAAGGTCACTCCGTCGTCGTCCACCCGGGCATTGCGCGTCGTGCCCGGCGCGATGATGTCGTCGTCCTGGAGTCCGGTGACGTCCATGGCGAGCACCTTCTTGAACCCCACCCCCAGGCTCATCACCTGGAAGCCACCCGAGTCGGTGAAAGTGGGGCCCGGCCAGTTCATGAAGCGCCCCAGTCCTCCGGCGGCGTCCACAAGATCGGGACCGGGCTGCAGGTACAGGTGGAAGGCATTGGCGAGCACTGCCTGGCCCTGGGCCTGGCGGACCTGCTCGGGCAGCATCGCCTTGACGGCGGCCTTGGTGCCGACCACGACGAAGGCGGGAGTCTCGATCGTGCCATGCGGTGTGGCTAGGATCCCAGTGCGGCCCAGCCCATTGGGCAGTTCATGGTCGACGCGGAAGCTGAACTCGGACGGGCTGGCACCAGGCATGGGGCTGATTCTCGCAGAATCCTCGCCGCTCCCCCCTCGCCCGATCGGCGGCCAATCCGGCCTGCCCCACCGCATCGCCGGATCGGTTCATTCACTGGCGCGCGGTAGGTTGAGGCACGTGCGCAAGCCCTATCTGGCCACCGACCTCGAGCTGTTGACCATCACGCCCACCAGCGCGGTCATCAGCTGGATGACTCGCGGTCCCAGGCGAGCGGGACTGCCTCAACCGATTCACGCCGGAACCCAGCTGTGGCTGGGAACCGACAGGGGCCAGATGCGGCTGGTGCACGACGATCCGCAGCCGCGCGCATTCCATCAGGTGGAGGTGAAGGGTCTAGAACCGGGCCGCGAGTACCACTTCCGGGCCATGTCCGATGGCATCTCGGCCCGCCCGACGCTGTCCGCGACCACCCGAGTGTCCAGCCCGGAACTCACCGGACGGTTCGTGACGCTCACTCCTCCGCCGGGTCGCTATCTCATGACCATCGCGCTGGCCAACGACGTGCACATCGGCGAGACCCGGCAGGGCATCGTGCTGGGTGCCCTGCCCACCTCGGTGGCGCCGGGCCCGCGGCAGGCCGACTATCCGCAGATGCTCTTCACCCGGATGCTGGAGGACCTGAACACTCGCCATGGGCACCCCTTCCTCGTGCTCGGTGGCGACATCACCTATGGGGGAACCCGCGCCCAGACCGCTGCCGCACTCCGGCTCGCCACGAGCTACGGCGCGCAAGGCGGCGATTGGCTCGCGGTGCGCGGCAACCACGACCGCCCGCTGCACAGCGGGGAGGACCCTTTCGGAGAGCAGTTCGTGGCCTATCAGCAGATGACGCAGGCCTGCCTGCCCTCCGGGCTGCGCATCCTCGGCGTGGACACCACTCGCGGCAGCGGTGGCGGATGGGTGCTCCCCGAACAGTTCGAGGCCATCCGCAGCTATCTGCAGGAGGACCCGGATCGTCCGACACTGGTCACGAGCCATCATCCGGTCACCCGCGACGCCGCGCTCAGCTCACCGGCAGGTCCCCAGTTCATGCTGCGTCGCCATGACCAGATCGAGCTCCAGCACATCGAGCGATCCGCCCACGGGGTCTTCCTGCACCATACCGGTCACACCCACCGGATGAGACGTGGCACAGCCGATGTCCAGGGTGCCCACGCGGACTACTTCGAGAATGCCGCCTGCGCTGCCTACCCCGCCGGATACGCCCTGCTGCACCTGTACAGCGGCGGCTATCTGCTCAACTTCTGGCGCACCTCGGCCCAGGATGCCCTGGACTGGGATTTCCGCAGTCGATGGCAGGTGATGGGTCTGGCCGTGCGGTTCATGCTCGGCACGACGAATGATCGCAATCACGTGGCCCTCAAGGACCTCTCGGGGCTCAGCGCAGCCGGCGGGGAGATTCCTGCCGAGTTGCGGGTCTAGCCCACCGACGCCCGCGGTCCACCACCCACCACCGATCAGAGCAGTGGGTCCTCTGGTTGCAGGGCCCTGATCTGGGCCAGCGCCACCAGCCCGGCAGTCGAGGTGCGCAGCACAGCGTCGCTGACGCTCACCGGCAACGCGCCGGCGGCACGGAAGCGTTCGAGTTCGTCTGGTGAGATGCCGCCTTCCGGGCCAGCCACGATCACGCACTCGCCCCGGGAGGGCAGCGTCACCTCACGCAGAGCCACGGTGGCGTCCTCATGGAGAACGAGCGCCAGATCCGCTCCAGCGATCCGCCGGGCGACCTCGGCCGTGTCGGCGAAGCCGACACCGGGAATCCGCAGGCGGCGCGACTGCTTGGTGGCAGCCACCGCAGCCGAGCGCCACTTGGCCAGGCCCTTGTCCATCTTGGTGTCCCAGCGGACCACGCTGCGCGCGGCCGACCAGGCGAGGATCTCCGCTGCGCCGAGCTCCGTGAGGGCCTCGACGGCGATCTCGGAACGTTCCCCCTTGGCCAGCGCCTGAATCGCCACGACAACGAGCGGCTGGACCCGCGGGCTCAGCACCTCGTCGACCAGCACCTTCAGCCCGCTCCTGGTGGCCTCGACGACCTGCCCGCGCACCCCGGCCCCCTGGCCGTCGCCGAGCAGCACGGACTCCCCCAGCTGGATCCGGCGGGCCACGGCCGCGTGGTGGCCCTCCGCACCGTCCAGGCACACCACGCTCCCCGTGGTGACGCCGGTCAGGTCGGCGAGGAAGAGCGGGTCGGTCATCCGCTGAACGCCTTGCGGAGGCGCTCGAAGAAGCCCCTGTCCTCAGCGTTCGTGTGGGCGACGCTCTCACCGGTCTCACCGCGCGCCTGGGCGAGGGCCTCGACGAGCTCGCGCTGCTCCTTGTCGAGCTTCGTCGGTGTGGCAACGACGAGCGTGACGCCGAGGTCACCGCGCTGACCGGTGTCGCGCGAGCGGAGCTTGGGCACTCCTCGTCCCTTGACGGCGAGCCGGGTACCCGACTGGGTGCCGGCGGGAACCTCGAGACGCACCACGGACTCCTGTGGCGTCGAGCCTTCGAGCTCTGACTCGAGAGTGGTGATCGGTATCGTACAGCCGAGCGCTGCCGCAGTCATCGGTATGGTGACGACCGCCTCCAGATTGTCGCCGTCGCGGCGGAAGACCTCGTGGGGACGCACCGAAATCTCGACGTACAGGTCGCCAGCGGGCCCTCCGCCCAGCCCCACCTCGCCCTGGCCCGACAGGTGGATCCGGTTGCCGGTGCTCACACCGGCCGGAACCTTCACGCTGATGTCGCGGCGGGCGCGCACCCTGCCCTCCCCGCTGCACTCGGGACAGGGGTGGGCGATGACGGTGCCGTATCCCTGGCACTGCGGGCAGGTCGCGGTGGAGCGGATGTCGCCAAGGAAGGAACGCTGCACCTGGGTCACGCTGCCAGAGCCGTGGCACTGGGGACAGGTGACGGGCTTCTCGCCCTTCGCAGAGCCCTGACCTTTGCAGTGCGGGCACACCACATAGGTGTCGATGGTGAAGGGGGCGGTCGTGCCGAACGCCGCCTCCGCGAGGCTGAGCTCCAGGCTCATGAGCTGGTCCTGGCCCTGGCGCACTCGCGAGCGCGGCCCGCGCGACGAGCCCGAGGCGCCGAACATGGCACCCAGCAGGTCTCCTACGTCGAAGCCCATTGAGCCGCCCGATGAGCTGAAGCCCGAGAATCCACCCATCCCCCCGAAGGGGTCGAAGCCGCCGGCACCCGCGCCGGCCCCGGCGTGCATGGGGTCACCGCCACGGTCGAAGACGGCCTTCTTCTGCGGATCGGAAAGCACCTCGTAGGCCTCGTTGACCTGCTTGAACTTCTCCTCCGCATCCGGATCGTCGGTGACATCGGGATGCACCTGCATTGCCTTCTTGCGGTATGCCCGCTTGATCTGCTCGGGAGTCGCGTCCCGGCTAACGCCAAGGACCTCGTAGTAGTCGTTACTCATCAGTGGACGGAATCAACCTTCTGCCAGGAACTGGCCGACATAGCGGGCGACGGCGCGTACGGCTGCCATCGTGGACGGGTAGTCCATACGGGTGGGACCGACGACTCCGAGGCTAGCCGTTGAGTCATCGGGTCCATAAATGCTGGCGACCACCGATGTGGTCTGCATCGGCGCATAGGGATTCTCCTGGCCGATTCGTACCGCGACATCGCCAGGATGGTCGGAGGCCGCCTCCCCGAGCAGGCGCAGCAGCACCATCTGCTCCTCGAGCGCTTCGAGCACCGGTTTGACGGTGGTCTCGAACTCGGCACCGAAACGGGTGAGGTTCGGCACTCCCCCGACCTCGACGCGTGGCGACTCCTCGGTGGCGAGGACGGCAAGCACGGAGCCCACGACGGCGGCGCCGAGTGGGGTCCGCGAATCCTCGTTCCAGTCGGCCAGTGCCGACGCTGCGGACCGGATCGTCTGGCCGACGACAGCCGCGTTCACCGCATCTCGCATGGCGAGCAGCTCGTCGGCAGTACACGCGGGCACCGTGACGACCCGCTGATGGACGGTACCTGCGCTCGTGATGACGATGACCAGAAGCCGCTCGGGCTCGAGCCCAACCAGCTCCACATGGCGCACCTTGAGCGAGGTGGGCAAGGGATACTGCACAATCGAGACCTGGTGGGTGATGACGGCGAGCAACCGCACCGTGCGTCGCACGACGTCGTCGAGGTCGACGGCGCCCCGCAGGAAGGTGGACACCGCCCGACGCTCCGCCGATGACAGGGGTTTGACCTGGGCGATGCGATCGACGAACAGCCGATAGCCCTTGTCGGTGGGGATCCTCCCGGCACTCGTATGTGGCTGGGTGAGGTAGCCCTCCTCCTCGAGGGCGGCCATGTCGTTGCGCACCGTGGCCGGCGAGACATCGAGACGGTGCCTTTCGACGAGGGCCTTGCTGCCCACCGGTTCACGGCTGGAGACGTAGTCGGTGACGATTGCGCGCAACACCTCCAGCCTGCGATCGTCAACCATCGTTCCTCCTGCTCCTTGACATCCGAGCGGTCTCATGGAGCGCGCCGGTGGCTCACCGCCAACCCGGGATTCTGGCACTCCACCTGAGTGAGTGCCAGTCTACTCGTGTCCCGGCTGGGCCCCATCCCTCATCTACCCCATGGCGAGTGCGCCCTCGCGGCGCGCCCTGGGGCGCTGCGCTCAGTACCCGCTGGGCCACAGCGAGGCGACCCGGCGTCCGGTCGCCGCATCGCGGCAGGAGACGATGGCACCGCGGCCGCTCGTGGGTCCATAGGACCGCCCGTCGTCCAAGTGCACGACATCACCGCCGAGCTCCTGCAACATGAGTTGACCCGGCAGGTGGTCCCAGGGCTTGGGGAAACGGAACACGATGAAATCGGTGACCCCGGTGATGACATTGGGATAGTCGATGCCTGCCGCCCGGGTGGAGTGCACCACGGGCGCGAGCTGCCCATCTGCGTCGAAACCCTGCCAGAACCGATTCGAGCTCGCCCCCAAGGGTGGCTCGCGGATCGGCTCGGCGACGACGGGGACACCATTGCAGCTGACTCCCGCGCCTCTCTCGGCGGTGAAGGCCCTGCCGTATCGGGGCTGCCAGATACAGCTGGAGACCAGTTCCGGGCCACGGAGCTCAGCCACCATGACCGCGAAGTCCTCGCAACCATGGACGAAATTGTTGGTGCCGTCGAGCGGATCGACGACATAGCACTGGGCCGCCTTGCCGATGGCATCGAGCTGATGCGGATCGGAGAAGACGGCTTCCTCACCGACAACGACCGCCCCTGGGCTGATCGAGCGGAGCCCGCTCGCCAACGCCTCCTCGGCCTGCTGGTCGGCGATGGTGACATAGTCTCCGGGGGTCTTCTCATGGATCTCGCGGGTGCTCAGAGCACGGAAGCGCGGTTCGATGTACTCCCTGCTCACGGAGCGCACGAGTCTCAGCACGTCGAGAACCGACATCTCACGCACCTTTCTGCCTGGCCGAACCTGACCTGGTCATACCGACTCTCCCGGATCGTCCTGGGTCACGAAGTCGATGAGCCGCTCGACCTGGCGCACGAAATCGATGTCCAGGTCACGATAGGTGCTCACCTTGGCCAGCATCGCCTGCCAGGCGCGGCCCACGTCAGCCTGGTCGATCTGCTCGTAGCGCTTGCCGCGAGGCACTCCCAGGGCCGCCAGCGTGCCCTTCTTGAAGTCCCGGTCCATCGGAACCCGTGGCCACTCCCCGATGCCGAGCACCTGTGGGCGGATCGTCTGCCATACGTCGATGAAGCGGTGGCCGACGATGAGAACATGCTCGCCGTAGCCGGCATGCGCCACCTGCGCCGCCACCCTTGACTCCTTGGTCTTGGCCACCAGGTGGTCGATGAGCACTCCGAGGCGCCTGCCGGGACCGGGGCGAAAGTCACCGACGATGCCCAGCAGATCGTCCATTCCCCCCATGTATTCCACGACGACTCCCACATGACGCAGGTCGTCGCCCCAGATGCGCTCGACCAGTTCTGCATCGTGACGTCCCTCGACGTAGATCCGGCTCGTGAGGGCGACGCGGGCGGGCTCCCTGGTCCCCGCGCGCGAGCCCGAGGCGGTGTAGCGAGGCGCGCTGCTGCCCCGCGAAGGCGGGATGCGCAGCGCGACGGGCTGCCCCTCGACCAGATAGCCGAACTCACCGACCGGGAAGCTCCGGCGGCGCCCGGCCCGGTCCTCCAGAAGGACCATGCCATTCTCCCAGCCCACCACCTCACCGCAGTAGCCGTCCGAGCCGACCTCGACGATGAGGCCTCGCGACAGCGGCAGGTCGGCCGTCCTGGGTTTGCCGGCATGACGCCAGTCACCTGACAGCACATCGCGTCCATAGCGATCGCTGGCATCCATGGGGTCCAGAGTAGTGGGAGTCGATTGAGGGCCTGGGCCCGCGGGGTTCTCGTCTCACGTGCAAGGGGATGCAGGCGGTGGTCGAGCATAAGTGTTCCAACACCTCGGCCGGGGTCTGCCAGTCCAGGGCCTTGCGGGGCGGGTCGTTGATCTCGGCGAGGATGTCGGCCAGCTCGGGGCCACTGATGGTGGTGAAGTCGGTGCCCTCGGGTAGATACGTGCGCTCTCGGCCGTTGAAGTGCTCACTAGACCCGCGCCGCCAGGCCGAGTCAGGGTCGGCGAGATAGGTGGGCACCGCCAAGGTGTCGGCCAGCACGTGGTGCCGGGCGAACTCGATGCCCTTGTCGACGGCCACTGACCGGACCGCATGGGCCGGCAGCGAGGAGAAGAACTGGACCTGGGCGGCCACCGTCTCCTCGGCTCTGGTCGAGGAGATCGGGATCGCGGTGTTGAACCGTGAGACCCGCTCCACCTCGGTGCATCGCTCCAGTACCTCGTAACCCGGCCACCGAGTCGGCCTCCCCATGATTGACTCGACCCGCTCAGCCACCTCGGGGGACGGTCACGGATGGGAGCGCGCCTTGTGCGGTCACTGCGGGTCCTGCGCCCGCCCCCGGCGGCGCCGGCGCTTGCGGCCCGGACCACTTCGGCGTGATGCCGGGCCGCCCGGTCATGCAATGACGTCTGCTCGTCGGTTTGCAGAAGCCTGAGCTTCCCGGCCAAGGTCTGCTGCACTGTTGGGGGCCAACCGTGGCCTAAGACAACCAGTTCACCCAGTCCACGTATGTGATGACAAAATGGGTACCACAGCGACAGCCACCAGCGGCCTTGGTGTCCTTGTTGTCCTGCGACTCGAAGTCACGCGACAAGCACCCGGCTGGATCGGGCTCCCAGGATCTTCCGAGGACAGCTTCGGACGACCACGCCCCGTGTTGTGGACGCACTATTGCTGTCGATTCTTCCGCAGGTCTTCGAGTTGAGCGCGCCCGTTCCTACCTGTCGAGACGCATTACCAACGGCGGAAACCGGCGGTATGGTGCCTCACACGCGTGAGGCTTCGAAACGCACCAATGACTCATATACCATGATAAAGACAAGACAGCCCGTACGACACGAGTCCAGCTCCACCAACGGGGTCTCACAAGTCCGCATCAGCGTCATTGCCCTGCTCTTCGGAGGCCTCTGTACATCGACGGGTAACAGAATGCTCCTGCTTATAATTCCATTCGTTTGCCTCGACGTCTATGGACGGCCAACGCTTGTTGGAGTGGCTGGTGCTGCGGCTGGGGTCGGTGCACTGCTAGCACCAACTTGGATCAATCGATTGACGTGTTACTTTGGTCGATCAACTGGCCTTATGATCTTTTCTCTTCTGGATCTAACAGCGGCACTCCTGTGTCTATTCGCCGCCTTTTCTGCGGCACTTATACCGATTCCACTTGTTCTATCTGGCCTCTTTACTGGTTCAGCCGCAGTCGGGTTGGATCCACGAAGACAGACGTGCTTGACGCTTGCTTCGGACCTGCTCCCACAAAAACCTGTCGCAGTTGTTTTGAACGCAGACGAAGCAACCTCAAAGATCGCAATTCAATTTTCATCCCTCCCCATTGGCTTTATGATCGGGAGATACTCGGTTGGTAGCGCCGCAATGTTGGCGGCTATTGTGTTCATTCTGGGGCTAGTTGGGTATGCAGTCTTCTGGATGATGAGACCCGAGCAACGTCGTGCTAATTTCTCTGGGAGCGCTTTCACGAGCAATGACCGAAAAGACGGTACCAATGGAGGTTTCCTCATCTTTTTGAAGGGCTTTCAATTAACGCGTCCATTACTGCTTCGTGGAATCGCCATCCGGGGAATCAGCTCATTCTTCTGGTTCTCCTTCTCGCTGGGCCTAGCGGTTTATGGATCAGAGAGAGGGGAAGGAGCGAGGCTTGTTTCTACTTCCACTTTCGCATACGGGATAGGAACAGTAATCGGTGCCGCGGTTGCCACCGCTTCGGCCGCTTATGCACGGCTAAGAGCTAGAGTTGGATTAGGTTGGCTCGGTACCTCAATTATGTTTGCTGGAATGGGTCTCTACATCTCAAACGAACATTCGGTATGGGCCTTTGCGTTCTTTGGAGGACTAGTATCCCCAGTCGGCATTGGCGCCTTGAACTCTCTGATTGCCAAATATACTCGCGATGTTGATCGGTCGAGGGTCTTCACACAGGCTGCCTGGTCCCAGAGTATTTGCTCTACAGTAGGCTCAGGAATGGGTGGCGTTCTACTCGCCGTGGGCGGGGCACGGATATGGCTCATTCTGTCAGGAGCCACCGTGTTTGTTGCAGTGCTCTGCTTATGGCTGGTGCCAGAGTCGCTGTCGAGACGACAGGGAGCAGAACGCGAAGCTCCTCTGAAAATCAACAGAGTCAATGGATGGAGTAACCATACGGGCCCAAGATGATTTTTATGAATTAATCAACGCCGATTGGAAAAATCAGACAGAGATCCCTCCTTCAGAACAATCTTGGGGTGCTATCGATGCAGCAAGGCGTGATGTCAAGACGGAGATTAAAGATATCCTCACAGGTCCGTCACGGGTGCTAAGTCCAACTACCGTCGTACACCGCATCTACGATGCGTACTTGGATCAGGCTCGAATCGAGAATGATGGAATTCGCGTATTAGCAGATGAGTTCACGCGAATTCAAGAGATACGAAGCCCATTTGATACTCATGTGACGGGTGCTTGGCCACGATCGAGAGATTGTCGCAGCTTTTTCAATCTCGAGGTCAATCTGGATCCACTCAATCCGCATTCAGCAATCCTGTTCGTCGGTCAGGGGGGTGAGTCTTCCTGGCCCTTGATGTTATTCAGGCCCCTCGCAGACAGACTTCAGAAAGTCGACGTGTCGATCACATAGCGGTAGCGCACCCTCGAGGCGACCACATTGTCGTAGGCGGCAGTGATCTCGTCCCCGCTGATCACCTCGACGATGGGGGCCACCTGGTGTTCGGCGCAGAAGTCGAGCATCTCCTGGGTTTCGCGAATGCCACCGATGAGCGATCCCGCAAGGACTCTCGCGCCGTGGGTGAGGGAACTCATGTACAGCGAGGAGGGGTGCTGGGGAAGTCCCACGTCCACCAGCACGCCACCCACCCGCAGCATGGCGAGCAAGGGATCGAGCTGCGAATCGGCCGAGACGGTGGTGACGATGAGGTCGAAGCGCGCGGCCAGTTCCCCAGCGGTGCCAGGCTCGCTCAGTGCGTAGTAGTGGCTCGCGCCGAGGCGACGGCCATCGGCCTCCTTGGCGCGGGTGCGACTGATCACCGAGACCTCCGCACCCATCGCTGCAGCGATCTGCACGGCGACGTGGCCCAGCCCACCCAGGCCGACGATGGCCACCTGCCTGCCGGGGCCGGCACCCCAGCGCTTGAGCGGGGAATAGGTGGTGATGCCCGCACACATGAGGGGTGCCGACGCCTGGAAGGGAATGGCGTCGGGGATGTGCAGGGCGAAGCTCTGATCGACGGTGAAGGCCGTGGCGTAGCCCCCTGCCGTGGGGTTCCCCTGCCGGTCGGGGCCGTAGGTCCACAAGGTCCCGCCCGGTCCGGTGCAGAACTGCTCGGTGCCGGCCTTGCAGTACTCGCACTGCCCGCACGAGCCGACCATGCAGCCCACCCCGACCTTGTCACCGACGGCGAACCCGCGGACCTGGGAGCCGACCTTCGTCACGATGCCGGCGATCTCGTGACCGGGCACGATCGGGTAGGACGCCGGACGCCACTCACTGCGCGCGTTGTGAATGTCGGAGTGGCAGATGCCCGCGTACTTGATGTCGAACAGAATCTCGGTTGGTCCCGGATCGCGCAGGGTCACCGTGGCCGGGTGGAAGTGGGTCTTCTCGTCATCGCAGGCATAGGCCTTCGCTGTCGGCATCTTTGCTCCTCGTACGGTTGTCGGCTCCTGCTGTCCTGGCCGGCAATGTCCTGGCCGACAGACGTTCTGGCCGGCAGATCTCCTGGCCGGCGTGACTCGCCGGTGGTAGGAGCCGCGGGATTCGCGTATGCCCGGTTCGGGGAGATCCCCGGCCGGGGGCGCCGATCGGCGGCTCTCGGCCACGCTACCACCGCAGCCGGCATGGCTCCTGGCCCGCACTCGGCGCAGGACCCCGAGGAAACAAACTGAGACATCACTGTCATTGAGCGGACAAGTGCGTAAAGTCCTAGGGCATGTCGCAATCGGGGGATTCGAGCACCGCACTGGTCGCGATCCGCGGGGTGCACAAGTTCTTCGGCAGCTTCGAGGCGCTGCGGGGGGTCGACCTCGATATCGCTTCGGGTGAAAAGGTGGCGCTGCTGGGGGCCTCGGGTTCCGGCAAGTCCACGCTGTGCCGCTGCATCAACCGGCTCGAGACGATCGCCTCGGGCAGTATTCGCATCGAGGGAACCGAGCTGCCTCAGGAGGGCAAGGCACTGGCGCGGCTGCGGGCCGACGTGGGCATGGTCTTCCAGTCATTCAATCTCTTTCCCAACTACACGGCGCTGCAGAACATCATGCTTGCTCCAGTCCATGTGCGACACCAGGCCAAGGCTGACGCGAAGCAGGAAGCCCTTCAGCTGCTCGACAGGGTGGGCCTGGCGGACAAGGCGGAGAGCTATCCCGGCGAGCTGTCCGGCGGGCAGCAGCAGCGCGTCGCGATCGCCCGTTCGTTGGCGATGCACCCCAAGGTCATGCTCTTCGACGAGCCCACATCGGCGCTGGATCCGGAGATGATCAACGAGGTGCTCGACGTCATGGCTGAGCTGGCGCAGGCCGGAATGACGATGCTGGTCGTCACGCACGAGATGGGCTTCGCCCGCCATGTCTGTGATCGCGTCTGCTTCATGGACGCGGGCCAGATCCTGGAGCAGAACACTCCCGACGAGTTCTTCGCCCATCCCCGCACTGACCGGGCCAAGGATTTCCTCTCAAAGATCCTCACCCACTAACCCCTCCCCGAAAGGATCCCCATGTCTTCACCGCTCACCCGCCGAGGCCTGCTGGGACTGGGCGGCGCCCTGGGCGCCGCCGCACTGCTGTCCGCCTGCTCGTCGAGCAATGACACGCTGCCGGTCGCCACGCCCAGCAGCACCACCGGCAAGACGGTCTTCACCCAGGAGCAGTACGACGCCCTCGTCACCTCGGGGCCCGTCGCACCGGCCGAGATGGTGTCCCAGAACGCCTGGGCACAGGCCATCAAGGCGCACGGCGCACTGCGCCGCGCCGGCACTGACACGAGCCCGATCTTCAGCCTGCGCAATCCCTCGACCAACCGGCTCAAGGGCTTCGACGCCGGGATCGCAGATCTGCTTGCGCACTACATCCTGGGGGGCAGCGATGTCGCCAAGCTCACCGAGTTCTCGAAGACCACGGTGGACACCCGCGAGACGATGATCCAGAACAAGACGGTCGACGTGACCATCGCCACCTACTCCATCACGCCCGCGCGCGCCGAGAAGGTCGCCTTCGCCGGGCCCTATTTCGTCTCGGGCACCGCAGTGCAGGTGAAGCGCAGCAATAACGACATCAAGTCCTATGCGGACCTCAACGTCGACGGCAAGAAGGTCACCACCGAGACCAACTCCACCGCGATCGCCGCGATCCAGAAGTTCATCCCCAAAGCCGAGGTGACGCTGTTCACCGAGAACGATGCCTGCGTCGCTGCCGTGCGGCAGGGTCGCGTCGATGCCTACATCCTCGATCAGTCGATCCTGCTGTCCAATGCGGTCAACTACGACGATCTCAAGGTGGTGGGTGAGCCCTTCACCACCGATCCCTACGGCATCGGGCTGACCAAGGATGATCCGGGAGCGAAGACCTTCGTCAACGACTTCCTCACGAAGATCTTCACCGATGGCACCTGGAAGAAGCTCTACGACGGCACCGTTGGCCCCTATGTGGCCGGTGAGGCTCCCACGCCTCCCGCCCTCGGCGGTGTCCCGGGGGCCTGATCCATTCGCCCGGGTGGGCCCACCACGGCTGAGCGGGACAGTTGACGAGGGCAAGGAGTTTTGCGTGGAGATCATCAGGAGCAACGCGGGCGTGCTGCTCGACGGGCTCACGACGACGATCCTGCTCACCGTGCTGGGCTATCTGGGCGCGCTGGTGGTGGGTATCGTCGTGGCGATCTTTCGGGTCTCACCGATTGCGCCGCTGCGGGCAGTGGGGACGGTCTATGTGGAGTTCTTCCGCAACGTGCCCCTGCTCAGTCTTCTCATCCTCGTTGCCTTCGGGCTGCCGGACGCCGGCCTGCTGCTGCCGCTGTTCTGGTGCGGGGTGGTCTCGCTCATCGCGTCGGGATCGGCATTCGTGTGCGAGTCGGTGCGCTCGGGCATCAATACGGTCTCCCTCGGCCAGTCCGAGGCCGCCCGGGCGCTGGGGATGGGCTTTGGTCAGCAGCTGCGGCTGGTCATCCTGCCGCAGGCCCTGGCGTCCATGGTGCAGCCGCTCGTGAACGTGCTCATCGGCACGCTCATCGGCTCCTCGCTGTGCTCGGCCATCGGGATCAGTGAGATCACCAATGTCACCCAGCAGCTCAACATCAAGTACGCCGAGGCGGTGCTGCTCTTCCTGGTCTCGGGCGTGGCCTATCTCGTGATGGCCCTGGGTTCGGGGGCGCTGGGCGGGGTCTTGGAACGACGCGTTGCCCGCTCCTCCCACCAGCGCAGGCAGGTGCAGGCATGAGCACCCAACCGAGCCAGCGCATCCTCTTCGACGAACCCGGCCCCCGGGGCCGACGCACCATTGCGCTCGCCACCGTCGCTGTGGCGCTGCTCATCATCGCTCTCGTCATTGTGGTGCTCGCGCAGCTGGACGCCCACGACCAGCTCGAGCCGCAGAAGTGGTTCTTCTTCACGCAGCCGGGCTTCGCCACCTATATGGCCTACGGAATCGTGGGGACCTTCCGGGCCACCCTCGTCGCGGCGGTCTTCGCCTTCCCGTTCGGACTTCTGCTGGCACTGGGACGCCTGACCCGACAGCCGCTCGTGCATGCCGTGTGCGTCGGCTGGGTCGAGTTCTTCCGCTCGATCCCGATGCTCCTGGTCGTCTACGCCTTCCTGTTGGCCCTGCCCAGCTACGGGCTCAACCTCGACATCTACTGGAAACTCGTCATCCCGATGATCCTGGTGAACTCGGCCACCACCGCCGAGGTCTTCCGCGCCGGGATCCTCGCTGTCGAAAAGGGCCAAAGTGAGGCCGCTCAGTCGCTGGGGATGTCCGCCCGGATGACCATGGCGCTCGTCGTCCTGCCGCAGGCCCTGCGGCTGGTGCTGCCCAATCTGCTCACCCAGCTCGTCTCGCTGCTCAAGGATTCGACGCTTGGCTATGTCGTGAGCTATCCCGAGCTCATGGAGCGCGGACGCATCCTCACCAGCTACACCCACTATCTGCTGCAGACCTACACGATTGTCGCGGTCATCTACGTGCTCCTGAACTTCGGCCTCACCCGGCTGGCCGGATATCTGCAGTCGCGGGGCAATCGCAAGTCGGCCGGGCATCGTGGCTCCCGCACCGAGTTGGCGGCCACCACAATGGCCTGAGCTGTTCGCAGGCGATCTCAGCCGAGCACATCCCGGGTCACCGCATCGGCGAGCAGCCGGCCGGCCACGGTCAGCCGAAAGCGCCCGTCGTGCTCGACGACCAGCCCCCGGTCCAGCTGGGGGCTCATCCGCGCCCGCTCGGTCTCGTCGAGTTCGGCGAGCGGCAGCCCGTCGCGCAACCGCAGCTCGAGCAGGACGCGTTCCTCGTGCCGGGTCGCGGCGTCGAGCAGTTCGTGCCCCTCGACGGGCAGGCGACGACGCGACAGCATGGTGGCGTAGCGCATCGGGTGTTTGACGTTCCACCAGCGCACGCCGTCCAGATGGCTGTGGGCACCCGGCCCGATCCCCCACCAGTCGTCGCTGTGCCAGTAGGCCAGGTTGTGCCGGGCCTCGTGACCCGGCCGTGCCCAGTTGCTGATCTCGTAGTTGCCCAGTCCGGCGGCGTCGAGCAGGCGTTCGGCGAGCAGATATTTGTCGGCCTGGTCGTCATCGTCGGGGGCCGGCAGCTCGCCGCGGCGCACCTTGCGTGCCATGGCCGTTCCGGGCTCGACGATGAGGCTGTAGGCGCTCACGTGTTCGGGATCCACGCTCACAGCGGCCTCGAGGCTGGCCTGCCAACTGGCCATCGATTCGCCGGGCGTGCCATAGATGAGATCCAGCGAGACATCGGTGAATCCCGCGGCGTGGGCCCAGCGCGCCACCTGGAGGGCCCGGCCTGGAGTGTGGTGACGGTCCAAGGTGGCGAGCACCTGCTCGTCGGCGGACTGCATGCCGAGACTGAGCCGGGTGAATCCTGCCGCGAGAAGGGCCTCCAGGCGGGACTCGTCGAGGGTCTCCGGGTTGGCCTCGAGACTCACTTCCGCGCCGGGAGCCAGGCCGAAACGCTCGCGCAGGGCAGCGAGCACCACGGCGAGCTGCTGGTCGGACGCCATGGTCGGCGTGCCTCCGCCGAAGAAGACGGTGCTCAGAGCCGGGGCCCCGGCACCCAGGGTCTGCCGCGCCAACTCGATCTCGGTGAGCGCCGCCGCCACATACTCGCCGACCTGCATCCCAGGTAGCTGGGAGGCTGTGTAGGTGTTGAAGTCGCAGTATCCGCACCGCGTCGCGCAGAAGGGCACGTGCACATAGCAGGACAGCTGCCGTCCGGGATGGGCAACCAGCCGCTCCAGCGGCAGCCGCGCGTCCTCGCTGCGGGCGGATCCGGTGACGGCGGGCATGGGGCCAGTGTAGGAAGCCGGCCGGCATGCGCGGCCGCGCCCGAGCTCACATCCGAAGTGCGACACTCGTGCCTCAGCCCAGCTGATGACCAGCCCTTGCCCGGTTTGCAAGACTTGCCCCATGAGCGAGCTCGACCGTAGGTACGCCGGCCGCGTTGAGCTGTCACGTCCCGGCCCGGCCGCCGTGACGATGATCTCGATCACGGCCGTCATGTGGGTGGTGCAGTTCTTCAACGCTGCGATGGGTGGCGCGCTGGATTTCTATGGCATCCACGCGCTGTGGCCCAGTGGGCTCCTCGGCATCGTCACCGCCCCCTTCCTGCATGGCAGCTGGGAGCACCTCATGAGCAATTCGCTGCCATTGCTCGTGCTCGGCTGGCTCACCCTGCTCGGCGGCACCCGCCAGTGGATCCGGGCAAGTCTGGTGATCATGGTCTGCTCGGGCCTGTTCGCCTGGACCTTCAGCCCGCCCGGGAGTCTGACCATCGGGGCGAGCGGAATCGTCTTCGGCTACCTCAGCTATCTCCTCTCCCGCGGCCTGGTGACCCGTCGGATCCGCGACATTCTCCTTGCCGTGATCGTCTTCGCCGTCTACGGCTCGGTGCTGTGGGGCGTGCTGCCGGGGCAGTACGGCGTGAGCTGGCAGGCCCATCTGGGCGGCGCGCTGGGCGGCGTGCTCGCAGCCACCAGGCTGCGGCGCTGACGATCACCCGGCACTGACGACACTTCGACCGACGACAGCTTAGGGTGCGGTCGTTCGAGAGCCCGGCGTGCTTCAGCTCTTCTCGGCACCCTCCGAGGTCGTGAGCGCCGCCACGAAGGCCTCCTGGGGCACCTCGACGCGTCCCACCATCTTCATGCGCTTCTTGCCCTGTTTCTGCTTCTCGAGCAGCTTGCGCTTGCGCGAGATGTCGCCTCCGTAGCACTTGGCCAGGACATCCTTGCGTACCGCGCGGATCGTCTCGCGGGCGATGATGCGGGCGCCGATGGCGGCCTGGATGGGCACCTCGAACTGTTGGCGCGGGATGAGCTTGCGAAGCCGGGAGGCCATCTCGGATCCGTAGCCGAAGGCCTTCTCGCGGTGCACGATGGCACTGAAGGCGTCCACTGGCTCGCCATTGAGCAGAATGTCCACCTTCACCATGTCACTGGGCTGCTCGCCGTCCTCCTCGTAGTCGAGGGAGGCATATCCCTTCGTGCGCGACTTGAGGGCATCGAAGAAGTCGAAGACGATCTCCCCCAGCGGCAGCCGGTAGCGCATCTCGACGCGGTCCTCGCTGAGATAGTCCAGACCAAGCTGTTCGCCGCGCCTGCCCTGGCACAGTTCCATGACCGCTCCGATGAACTCGGCCGGGCACAGGATGTTCGTCCTGACCACCGGTTCGAAGACGGTATCGATCTTCCCCTCGGGGAACTCCGAGGGGTTCGTGACCCGGTGCTGCGAGCCGTCCTCCATGACGACGCGGTAATTGACGCTGGGGGCGGTGGAGATGAGGTCGAGTCCGAATTCGCGTTCCAGCCTCTCCTGGACGATCTCCATGTGGAGAAGGCCAAGGAAGCCGATCCGGAACCCGAAGCCCAGGGCGCCGGAGGTCTCCGGCTCATAGACCAGTGCCGCGTCGTTGAGCTGAAGTTTCTCCAGGGCCTCGCGCAATTGGGGGAAGTCGACGCTGTCGATGGGATACACCCCGGCGAAGACCATGGGCTTGGGCTGCTTGTAGCCGGCCAGTGGTTGGGCCGACGGCCTGGTGGCGAGCGTGACGGTGTCGCCGACACGGCTCTGCCGCACGTCCTTCACCCCGGTGATGAGGTAGCCGACCTCGCCTACCCCCAGGCCTGCGCAGACCACTGGCTCTGGCGAGTGCACCCCCATCTCGAGCACCTCATGAGCGGCGCCGGTGGACATCATCCGGATCCGGTCGCGGGTGGACAGCTCCCCGTCGACGACCCGCACATAGGTGACCACGCCGCGGTAGATGTCATAGACCGAGTCGAAAATGAGCGCCCGTGCGGGGGCTTGCGCGTCCCCGGTGGGTGCCGGCACCTGGGCAACGACGGCGTCGAGCAGTTCGGGGACTCCCGCCCCGGTCTTGGCCGAGACCTGCAGCACGTCGGCGGGTTGGCATCCGATGATCGAGGCGATCTCCGCCGCGAACTTCTCGGGCTGGGCACTGGGCAGGTCGATCTTGTTGAGCACCGGGATGATCGTGAGATCGGCGTCGAGCGCAAGGTAGAGGTTGGCCAGCGTCTGGGCCTCGATGCCCTGCGCGGCGTCGACGAGCAGCACAGCCCCCTCGCAGGCCTCGAGGGAACGGCTCACCTCATAGGTGAAGTCGACGTGCCCTGGGGTGTCGATCATGTTGAGCACATAGCCCCGGCCGTCGTGTGTCCAGGGCATCCGTACTGCCTGGGACTTGATGGTGATGCCGCGTTCGCGCTCGATGTCCATCTTGTCGAGATACTGCGCCCGCATCTCGCGGGCGTTGACCACGCCGGTGAGCTGCAGCATCCGGTCCGCCAGGGTCGACTTTCCGTGGTCAATATGGGCGATGATGCTGAAATTGCGGATCGTGGCCGGATCGGTGGCTCCAGGGGCGGCGCTCACTGCGATGGCACTCCTCGACTGGAAAGGCGCCACGGACTGTGGCGTCCACCCATTGTTCCACGGGAGGCCGGTACCTCTCCCGCCGGCGGCCGGACCCGGGCTCGCACCACGAGCGCCGGGCCGGTCGCCGCAGATCTGGGACCTCGCGATGTCACCGGTCGACGTCGCGATTCATGCGCCCGAGCGTGCCGGCGCGGGTTCGGGCGGCAGGGGCCGCGCCTGGCCGCGCGCGGCGACGAAGCCGGCCACCGCCATGGCCGCCCCCACCACGATGAGCGCGATCCCGACCACCAAGGCGATGGTGCCGATGAGCCAGAAGGCGTAGGAGGTGAGCAGCATGGCGCGCAGCGTGTTGCCCTGGAAGAGGGTCGTGCGCAATGAGCTGAGGGAGACGACCGTGGCGTCCTTGGCGACCTCGTCCGCGCTCTTGCCCTGCGCCTGCAATGCGGCTTTGTGCTCGTTGATCTTGTCCCCGACTCCCTCGTACATCGTGCCTTCAGGCAGGCCCGCTGCCTTGACGGCGGCCTCCATATGGGCCCAGATGTAGTGATTCGCGAAGGCTTGGGCCTGTGTACCGGTCGTCATCTGTTCGCCGATGAAGGGTTTGAGGGCATCCTTGTCCTTCTGATCGGCCAGCGCGTCGATGCCGGCCTGGTTGGGCATGGTGATGTTCTCCTGCTTGAGCTGGCCGGTCACATAGTTGTGGGCGAACAGCCCGCCGGCCAGCGCACCGATGCCGACGAGGACCAGGACCACCCCCACGATTCTCAGCAGGTTCGTGTAGATCGAGCGATTCATGATGTCAATGACCTCCCGGCCGTCCTCGCTGACGGCGCTTCTCACTGGGAAACCGCCACTGCCTGTGACGTGCCGCAATTGTCCCACGGGAACCTCGCGCGGCCAGGCCACATCGGGTCAGCGGATCGACGCCCTGGGGCGCGGCTGGCCCCGCTGACCCCGCAATGGTATTGTGATGGGCCGCGCCCCGTGGCGCTCACCCAGTTCTTTCGACCAGAGGTTTTTCACGTGGCAAACATCAAGTCCCAGAAGAAGCGCATCAAGACCAATGAGAAGGCTCGCCAGCGCAACAAGGCTGTGAAGTCTGCGCTGCGCACCCACGTGCGCAACTTCCGTGAGGCTGTCGCTGCCGGCGACAAGGACAAGGCCCTCGAGCTGGCCGCGGTCGCGAATCGTCAGCTCGACAAGGCGGTGTCGAAGGGCGTCATCCACGCCAACCAGGCCGCCAACCGCAAGTCGTCGATTTCGCTGACCGCAGCGTCGCTCTGACCTGTCTGCTCACGCCGCCGCGCGTCATCACTGACCAGCGCCCCGATCCTCACTGGGTGGTCGGGGCGCTTCGTGGTGCCCCCAGACACCGTTCGGCCTTTTGGCGCGAGCCGATACAGCACGATGAGTGAGAGCACGATGACCGACAACCGGCATTACGGCGATCGGGCCGGGTCGGCGATGCATTTCGGGCCGACTCTCAGTGAATCCCTGCAGGCCTTCGCCCCCGCCGTCGGCGGACTTGCAGTGGCGGCGCTCATCCTGGCCGCCTCCTGGTCCAACCATCGCGCCACGGTGATGAGCGGCGGGGGGCTGGTCATCGCGGCCCTCGCGGTGCTGTCCGGCGTGCTGGAGTACCGCGACCTACCGAGGCGGGAGCTCCTGTTCGCCGGCCAGACCATCCGCGTACGCCACCGCGGCCGCCGCGAAGTTGAGCTGCGGACGGGGGAGCTGGCCCTGGTACAGCTGGTCACCGTGCCGGATCCCCTGTGGCATGTCGTGCCGCGCCAGCGAGTGTGGCTCGAGTTCCAGGCGCTGGACACGGCATCGGACATGGGGCGCCGTGACGGCGCCATCGCCGACTACGAGTCCGCAGGGGACGAGGCAGGGGCCGGAGGCCTGCGGGTGCCGCTCGGCTATGGTCGGGGCAGATTGGCCGCCCTCGACACCCTCCTGCGCCAGAAGCTGCCGAGCTATTCGGGCGTGCGCCACGAACCGCGCCGCAGGCCGGTGATTCTCAGGCGCTCCGGGCGTCGTCAAGGCTCAGCAGCAGCTGTTCCAGGGCGAACTCGGGGTCGGTCGCCGCGCCCTTGACTGCGGCATCAGCCCTGGCCACTGCAACAATGGCTGGGCCCATTGCGGATGCATGCCAGTGGCGCGCCTGGCGTGCAAGGGTCTTGAGCTTCCACGGCGGCGCACCCACCGCCCGTGCCATCTCGGCATCGGACAGACGCGATGAACGCAACTCCAGGTAGTTTCCCAGCGAGCGCAGCGAGCTGGCGAGGGCACTGGTGATGAGCACTGGCGCCACCCCGCACGAGAGGGCCCAGCGCAGCCGCTCGAGAGCCTGACCGGTGTGCCCGGCCAGCACATCGTCACTTACCACGAAACTGGACACCTCGGCGCGCCCCGCGAAATAGCGGCCGACCATCTCGACGCTGAGGCGCTCCCCTGCCCAGTCGCTGGCGAGCTGGCTCACCGCGGCGGCAAGTGAGCGAAGATCGCTGCCCACCGCATCGATGAGCGCCTGGGCTGCTCCCTGATCCATCTTCACGCCGGCGTGCCGGGCTTCGGCAGTGACGAAGCCCACGAGCTCCCAGGCCTTGGGACCGACTGCCTCCACGACATGCACCTTGGCCTTGCGCAGCCGGTCTGCGACACCCCGGCCCTTGGTGCCCCCCTGGTGCTGCACGACGAGGCACAGCTCATCGCCGGGCGCGGCTGCCAGGGCGACCAGCGCGTCGGCGGCGCCGGGTTCGAGCAACTGGGCCGAGTCGACGACGACGACGCTGAGCGAGGTGAACAGTGAGCCCCCGGCAGCCTCGAGCAGATCGGCCGCGCTCATCCGTGACCCATCGAGTTCGCTGCGCTGCACGTCAGGGTGCTCAGCCTGCGCGGCGGCGAGCAGGCGAGCCACTGCCCGCTCGGCCAGGAGGGTCTCGGGACCAAGGACGAGCGTGGCGGTACCGAAGACCGATTCGCGAGCCACGTGACCATGGTGCCACCCGGCACCGACAATTGCCGCCGGCTCGAGTCGTCACCTCCTGCTCACCAACTGGAGGCGCCCCTCGCCCAGTTGACGCACCGCTACATCCCCCTGCTGGTCGGTACGGGCGGTGGTCATGGCGTGGCGCGCGAGTCTGGCGAGAGTTCTGGGCGTGGGGTGACCGTAGCCGTTGTCCTTTCCCGCACTCACCAGCGCGACCCGTGCGCCGGTGGCGGCCAGGAAATCCTCGTCCTGGTCGGCGGAACCGTGGTGCGGGACCTTCAGCACATCGGCGTGCAGGTCAAGACCGCTGGCGAGCGCGATTCGCTGGGCGGACGCGCCCATGTCACCAGTGACCAAGACGCTCAGCCCTGGCACGCTGATTCGGCCCAGGATGCTCGAATCGTTCTCAGCGGCGCTCTCCCCCTCCCCGCCGGTGGGCCCGACACCGTCCTTGACAGCGCCGCCAGCAGTGCCCGCCGCACCCGCCGCGGCCTGGAGGGTCTGCCAGCTCGCCGTGCCGACGCCGAAACGGTCACCTGCCGCCGCGGACCTCATCGGGGTGGCGTGGCCTGCCAGTGTCTCGCGCACCCGGGCTGCTTCGCGGACAGGTGAGGCGAGCGGGTTGATGAGCGCTGCATCGACCCTAGCCACGCGGTACACACCGTCCAGCCCCCCAACGTGGTCCGCATGGAAATGGCTGATCACGAGCAGCGCGACACGGGTGATTGCACTGTTGCGCAGGCAGCCAGCCATCGCATCCGGCTCTGGTCCGGTATCGACGAGGATGGCAGTGGTGGGGCCGGTGCGCACCAGCGTTGCGTCACCCTGGCCGACATCGCAACTGATCACCGTCCAGTCATCGGGCCAGCCGGGCGGCTGAGGGCGCCACAGGCATGCACCGACTGCGGCAAGGGCCAGCAGCAGGCACAGCAGTGGGCGCGCGATGAGACGGTCGATGAGCCAGGCGAGGGCAGCGCACATCGCGCAGAGCACCATCACCGCGAGGGGCGTGGCAGGCCAGCTGAGAGTTGTGGCCGGCAGGTCCGCAGCGCGGTGGGCGACGAGGATGATTGTCTCGGCGCACCAGCCGGCCAGCCATCCTAGGGCCACACCGACGCTGGGCAGAACCACACCCGCCGCCCCAGCAGCCATGCCCAGGACGGTCACTGGACCCACGAACGGCGCCACCAGGGCATTCGCGGCCACGGCACTCATGCTCACCGATCCCGAGAGGGCCGTGACCAGCGGCTGGGTGGCGATCTGTGCGGCGAGCGGAACACAGATCGACTCCGCAAGCCAGGCACCTGCCCACCGGCGCATCCGCCGCTGCCAGCGACCCGCCCAGCACAGGATCCCGCCGGTCGCCGCCGCCGAGAGTGCGAATCCCCAGCTGCGGGCCAACCATGGATCGGCGAGCACGAGGACCCAGACCGCCACGGACAGCTGGCGCAGGCCGGGCGGCCCGACACCTCGCCGCCCGGTGGCGGCCAGCGCGACGAGACCCATGGCAGCGGCCCTCACGACGCTCGGCTCGGAACGGCACAGCACGATGAAGCCGATCACCACGGGAAAGGCCAGGGTTCGCAAGGCCCAGCCCCGCACGCCGAGCATGCGGGCGCAGCTGAGCACGAAGATGAGCATGAGGGTGAGGTTCGTGCCCGAGACGGCGGTGAGGTGGGTCAATCCGGCGGTCTTGAAATCGGCCTCGAGTGAGCTGGACAGGCCGGACACGTCGCCGACCACCAGTGCGGGCACGAGACCGGCCTGCTCGGGGGTGCTCGCGGACATCGACGAAACCAAGGCGGCGCGCACCCGGTTGAGGACGGTATCGAGCGGACCGGGTGGCGCCAGGATCCGGGGAGCGCTGGAGACAGCTATCCGCGCCGCGGTAGCTCGCGTCCGGTCGCTGGGCTCGGATGCCTTGCCAAGCACCGTGATTCTCTGCCCAACACCCAGGGCCATGAGTTCACGGCGTCGGTCACCGGAGGCCACGAGTTCGGCGGGGACGCGCAGGCGCGAGGTCTGGCCATGGATCTGCGCCTGCTGCACGCTGACACGGACAACTGCTGCCGGCGGGAGTCCCGCCCTGGCACCGAACTCGCGCGGATCGGAGCGCACAGTGGCCACGACCTCGACGACCGCGTGATCGCGGCCGGCCTGGGCAAGCAACGATGTGCCGACCAGCTCGGTCTGTGCGAGCGCACAGACCGCGGAGCTGAGGCCAACGAGGGCGCAGCCCGCCAGGAGCCAGCGCTTGCGGTGCGCACCCCACGCGGCGAGCCCTCCCAGGGCCGCCCCGATTCCCCACGCAATGGGATGGGGCACAGCGAGCACCGCCCATGCAACAGCCCACGCGCACAACGCCGGTGCCACCAACCGCAGATCTGCTCTGGCGCTGCCGGGCAGCGGCTCGTCCCGGTCCGGCCAAGTCCCCGGGCCATCCGTGACCGGATGGCCCGGGTCAGCGTCCCTGTACCCGTCACGAGACGGCGACACGGTCTTTCACCTTCTCGAATAGAGCTGGACCGATACCGGCCACCTCTTGAAGCTCTTCGACACGGCTGAAGCGGCTGTGCTCGGTGCGCCATTCGATGATCCGGTTGGCGATCACCGGGCCGATTCCCGGCAGCGCGTCCAGCGCACTCGCGTCCGCGGTGTTGAGGTTCACGCGAGTGGTGCCGGAGGAGCCCGCTGCAGCACCTGCAGCAACGCTGCCGCCCGCTACACCGGTATTGGCGGCTCTTCACAGATGAGGGTGTAGGTGGGGTCTGAAGCCGCCGGTCTCGAGCAGGCTGCGGGCGATGTAGTTGGTGAGGTTGCGGAAGCCGAGG
>NZ_FOGZ01000012.1 GCF_900111365.1 Propionibacterium cyclohexanicum
CCTGGGCTTCCGCAACCTCACCAACTACATCGCCAGAAGCCTGCTCGAGACAGGCGGATTCAGACCCCAACTACACCCTCGATTGGGATGAGCCCATGATTGGGCATCGGCACGGGGTGCTGTGCGGACACCCGCCCGTGGAGCGCCGGGGCGCCCCGGCGCTCCACTCCTACCACAACGGTGCTCAGCAGTGCCCGGTCATCACTCCACCGAGGAATTCACCGGAGCGTTCGCCTCCCCCGGAGGTTCGGTCAGCTGGTTCGACGGGGACTGCAGAGGGCTCAGGACGGCATTGCGTGTGGCGATCACCGTATCGATGGACTGCGCCAAGGCCACGTCGATCGGGTTGTCGTCCGTGCGGTGCGTATGGAGAGCCAGTCCGAAGCCGGCGAGCACGAGGGAGGCGGCCCCGAAGGCCACGCTTTCGCTGGCTGCGCGCTCACGGGCAAGCGCGATGAACTCCTCGCGCACCGACATGATCCACCGTGTGAACTCGGCCACGAGCTCAGGCCGCTCGGCGACGACCCTCTTGATGCCCTTGCGGTCCACGTTGTGATTTGTCGCTGCGACGACCACCTCGCACAAGGCCGGCACCAGCTCACCTTGTGCTCTGCGGAATCGTTCGGCGACTTCGGGGGGGATCACCCGGTCGGGCAGGCCCAGGATCGCTGCCGCTTTCGAGGGGTAGTAATTGAAGAAGGTCCGGGCGGACACATCGGCGGCGTCGCAGATGCGCTCCACCGTCGCATTCTCCAGGCCACCCTCGTCCAGAAGACGCAGTGCAGCCCCGTGGATCGCCCGTCGGGTCTGCTGTTTCTTGCGTTCGCGAAGACCGCAGGGCTTGATCTCCTCAGCCTTATCGGCGTCCATGGCCACCTCAGTCCTGTGCTGCCCCGGAGCCGCGGTGTTCGGCCTCCAGAGCCGAATCAGCCTGCTCCTGAAGGGCCGAGAACTTGCGCAGCGGCGGTACCTTGAAGAACCAGCTCAGCGCGAAGGCCAGCATCAGGACGCCGAAGCCGGTCCAGTAGATCGTCACCGACGAGCGCGTGAAGCCCACCATGAACGGCTTGCTGAGCCGGGGGTCCGCGCCGGTGAGGAAGGACGTGTCGCTGGTGGCCGAGCTCGACGAGCTGGACAGCTTCGACGCATTCTGGTTGATCTGCTGGGCAAGCTTGGGGGTCAACTGATCGACCCAGAACACCCGCTGGGTCTCATTCGACCAGTCCACCTGCAGCGTGTCGCCGACAACATTGGCATGGGCCTGACTCGCGGCCGCGCTCAAGGCCTGCTGCTCAGCCGCAGGGCGAGCAGTCTCGACCCCGTGGGTGATGGCCACCGATGCCTCGGCCTGGGTGATCTCGCCAGCCGCGACCTGAGCGTTGACTGCCTCGGTGACCTTCTGCGTCACTGCTGTGTCAGCGGCCTGCTTGGCCGCACTGCTCGCCGAGTCGAGCTGGGTCTGGATGGTGCTCTTCACCGGATTGATGATGGGTGTCCACAGCTGCTTCATGATCGCCTGGTTACCCGGTGCGCCGGCGACACTCGGGTTCAGTGACGCGTCCAGAGCTGCGTTCAGCGTGGTCTGGTTGGTCATGCCCTGCACGATATTGGTGGGCAGCAAGGAGAACAGCACGGACAGCATGATGGCGGTGCCCAGCGTGCCGCCGATCTGGCGGAAGAAGGTGGCAGCGCTGCTGGCCACCCCCATGTCCTTAGGGGGAACGGAATTCTGGCTCGCCAGGATCAGGGTCTGCATGAGCTGGCCCAGGCCGAAACCGATGACAAACATTCCCAGCATCAAATACCACAACGGGGTGTCGTACTTCATGAAGGTGAGAAGGAGGAAGCCGAGCGCAGTGCTCATGGTGCCGGTGATCGTGAAGACCCGGTAGTGGCCTGTTCGCGCCGTGATCTGGCCAGCGCTCAACGCGGCAATCATCAGGCCGATCACCAACGGGATGGTGGCCAGTCCCGATTCGGTCGGGTTCAGACCCACCACGATCTGCAGGTAGAGCGGAATCGTCATCATGGCGCCAAACATTCCGAAGCCAACGAGCACACTGAGAATGGTGGCCATCGAGAAGGTGTGAGAGCTGAACAGTCGCAACGGGACGATCGCATCATCACCCATGCGCTGCTCGATGACGAGGAAGGCGATGACGCCGAGCACACCGATGACATAACACGTGATGGAGATGGCCGAAGCCCAGCCCCAGGTCCTGCCTTGCTCTGCAACGACGAGCAGCGGGACGAGAGCCATGACCACCGCGGCTGCACCGAACCAGTCGATTCGCGGCGCCGTGTTGGTGTTCACCTTCGGCAGGTGCAGGAAAGCAAAGACCATCGCGAAGGCAATGATTCCGACCGGGACGTTGACGAGGAAAACCCAACGCCACCCGGCAATGCCGAGAATCCTGTTCGTATCCGCGAACACGCCACCGATGAGCGGACCGATGACCGTTGAGACACCGAAGACCGCGAAGAAATAGCCTTGGTACTTGGCTCGCTCCCGAGGGGCGAGTATGTCGCCCATGATGGCGAGCGGCAACGACATGAGCGCGCCGGCCCCAATGCCCTGGAAGGCGCGGAAGCCCGCGAGCATGAGCATGGAGGTGGAGAGCGAGGACATCAGCGAGCCCAGGACAAAAACAGTGATACCGAACAGGAACAGCGGCCGGCGACCAAATAGGTCAGAGACCTTGCCGTAGATCGGGACGGTTATCGTGGACGTGATCAAATAGGCGGTGGTCACCCAGGCCTGCTGGTCGAGTCCGTGCAGATCATCGCCGATCGTGCGGATTGCCGTACCAACAATGGTCTGGTCGAGTGACGACAGGAACATTCCGGCCATCAGTCCGTAGATGACCAGGAGAATCTCCCGGTGATTCATCACCTGCTGGTGCTCCTCGGGAGGCGTGGGAGCCTCCCTGCGTGCGGTGGCGATTGACATGCATCCCTCCGAGAGTCATTAGCCGTCAACCTTGCGCCCACCGCCGAGGTTGAGCGCCGGGCGCCGACGCTGGCGGGAGAAACTTGCAGCAGGAAAATCTTGCAGCAATGCAACCATACCTACCCGCACTGACCCATTCAACTTCGCCCTCGAGGAAGCCGAGGAGGGCCTCGCGAGCCGCCACGAGGACAGGCAGGTGGAGACATACACAGACAGATGCAGGCAGGCACAGTGAGGCGGAGGGAGGCGGGAAGAGGGTGCCCCGCCGAGCCGACGACCCCGCCGGGCTCGGGCCGGTCCACGGATCGCAGGTCTGCTGGATCCCGGACCCCGCCCGCCCCGGGCATACGGCAAAACCTCACGGAAGCCCTCGGGCATTGACAGGCTGAAAACGGGCTGATAAATATTCAGATCAGTGTAACTAGTTACGGTCATTGATGGATCGCAATTGGCTCACCAATCCTGCTGACACAGCGATGTGATGGGAGCAACAATGACAATGAAAGTGAGCCGACGGGGAGTCCTCGCCGGCGCCATGGCGTCGTCTGCCGTCCTGGCAAGCCAGGTCGTGTGGGATGCCTCGGCGTCCGCGGACGGTGCGAGCCCCTCGGCAAGCGCCTCGAACAGCTCGGGGAGCGACACGGCCTCCGCGGTCCTCGATACGATCACCTTCGGCGATGCCGCCTCGGAGCTCGCGCACTCCTTCACCGGGAAAGAGCTGTCCGCCACGGTGACCGGGGCGCTGGGCCAGCCGGCGCGCGTCATCAATCCGCTGCCCCAGCCGAGCTGGTGGGGCGGGACAATCGGCTTCACCCTCACGGTGGACCCCACGAAGACCACCTATGTCACGGTCAAGCTCTGGGGAGGCGACGCCGCGGCCAAGCTCACCCCGACCAGCACCGACACCCAGGACTGGCGCCTGCAGCTCTTCGTGGACGGCAAGGCGGTCGGCTGGTACGACGAGGGGCCGGTCGACAACCTCGATCAGATCGGGCCCGATCCCCGCTCACCGGGCCGCTTCTTCATGCACACACTGCCGCTGCCAGAGGCCATCACGGCCGGCAAGGACGAGCTTGCCATCGAGATCCGCGCGATGGGCCGCATCTGGGAATACGGGGATGCCAAGACCTTCTTCGCGAATGACATGAACACGCCCTCCCGGCCCCTCTACCGCGTCTACTCCCATACCGAGCCCCAGTTCGTGCCCGAGAGCACGGATGTGCTCGGCAGCCTTCCGACGGTCGGCACCCGCGCCAACGACGACAAAGACTGGCTCGCCAAGGTGCGCACGCGCGTTCTCGGCGACCTCCAGCAGCTCGTCTATGGAGGCGGCGCCTACTCCCTGGACGCCTGGGGTTTCAATGAGCTCGCCGAGGCCTATGACTGGCAGGACGAGGAGAACATCGCCTACCACAACCCCGATGCCTTGACGGCGCTCTGCGCGGCCATCGACGGCCGCTACAACGCGTGGAAGGCAGACCCCAAGGTCCTCACGGACTCCGACCAGCAATGGCAGGGATTCGGGAGAGTCGGTCTCGTGCTCGCCTATCGATGGGAGGAGCTCAATGCGAGCTCCGCATCGCAGCCCACATCGCTGCTCGATCTCAATGTCACCCCCGGATATACGACGCTCGTCAATGCCGGATTCGAGGGCGGCGGAGACACCCCGATAGGCTGGCAATCACCTGGCTGGGCGCCGAATGGAACGTTCACTCGCGACACCTCCGTCGCGCACAGCGGGCAGGCATCGATCAAGCTCACCTCGAAGGGAAGCGAGGGTATGTTTGTCGTGCAGCCCGCCGGTGCCACGCTCGTCGGCAGCGGCCAATTCTCCTTCACCGCATGGGTCAAGACCGATGGCAAAGCAACCACCCCGCGAGTCGATGTGCTGTTCTTCAATGCGTCCAACAAGGTCGTCGGCACCGACCACAATTTCTATGTGACCACGGGGACCACCGACTGGCAGGAGCTCTCCGGGAGCTTCCCGGTCCCTCAGGGTGCCGCGAACTTCCAGATGTGGATGCGTGTTGACAATGGGGAATCCGCCTGGTTCGACGACCTCAGCGTCACGGCGCCCGCCCCGGCCTCGGCCGCCCCCATCAGCCGACGGGCGGCCTATACCGACATGCTGCTGTCCAGCAGGGACTACTGGAAGCAGAACATGAGGCACTACAGCAACCAGGCCCAGATCACCGCCATTGGCATCTACCAGGCGAATCGTGGGCTCTCCCTCATCTCTCCCAAGAATGCCTGGCCCGAGGCACGAGCTCGCGAGTGGCTCTATGAGAGCATCGGGTCCAAGCCGTGGCTTGGCCCCGAGCTGCCCGACGGAACCCGGACCAAGCCGCTCGGCGAGGACTATGTGGTCGTTTCTCCCAAGGGGCTCACGAGGGAACTGGGCTTCGTTGGCAGCTATGGCGAGGTCCAGGACTGGCTGGTCATGATGTACGAATCGGTCACCCGCGGGTACCGCGCCCTCGATGCCCCAGAGCTGCGCGAGCGGATGGTTGCCATGTGCAAGGCGCGCGGTTATTTCCGCCATATCGATCTCGACGCGGACGGGAACCGGATTTCCCGGCTCGAATCCGAGATCGGCTGGCGCAACGAGGTGTACCCGGGTGTCACCACATACACGAGCCGCACGTGGTGGGATGGCAATCCCCTCATGACAGCTGGAGCCTTCGACGATCCCGACCTCACCGGCTGGGCCCAGGAGATGATCGACGACGGTCAGTTCGGCCCGCAGTTGTCCTTGCTCCTCACGAACACCGGCACACGCGTGGGACTCAATGCCCTGCGGCTGCTCGCAAGGGACCTTCCGGCGTTCCAAGCGCAGGGCAAGTCCGGCCGCAGGCTTCCCATCGACTGGGAGGCCGACGACTTCGTCTTCGCCGACGAGGTCGCGGGGGCGCTTGCCCTCAAGAATGGCCAGGAGATACTCTTCGCCTCCCCCTACTGGCGTTCTCGTCAGGCCGTGAACCGATGGGGACGGGTGCATCTCCTCACACCCAGCACTCAGCGCACCGCGACGATTCGAGAGACGGTGGAGGGGGACCTCAGCGACGAGACCTTCGCGATCCAGGACTGGGTCACCCAGGACTATGCGATCAACAACAGCGGACAACCCATCGGCGTTCCGGGCGGTTCGTGGCCTGCGCCCGGCCCGCAGGTGCATCAGGCCTATGCAGGCGAGGTCATGCACCTGGCGAAGATCCCGGCGGATGCGGATCCCGCACTCGGTTCGAGGGATCTGGGGGTGGAGGAGGTGCTCGTCGGCATAGCACCCTTCTATCGGCTGGAATACGGGCGCTATCTGGTGGGAATGAATACGACAAAGGACCGAAGCTTCGAGCTGGCGGACCCCGCGGGACGCCACGGCCAGCAACTGACCGGCACGCGTGACCATGTCGATCTGTCAAGCCCCATCACGGTGCCCCCGATGTCCACCGTGGTCGTCTACTTGGACCCGGTGTCGCCCCAGCCCAGCCCCTCACCATCGGCCTCGGCCACGTCGCCGAGCCCGTCGGCGCCCAGCAGCTCGGCAGTGCCCTCGTCGCCGGTACCGTCAAGCCCGAGTGCGCCCGGATCGGTGGCGAAGCCGAGCGGGTCTGCCTCGAAGACTTCCTCGGTGCTCGGTCTGCCGCTCACGGGTGGCAGCGGCGTCGGCGGACTTCTTGGCGTGGCCGCGGTGCTCTCCGCCGCGGCTGGTGGGTGGATCGTCGCGCGCAGGAACCGGAACGCTGGCACCGGGCCGGACGACGGTACCGATACCGAGTGATCGGCGATCGGCAGGGCCCTCGTCACCGGAGGTGGCGAGGGCCCTGCCGTGCCTTGTCGCGCCATCTCCAGGGAAGACAGCGAGCGGGCGGCGACACACTGCCCCATGGGCATCCGCGTGAGGTGAGCAAGAGCCCCGCGGGGCTGTGAATCCTGGGATTCCGGGGCTTCAGCCCGCCAGGCTCCCCACCGACCCCCCGGCCACCAGCTCGGTCGGGAAAACGACATTCTCCTTGGGCCGTATTCCCAGAGCGATCTCCACGGCCCGCTGCCCCACCAGGCGGAAGGGCGCTCGCACGCTGGTGAGCCCAGGCGTCAGATCCCCGGTGAGCGGGTTCGCGTCGAAGCCGACGACGGAGAGATCGTGCCCGATGCGCAGCCCATGGCAGCGGGCAGCGCGGTAGACGCCGACCGCCAGATTGTCGGTCATGGAGACGAATGCCGTCGCCTCGACGCCGCTGTCGAGGAATGCATTCATTGCCACTGCACCCTCCTCGGCCGAGTTGCCGGCAGTGACGATCAGCTCGTCGTGAGGTCGAAGCCCATGGCTGCGCATTGCGGCCCGGTATCCACTGAGCCGCACCTCACTGGTCGTCGTGCCGACGCCCTCGCCGAGATAGCCGATGCGCCGATGCCCCTGGGCGACGAGATGGTCGACAGCACGGGCGATCCCGCCGGCATGGTCGTAGTCGACGCTGACGATCTCGGGGCGCGTTGCAATGGGGCGGCGTCCGCACAGAATGAGCGGCGCGCCGACAGACGCGAGCTCCTCGCAGTAGCGGCCCAAGGTGCGCTCGAACGAGCCGCTGCTGCGGGTGGCGCCCACCATGAGCACGGCGGCAACCCGCTGTTCGGCGAGCACCGAGATGAGCCTCGACTCCCGCTCAAGGGAGCCCTCGGTGCTGGAGATGAACAGCAGATGCCCGCGGGCGCCCGCCACCTGCTCGGCGCCTCCTGCCAACTGGGCGAACGAGGTTCCGATCATGCGCTCGAAGATCAGCGCGATCGTCCTCGGCCCGTGTCCGGTCATGGCCCGGACCAGGCCATTGCGCACATAGCCCAGCTGCTCGGCCGCCTTCATCACGCGCTGACGCGTGCCGTCGCTCACATGGGGACTGTCCGCCAGCACCCGCGATGCCGTCGCCACCGACACCCCGGCTCGCTTCGCGACATCGCGGAGGTTCACCTGATCGACCTTCGTCGGTCCAGGTCGGCGCTGACTGCCGTCCGCTCCGCTCACCGCCGTCACAGCCATGGTCGCGGCCTCAGTACCCGGGCCTGGGCCGCCGAGCGGTCAAGAGCGGTTGTCGTGATGGCATTCAGCTCAGCTCCTCGAGAGTGAATCGTGCATCGGCGAGCGTGAGGTCGCTCACCGTCAACCGCTGCCTTCGGCCGTTCACCAGCTCGATGACCATACCGGACTCCTCGGGCACGATCGAGCGGATCACGGGTTCATCGTCGTACTGTTCGACAACGGTGGCAAAGTCGGCTGCTGTTCCGTTCTCACGGATGTCGAGTGTCCTGCGACGAGTGCTTTCGTCGCCGACCGGATAGTCCCCGCCGATGCTCACCCTCAGCGCCACGGCGTCCAGACCCCGCAGATCGACCTTCAGCTCGCCGGCAGCTGCCAGATCGGCCGGCGTACCGGGCAGGCTGTGCTGCATCACCCTCATCTCCAGCTTCACCGGGCCTTGTTCGTAGTCGCGGTCGGGCACCGGCACCGGCACGACATTGCTGTACTCGACCGGCAGCTCGCCCAGGCCAATCTGCCGTCCGTCCCGGGTGGTGACGATGCCATTGCCCCAGAACACGCAGGGGATGGGCTCCATGGGCGCTGCGTCGTACTCCGGCTGCACCGGTGTCGACTGGGTCCGCAGGACAAGCGAGTCCACCCCGTCCACTGCGATATCGAGATCATGGCGTCCGAAGATCCACGGTCCGAGCCGTCCCTCCCGGACCGTGGTGCCTCCCGCCATCACGGTATAGTGCAGCTGCTGCTGGGTCTGGTAGTACTCGGGATCGCATCCTACGAGGAGCTCGCGGGAAGACGGGCTGACCGAATGGATGTCCATCTTCAACAGGCCTGGCCTGTTGTAGGAGCTCCTGATCTTCGCGAACCAGCCCAGATCGCTCAATTCGGACATGTCCACCTCGAAGTGGGCGCTCACCACTCCCTCACCGCGGAATCGGTGGCAGTCGGTGACGAACTGGCCGCTGCTCAGCGGCGACGGATCGAGGGTGGGCTCATGGCCCAGGTAGCGCAGTGCCGATGAGCGGCTGAACGCAAAGTGGTCGCTGTCGGCCGGATCCGGCGACAGCCGCTCGACCTCACCGGACCCGGGAACTGTCAGTGAATGCAGGCCGCTGACATGGAACAGGCAGTCGAATTGGTGGCGTTCAGTGGCCTCGAGGTGGTCGAGGACCACGATGTAGTCATCGGTGAGGAGCGTCGCCCGCCGCTGGACGATCGGCTCGGTGAATCCGCTGCGCCGGGTGTATTCAGGCTGCTGGTCCGGCAGTTCCAGGCTGCGTCCCTCGGCCCAGCAGCGCTCGGCGAAGGTCTCACCCTGCTTGACGATCCAGCCGCCATAGGGCGGATTGCACCATCTCGTGGTGATCTCATGAACGGCGAACTGCAGGTGGTCTGCAGAGCCCATCGCCAGCAGATGCGATTCGGCTGGATCCTGCTGCTTGAGGTCGACAGTCGTCATGTTGTGCGTGATCGAATTCTGGACATAGAACTTGTACATGAAGGTGTGGTAGGCGTACCAGATGCTCTCGGGATTGTAGAAGTTCTTCCCGAAGCGACGGATCGAGTTGAGCGCCAGACGGTCGTAATGGCCGTGCGCCCCGCCCAGGATTCCCGTCTTCACCGTCACCTGGTATTCCTCGTCCAAGGATCGACCGGCCACCTTGGAGCGCAGCAGGGTGATGCCCGCCACGTCGGCGCGGGCATTGTCCCGGAAGATCTGCAGATCGGGGTCAGAAACGGCAGGCAGCTCCCCCACCCCGTAGTAGGGGTCACGCTCATCGGGCGCGACGGCTCTCAAGAAGGGGATCAGGCTCGGATTGCGATAGGTGCGATACGCAAGGTCATAGCGCGGCTCCATGAAGAAGCACGCAGGTGCGCGCATTTCGGCGGCATCGTTCATCCCGAAGACCACGCCCTGGTCGTCGAAGAACGGGATCATGCTGTCGACGAGCATCCGTATCGAGCGCGTACTGCGGGTGGAGGGTCCCCAGATCTGCGTCGAGAGGCCGTCGATACGGTCGTCGGACGCGATGAGTGCCTCGTCCACCGAGGTGGTCCGAGCATAGCTGGCAGGCAACTCCAGCTGCGCCAAGCCGAACCCCCACTTGTCGACAACGCTGGCCACCTGAAGGAAAAGCCCCATCGCCAACAGGTTGTAGCCGATGGAGGCCTCGAACCACCAGCCGTCGTCCACGATGCCCTTGGAGATGTGATCGTGGATCCCGCTCGGACAGGTCAGGAAGTAGCCGATCTCACTGAGATCCTCCATTGCGGCAGCGCAGGCCACCGCGCCCACCAGCTCCGAGAGGTTCCAATTGGAGATCTTGCCCCGCATGGTCTCCTTGCGGATGATCTCCATGAAGAACCGGAAGGCCTCCTGGGTGCGAGTCACTTCTTCCGCGCTGAGCAGACCGGTGCGCTTGATGTGATCGAAGGCGTAGGCCGTATGCAAGAAGAACAGTCCTTCGTGCACCAATTCTTGGTTCCCGGCCCTGGGCACTGTCCCATAACCGCGCTCGGGGTCGCTGAACTCCCTCATGAACGCAGCGACCTTCTCGGCAAAGTGCATCTCCCCGGTCACCAGATACACGAGGGCGCAGTTGTCGGCCTCCTCGGCATTCCGTGTCACGAAGAGATATCCCAGGGATGGGTCCACGGTCGGTACGATCCACTCCTGCGCCTGCCTGCGCCGGCGCGCGAAGGACTGCCGTGCCCACTCGTAGTGCTCGATGTTGTACCGGACCTCGTCGATGTCGGCCTCGCGCAGCGTGGTCGTGTAGTCCTCGCTGTGCCGGGTGGTCACGAAACGGAGCCTGACCGGCGCGCCGTGCTCGGACGACACGAGGAGTACCTGCTCCTCCCAGCCCCATTCCGGGACTCGCGGATCGTCGCTGACCGCCACCTGCAGCTCGCGGCGCTCACCAGGCGAGAGCACGATCACCGGCCCGCACTCCTGCCCGTCGGTGCCGAGCAGGAGTGCATGCAAGGTCTCCCAGCCGCGGCGTTCGATGCGTGCCGTCACCCGGATCGAGGATTGGGTGACATTGCACAGCTCAACCGCATACTCGGCGCGGCCACCGGCAGGTATCGGCTTACCGAGGACTGGTGCCGCCACGGCGAGCTCGCGGCCCGCCACGAAATCCAGCGCTGCGATGTGAGGCCGGCGTGCCGAGCGGATCTCGACTGCGAGGACTCCGCGGAAGAACACCTGGTTTGCCTCGTCGACATCGAAGGCATCGAATGACACGAAGCTCGGTTCGCCGCTGCTCAGGAGCACGCGCGCCGTGGTCTCCACGAGCGCCTCGGGCCGCGGGAACCGGTTGAGCGTGGCGACCAGGGTGATGGTTGCCTCGACGACGCCGTAGAAGCCATCGGCCACGACGCGCAGACCGTACCAGTCGGTCAGGTCAACACTGTGGTCATTCGACTCGAAGAACCCCCACCGATCCCAGTGATCCTTGCCGTGCGGATTCGGGTGGGTGAATCGGACACCGCCCTCGACCTCGGTCTGATGCCATGCGGTGGCATCGACGATGACGTGTTCGGGCAGGGACTTCATGGGTCTACTCCTTGAAAGACAGGTGCCTTCGCCGGATCGGGCGGAGGGGAAGCCGGCACCGACGCATCGGTGGAAACTGCTGGGCCCGCGGGAGGGCTCAGCTCGCCCCGACTGGCCGAGACAGGGATCGATCGGGCTGGCTGCGGGCAAGCTGACGGTCCCAGCGGGCCGTGAGCAGCCAGGTGGCGAGATAGAGCGGAACCGAGACAGCAACGAATGGCAGCAGGCCCGGTACGAGCCAGCACAGCAGGATCATGGCCGCCTCGGTGAGTACGAGCCGGATCGAGGTGAGAGGCCACAGGATCGGCAACAGCAGAGAATTCTTGACGAGAGATATCCGGTCGATGGTGAAATGAGCGTCGTTGACAGCCAGATACGGCAGGAAGAGGCAGGTGAGCAGGACGACGACGAGCAGCGCCAGCCACGCCGGAATGAGGTCGTGCACGCCAGGCAACTGGTGGGCAAGAATGGCCCCGATGAGCAGCACCGAGAAGATCACCGACACACCCGCGAAACGTCGCACAGCAGGAAAGTAACGCTGCCAGGCCAGCCGGACCCAGCTAAACTCGTCGTCCTTGACCCGATCGTCCCGGAAGATGCTCACGACGACGACGGTCGCGGGAACAATGCCGAACACCACGCCGCCCAAGAGCACGAACACGATCCACAGCAGATTCATCATGACCAATCTGCTCGCCATGAGGGTGATTTCATAGATCTTCTGAGCTGTCTTGGGATTCATGGTGTCGCCACTCCTGGGAGACGATGGGACATGTGTTGTGGTGACGGATGCGGCTGCCGCGCCGCATCCGTCACCGCATCGATCAGCTGGCGTCGAAGAAGGTCTGCGCGGTCTTCTTCTCGAAGTCGACGCACTTGTCCAGGCCGAGACCCTGGGCCTTGGAGACCATCTCGTTCTTCAAGGAATCGAAGGTGGCATCGTCGCTCGCGTAGATCATCTTCCAGGAGTACTGCTTGATCGCATTGCCCACCTGGTTGGCGACCACCTTGAGCTGGTCGTCGTAGGAAACCGCCGGCACATCCTTCGGCTTGAATGCGGCAAGCTGGTTGTTCTTGACGAGCAATTCCTTCATGTTGAGGGCGCCTCCGTGGTCCTGCGTCCACTGCTTGTCGAGCGCCGAGGCATTCGATGTGAGGTAGTCGGTCCACACCTGGTAGTTGGCGGGGATCTTGTAGGTGGGGTTCGGCCATGCCTGGTCGAGCGTGGGACCGTTGACCCGTGATTTGAAGGTGTCTGACTTCTTGCCGCCCCCGAGGTCGGCGGGAATGGCAGCAGACCAGTCCTGCTTGCCCAGCTCGGTAAGAGTGGGGATCCCCTCGGAATTGCGCTTCCACAGCACTCCCTCGGGGCCCATCTCGAAGCCGAAGCCACCCTCGTCGGAATACAGGAAGTTCAGCAGCTTCAGCGTGCCATCGAGATCCTTCGCCTTCTTCGTGACGGCCCAGTACCAGGAGCTGCCGAAGGTCGAGGTCATCGGATCGGCGGCTTTCATCGAATCATTGCTGATCCTCTTGTAGCCCTTGCCCGCTGCGGTGAGATCGGGGTTTGCCGGGTTGAAGTTGAGATCGCCGGTGTAGCCGAAGACCCACAAGGCGGACTGGCCCTTCTGTGCCTTCTTGAGATAGTCATCCCAGGTCTGGGTGGCCGAGTCGGGGTCGAGCAGGCCCTTCCTGTAGAAGCCGTTGGCCCACTTCAGCGACTGCAGATAGATGCTGCCCTCCTCGATGAGCACCTGGGTCCGCTTGCCGAGCGGATCGATGTCGATGAACTTGTAGGCGTTCACCCCGTCATTGCCTGTCCACCCCATGGATTGCGAGATGGTGCGCAGCTGGGTGGCGTTGGTGCTGTCCCACTGGGAGAACAGCGAGAGCCCATAGAACTTGGATCCATTCTCCGTGGTGGGGTGCGCTGCCACCATCTGCTCGGCCACCTGGGCATAGCTCCAGTAGTCCTTGATGGCCGGCGATCCCAATTCCTTGTAGTAGTCGTAGCGCATGGAGGGCACGACCACGGGATCGGTCTTCGAGATCACGCTGTCGAGGCAGACCGCGCTAGGCATGGCCATCACCTTGCCGTCGTAGACCTTCTTGACCCTGGCAATGGCGTCCTTGAAGCGGAAGAGATTCGGGAGCTCCTTCTCCTTCGTCGAGAGGTCGAGGAGGAGATTCGCATTGAGCGCCTGCTTGAGATCGTCGACACCGGTGAAGACGATGAGATCTCCCAGGTTGCCGGTGGACAGCCTGGTGGCGAACCGGCTGGTGCCGCCCACGCTGTTCGGAACCACGCTCACCTCGGTATTCACCTTGTCCTTGAACCACTTGCCGACGTATCCGTCGAGCTTTCCCTCATAGGTGGCTGATTCGGTGAAAATACTGACCTCAGCGGTTGCTCCGCCACCACCCGACGAGGCTGAGGACGCGGACTTTCCGCAGGCGGAAAGCAATGGGCTGGCCAGCGCGCCGGCGGCCACGCCACCACAGATCTTGAGCAGCCCGCGGCGGCCAAGCCGGATCCCGGTGGCACCGGGGGTGGCGGTTCCGTTCGATTGCATGTCTTCTCCCTTGTTCAACCCTGCTGAATTGTTTGCTGCGGAGGCGGTCAGCCTTTGACCGCTCCAATGGTGATGCCCTTGACGAAATACCTCTGCATGAATGGGTAGACCATGAAGATGGGGAGCACCGCCACCATCGTCACGGTGAGCTGCACCGACTGGGCAGTCTGCGTGGTGTTGCTGATCTCGGTCATGCTGCCACCCCCGGCATTGATGGAGTTCGCCAATGCGGTGGACTGCGTCAGATAGCGGTACAGAATGTACTGCAAGGTCTGCAGATCGCTTCTGGTGACATAGATGACGGTGTCCATGAAACTGTTCCACTGGCCGACCGCCGTGAAGATGGCCAGCGTGGCCAGAATCGGCCCCATGAGGGGCAACATGATCCGGAAGAACAGCGACATCGTGCCGGCACCATCGATCTCGGCAGCTTCCTGCAGTGTCTCGGGAATGCTCGACTCAATAAAGGTCTTGACGAGCACGATATAGAACGCCGAGACCATCCCCGGCAGGACATAGACCAAGAAGTTGTCCAGCAGGCCGATGTAATTGAACAGCAAATATACCGGAACCACGCCAGCGCTGACATACATAGTGGCCACAAAGAACCGGTAGACGAACGTGCGATAACGCATCTTGCGCTGGGTCATCATGAAGCCCAGGAACGCCGAGCAGATGACGGTCAAGCCGGTGCCGATCACGGTGCGTTCGATGCTCACCAAGAACGCATGCCAGATGTCGGGGATCTGGAAGATCTCTGCATAGTTCGTGAAGTGGATCTCGCGGGGCCAGAAGAGGATCTTTCCGCTGGCACTCAACTGGTTGCTGCTGATGGTGTTGATGAAGATGTAATAGAAGGGGTACAGGCAGACGAAGGCAAACAACACCAGCACCACCACATTGAAGACCTGGAAGACCTTCTCCCCGGTGGACCGCTGCTCCATCGGAGCGATGTGCCGGGGTGCGCGGCGCAGACGGTGGCGCGCCTTCTTGGCCGGCTCAGAGGCGACGAGCAGCTTGTCGGCATTTTGGATCGGCGGAACAGCCGAAGTAGTCGTTGGGATGGTCACGATAGGTCCTCAGAAGATCGACTCGCCGCGAACGGACTTGGAGATTCGGTTCACGCTGAACAGCAGAGCCAGGCTGACAACTGTCTTGAGAATGCTCACCACGGTGGCGAAGGAGAAGTTCCCCGACACAATACCGGTGTTGTACGTATAGAGATCGAGCACCTCGATGCTGTCGGCTGTCATGGCATTCGAGAACACGAAGTATTGATCCATGCCGGTGTTGATGATGTTCGCGATGGCCAGCAGCAACAACACGAAGAATGTTGGCATGAGCCCAGGGACGGTCACATGAAGGGTCTGCTTGAAACGGCCCGCACCGTCGATGGCGGCCGCCTCGTACTGCTCCTGGTCAATGCCGTTGATGGCCGCAAGATACATGATGGCGCTCCAGCCCAGGCCCTTCCAGATGCCGAGCAGGGTCATCTTTATCCACAGGTGATCGCTACTGATGAGGAAGTTGATGGGGGCACTGATGACGCCCATCCGTGTCAGCACATTGTTGACGACCCCGTTGTCGACCGATAGGAAGGCGAACACCAGGGCGTAGACCAGCACCCAGCTCACGAAGTTGGGGGCGGTCGATACGGTCTGCACGAAACGGCGCAATTTCGAGGAACGCAGCTCGTAGAGGAAGATGGCAAAGATCAGCGGAAGGATACTCGATGCGATGCCGAGGAAGCTCATGCCCAAGGTGTTCGCCAATACCCGAAGGATGGTGTGCACCTGCTCCTGAGAGGAGATGAGGGCTCGGAACCACTTGAGGCCCACAAAGGGCATCTCGGTGGGCGAGGAACCGGGTTGGTAATCGACGAACGCGAAGTACCAACCGGCCAGCGGCAAATAGTGGAACACGAACGCGAAGACGACGAACGGTGACACCATGAGCAATAACTTGTTGGGTGTGGATAGTGCTTTCTTCACCCGAGTCCTCCTCGTCGCGAACAATGGGCACGGCAACATTACCGACCATTCGGGATTGCAGCTGAGCAAGCACATCACGAAGGGAGGTTCGTCGACTTCGATTCACGCCTTCGTGATCTCTGTAACTAGTTGCAAGCGTACTCTAGCTCCGCTCTTCGCGAAACGTCAACAGGGTTGATCCATCGATCTGGGAGCGCTGTGGGAGCCGCCGCGGCTGGCGTCAGCGCCGGGTTCGCAGCGGTCCGGTACGGACACCCGCCCTCTTGAAAGCCGGCCCGGATGCCGTGCCCAGTACCGATACAGCCCAGTGCCGAAACAACCCAGTGCCAAAACAACCCTGTTCCGGAAGAGCTCTCATTCGCGACCGCCTGAGGCCTGCGCGAGAGGGCGAGAAATCGGCGCGCGGGGCCGAGCTTGCGCCTGCCCGAGGAACGCCAGAGCGAGTGGGTCAGCCCACCATGAGGGCGAGGACCGGGGCGAGCAGCACATTCATGACGCCGCTGAGCACCATCGCCAGGCCCGCGATGGCGCCTTCGGTGGTGCCCACCTCCTGGGCCTTGGCGGTGCCCATGCCGTGAGCACCCATGCCGAGCATCATGCCCTTCGACAACTCGGTGCGCAGCGGCAGATAGGTGAGCAAGGCCTCGCCTACGATGACGCCCAGGATGCCGGTGAGCACGACGAACACCGACGTGAGATCGGAGTTCCCGCCGATATCGGTCGACATCGTCATCGCGAAGGGGGTGCTGATCGAGCGCGGCAGGAGACTCAGCCGCAGCGCCCCGCGGATACCGAGCACCGTTGCGAGCAGGAAGCTCGAGCCGATCGCGACGCCGCTGCCCACCAGGACGCCGACGAGCAGCACCGCCCAATGGGTGCGGATGAGATGGCGCTGTCGCCAGATCGGAACGGCGAAGGCGACCGTCGTGGGGCCGAGCAGTGTCACGAGCCAGCTCGTGTCGTGGTGGAACGTGGTGTACTTCACATTGAAGACCAGCACCAGGACGATGAGCACGGCCGGAGTGATGAGCAGCGGCATAGTCCACGCCGAGGTCCAGTGAGCGTGCACCTTCTTGCTGACCAGGTAGATGACAATCGTGAGAACTGACCAGATGATGGCGGACAGCACGGGGCTCACTTCCCTCACAGGTGGCGCAGCCCGCGGGCCCTCGAGTGCACGAGACCGGCAAAGGCAATTCGCGCGTGCGCAAGTGGGTGGGAAGCAGCGCGCGTTCCGGGATGGGACAGCAGCCGCGACATCAGTTCGATGGCCGCTGAAGTGACGACCATCACCGAGATCGTGCTCGCGAGGATGACCACCAGCACCTTGAGCCCGAGCCAACCCAGAAGCTCGGGGTGAACGATGAGGGCCACCACCGTTGGCACGAAGAACAGCAGCATCTCGGAGATCAGCCAGCCCGAGGCTCGCTCGATATCGGGAAGCACGAGAACCCTCGTGGCGAGCAAGAGCAAGGCCAGCGCCAAACCGATCACCGCACCGGGGACGGGCGCTCCCGTTGAGCTGGCAATCCGGCAGCCCAGGGCCCACAACAGCGAGAGGAGAACGAACTGGACGAGGGCGCTCTTCCTGAGCAGGGAGTGGGGGGTGAACTTCGGGTTGACGTGCGGATTCATCACTTGGTAGAGGATAGGCAGGGACCATCCCGGAATGAAATCACGTTGATAGGATCGATTCCATCATGGAATACAAGGCGTTGCGCCTGTTCGTCGAGATCGTGCGACACGGTGGCTTCACCGAGGCAGCGCAAGCCTGTGGGGTCAGCCAGTCGGCGGTGAGCAAGGCCGTGAAAGGCCTGGAATCCGAGTGCGGTTTCACCCTCCTGGAACGCGATGCCCATCACCGTCGCCGGCTGAGCCAGGCCGGCGAACTGGTCTACCGGCGCGCTCTGCGGATGATGCTCGAGCGCCAGAGTCTCGAGGAGGAACTCGACGACCTGCGCGGCCTGCGACGCGGGACCCTTCGACTGGGTCTGCCGCGCGTCGGCGCCGGCCCGCTCTTCGCGCACAGCCTGGCCACCTTCCGCCAGCGCTACCCGGGCATCGATGTGGAACTGACCGAGCACGGCAGCCAGCGCCTCCTGGAGGGCGTTGCCTCGGGTGAGGTCGAAATCGCCGCGACGATTGCCCAGCACACCGAGGGCGTCACCAGCATGCTGGTGGACAGCCAGCCCCTGGTCGTCCTCATCCGGCGCGACCACCCGCTGGCGAGGCACGCGTCCCTGCATCTGCGCGATCTGGCTCACGAGTCCTTCCTGCTCCTGAGCCAGGATTTCGCCCTCAACCAGATCGTCGCCGATGCCCTCAGCCGCGCCCAGATCATCCCGCGCACCACTACCCGCAGCACGCAGGCCGACTTCCTCATCGATCTCGTCGAGGCGGGGATGGGAGTGACGCTGCTGCCCGAGCTCGTGCTCGACAATCATCCGCTGGCCGATGTCGTGGCTGTGCCGCTCGATGAGCATCTGGAGTGGGGCATCCATCTGGTATGGCGCGAAGGCGCCCATCTCTCCCCCGCCGCCAAGGCCTGGATCGCCATAGTGCGCGAGCGGGCTGCCGACGAGAGCTCACCGTGCGCGGGGACGATCCGCCCCGAACGGGCGGCAGATCATGGCGGCCGAGCGGTCGGCACCGAGCTCAGCGCTTCACCCGGCGAGATCCGTCCCTGATCGCTCAATCGCCGATCGTGTCGCGGGCACGCTTCACGATGAGCGGATCGGGCGCAGTGACGACCTGCTCGTCCTTGCCCTCATAGTCGAACTGGCTCAAGAAGTAGCGCATGGCGTTGAGCCGCGCCCGCTTCTTGTCATTGCTGCGCACCGTGATCCACGGGGCGTGATCGGTGTCGGTGGCGGTGAACATCGCTTCCTTCGCCCGGGTGTACGCGTCCCAGCGCCCCAGGGACTCCAGATCCATCGCCGAGAGCTTCCAGCGGCGCACCGGGTCGATCTGGCGGATGGCGAAGCGGGTGCGCTGCTCGCGCTGGGTGACCGAGAACCAGAACTTCGTGAGATGGATGCCCGAGTCGACGAGCATCCTCTCGAACTCGGGCACCTGCTTCATGAAGACCCCGTACTCCTCATCGCTGCAAAAACCCATCACCCGCTCCACCCCGGCACGGTTGTACCAGGACCGGTCGAACAACACGATCTCCCCGCAGGTGGGCAGATGCTCCACATAGCGCTGGAAGTACCACTGGCCCTGCTCGACGCTCGTGGGCTTGGCCAGCGCCACCACCCGCGCGCCGCGAGGGTTGAGGTGTTCGGTGAACCGCTTGATCGTGCCTCCCTTACCCGCCGCGTCGCGGCCCTCGAAGATGACGACCACGCGCCGCCCGTTGTCCTCGCACCAGTACTGCAGCTTGAGCATCTCGATCTGCAGGAGGTATTTCTCGTGCTCGTAGACCTCGCGATCGAGCAACCTGGGGTAGGGGTAGTTCTCGCTCCAGGTCTCCACGGCCCGGCCGCCGGGATCGATGAGCTGAGGATCGGGGGAATCGCCGTCGACGACCGTGTAGCCCTGGGCAACGAGGCGATCGATGAATTCCCGTAGGTTCTCGTCCACCGCTGGCTGGACATCCTCGAGCTCTGACACCGGTGCCCTCCTCCGTCGTTGCGTGGGAGACTACTGCCAGGCACTGTCGAGAGGGTGTCGGCAGGGCAAACGGGCAGTGAATCTGCCGGCCGGTGAGGCATCCTCTGGGCAGGCGAGGAGCTCTAGCATCACAGTGGTACGGCCGGCCAGCTGCCCGGCCCGGGTTCGGTGTCCTCGCCCCACGCGGTCCCCCCATGCCCATACCCGGCGCGCGGCGCCTCGGAATCGGAGTTCACATGTCACGTCCACTAGCCCTCATCACCGGTGCCAGTTCCGGCTTCGGGGAACGCTTCGCGCACCGCTTCACCGAGGAAGGCTATGACGTGATCCTGGTCGCCCGGCGGGCAGAGCGACTGGAGAGATTGGCCGAAAAGCTGGGTACGCGCGGAGCGAACGCGCTCGTCCTGCCCGCAGACCTCTCGCAGCCCGGGGCAGCCCAGCAGCTGGTCGACGAACTCGCCCGGCGCGAACTGCGCATCTCGGCCCTCGTGAACAATGCGGGCCTGGGCAGCGTGGCTGCCTTCGGGCAGACCGATCCACAGCGGATCGAGCAGCAGATCGCGGTGAATGTCACGGCCCTGACGATGCTCACGAGACTGCTGTGGCCTCAGCTGGCCGGCAGCGAGGACGCCATCATTGTCAACGTCTCGAGCACGGCGTCCTTTCAGCCGCTCCCGGGCTTCGCGGTGTACGCGGCAACGAAGGCCTATGTACGCGCGTTGACCGAGGCGCTGTGGCGAGAAGCCAAGGGCAGCGGCATTCGGGTGCTCACTGTCGCACCTGGCCCCGCGAACACCGAGTTCTTCGAGCTCGCCGGCTCCTACTCCGCGGCGCTGGGACAGCGGGTCACCGCGCAGCAGGTCGTCGACCTGACCTTCGCCGAGCTGGCTCATGGTGCCCCGCGCCCCACGGCAGTGGTCGGAGCGTTCAACCGCATCCAGAGCGCACTCGTGAGATTCCTGCCCACCCGTCTCGTGATGGCCGTCGTCGAACGCCAGATCTCCCGGCCGCGCTGAGCCATGATCGCGGGATGTCTCACCTGATCAGAACATGTCCACGCACTGAACAGGATCTACTGGACGGACATTCGTCATGGTCCGCGGATGTCGATTAGCGTGTGAATCATGAGCGCTGATGTCGTCCTGCCTGTACCAGCCGATGAGAGCCCCGACACCGAAATCGATCACATCGGGCCCAGCTCTCCACCCACGCACGCACTGGCGAAGGCTCCGGTGGCCACACCGCAGCACTCCGTCGACGCCTTCGTGAAAGTCTTCCTCCAGGAGCTGAACACCGGTCAGGGAGTCACGCTGTCGCGTTCGACCGTCAACGACCAGTACCTCGCCCTGGCCCGCACGGTCCGCCAGTATCTCATGACCCGCTGGCTCGAGACCTCACGGCACTACGCCGAGAGCGGCTCGAAGGCCATCGGATATTTGTCCGCCGAGTACCTGCTGGGACGCCAGCTCGGCAATGCGCTGCTCGCCACCGACCTGGGCGAGGTCGCCGAGGAGGCCATGAGGGGGTGCGGGCTCGATCTGGCCAGGCTGCGGGCCCAGGAAGTCGAACCCGGACTGGGCAATGGCGGCCTGGGCCGGCTGGCCGCCTGTTTCGTCGACTCGCTGGCGACAATGGGCATTCCCTGCATCGGCTACGGGATCCGCTACGAATACGGCATCTTCAAGCAGAGCTTCGTCGACGGCCGCCAGGTGGAGCAGCCGGACCCCTGGCTCGCGCTGGGCAATCCCTGGGAGTTCCCGCACCCCGAGGCCTCCGTGCAGGTGAACTTCGGTGGACATACCGAAACCTATGACGACGGCGGTGTGCAGCGCACCCGCTGGGTCCCCGACTGGAATGTCGTGGGCGTTCCCTACAACTACATGGTCCCGGGATATCACAACGGCAAGGTGAACACCTTGCGGTTGTGGAGCGCCAAGGCCACCAACGCCTTCGACCTGGCCTTGTTCAACTCGGGTGACTATCCCGAGGCGGTGCGCGCCCAGACCTTCGCCGAGAACATCACCAAGGTGCTCTACCCGGAGGACTCCACGCCACAGGGCCGCGAGCTGCGCCTGCAGCAGCAGTACTTCTTCGTCGCCTGCTCGATCCGCGATTTCATCGAACGCGTGCTGGGCCCGGATTTCGATCTTCACCAGCTGCCCGAGCGCATCATTTTCCAGCTCAACGACACCCATCCGGTCATTGCAGTGCCCGAATTGATGCGCATCCTGGTCGACGAGCGCCATTTCGAGTGGGACGAGGCCTGGCAGATCACCAAGCAGTGCTTCGCCTATACCTGCCACACCCTGCTTCCCGAGGCTCTCGAGGTGTGGCCCACCGAGCTCCTGGGACGCCTGCTCCCGCGTCATCTGGAGATCATCCGGCGCATCAATGCGGACTTCCTCGACGAGGTGCGGGCAAGTTTCCCGGGCGACGAGCAGCGCGTGCGCAATATGTCCATCATCAGCGATGACCCGAACAGCTCGGTCCGGATGGCCTTCCTGGCCACCGTGGCGGGCACGAAGGTGAACGGTGTCGCCGAGTTGCACTCCCAGCTCCTGGCGGACAAGGTGCTGCACGATTTCGACGAGCTGTGGCCCGAGAAGTTCACCAATGTCACCAACGGGATCACCCCGCGCAGGTTCATCTGCCTGGCCAACCCGTGGCTGTCCGAGCTGATCAGCGACACCCTGGGCGTGGGCTGGGTGACCGACCTGGAGCGCCTGGCCGAGCTCGAGCCCTACGCCCAGGATCCCGACTTCCGCCGGGCATTCCGCGAGGTGAAGCAGAAGGCGAAGGTTCACGCCTCCGACATTCTTCGGGCTCGCGACGGCATCGAGTTGCCCCCGGGGCATCTGGTGGACATCATGATCAAGCGCCTGCACGAGTACAAGCGGCAGACGCTCAAGCTGCTGCACGTCGTGAGCCTGTACGAACAGGTACTCTCCGGTGAGATCACCGCCTCGCAGCTGCAGCCTCGCACGGTCATCTTCGGCGCCAAGGCAGCCCCCGGATATTGGATGGCCAAGGAGATCATCCACCTCATCAATGCGGTGGGATCGGTGATCAACACCGATCCGCGGCTCGAGGGCAGGCTCAAGATCGCCTTCCCAGCCAACTACAATGTGACGCTCGCGGAGAGGCTGATCCCAGCGGCGGACCTCTCCGAGCAGATCTCATTGGCCGGGCTCGAGGCCTCGGGCACCGGGAACATGAAACTGGCGCTCAACGGGGCCCTCACCATCGGCACCGATGATGGCGCGAATGTCGAGATCCGGCGCCTGGTGGGCGACGAGAACTTCTTCCTGTTCGGCCTGAGCGAGCCGGAAGTGGCGGCGCTGCGCGATTCGGGGTACCGGCCGCGTCAGTACTACGAGTCGAATCCGCAGCTGCGCGCGGCCCTCGACCTCATCAGCTCTGGGATCTTCTCGAACGGCAACCGCGAGGCCTTCGCGCCCATCGTGTCGAGCCTGCTCAACGAGGACCGATTCATGGTGCTCGCCGACTTCCAGTCCTATATGGAGGCCCAGCTGAGGGTCCGGGAGGCGTTCGCCGACGAGGAGGAATGGACCAAGAAGGCGATTCTCAACGTGGCTCGCTGCGGATTCTTCTCTTCAGATCGTGCGATGGGCGACTACCTCCGCGAGATCTGGCACGCCAGCGCCATCTGACGAACAGCGCTGCGCGCTCGCAGCACGATGGCCAACGGCACGAGCAGCGACGGTGGGGCCACCCCTGGACGGCGGTGGCCCCGCGTTCACTGGTCGAGAAGGTCTCGTACTGAATCGAGGATCTCGTTGGGTCGGAAGGGGTATTTCGCGATCTCGGCGTCGTCGGAGATCCCGGTGCGCACCAGCACGGTATGGACTCCGGCCTCGATACCCGCGATGACGTCCGTGTTCATCCGGTCGCCGATCATCCCGGTGGTCTCCGAGTGCGCACCCACCTTCGACATCGCCAGCCGGAACATCATGGGATTCGGCTTGCCGACCCAATAGGGCTCGAAGCCGGTCGCCTTGGAGATGAGCGCACCGATAGCTCCCGTGGACGGCACCGGCCCCTCGGCACTGGGCCCGGTCGCATCCGGATTCGTGGCGATGAGGCGGGCACCCCCGAGCACGAGACGGATCGCCTTCGTGATGGCCTCGAAGGAGTAGTACCGCGTCTCGCCGAGCACGACATAGTCCGGATCGATGTCGGTGAGGATATAACCCGCCTCGTGCAGGGCCGTGGTGAGACCGGACTCACCGATGACATAGGCCCGGCCACCGGGACGCTGGGTCTGCAAGAAGCGAGCCGTCGCCAGCGCAGACGTCCAGATGAGGTCCTCGGGCACCTGAATACCCGCCTGATGGAGCCGAGCGGACAGGTCGCGGGGAGTGAACATCGAGTTGTTCGTGAGCACGAGGAAACGCTGTCCTCGCGACTTCCATTGCTCGATGAGTTCGCCTGCGCCCGGGAGGGCCTGGGATTCCCACACCAGGACGCCGTCCATATCGGTGAGCCAGCATTCAATCTCGGATCGGTCTACCACACACCAAGTATCCCGCACGCACGCCCGCCTCAGGGCAATCCCTTCCCGCCGCGTGGTCACCGGCTCTCACCAGCAGGCCCGCTCCTCAGCTGTCTGGGACCTCAGGGCCTCATTGCCTGCGGTGGCGCACCGTGAGGATGGTCACCGCGACGACGGCGATGCCGCATCCGACAAGCGTCAGCCAGGCTCCCTGGTCGGTGCCCAGGGCATGGGCAGTATTGGTTGCCAACATGCCGGCCACCGCGACGCCCAGCACCGAGCCGACCTGTCTGCTCGCCGACGCGATGGCAGCCGCCACACCTGCCTGGGACGCTGGCAGACCCGAGACAGCGGTATTGGTGATCGGCGCGTTCACCGAGCCGGAGCCGAGCCCCATGAGGGCTCCGGCCGCCAGAATCCACCAGTCGCCCGTGCCCACCCCCAACCGGGTGAGCATGAGCGAGGCCAAGGTCAGGCTGATCCCGCCGATGAGCAGCGAGGGGCGGGGGCCGAGGGCGCCGACCAGCCGCCCCGACAGGGGGGCGGCAAAGAGCATGACGAGGGCATTGGGCAGCAGGAAGAGCCCAGCCTGCACGGCGCTGTAGTGCCGGGTGTCCTGGAGATACAAGGTGAGCAGGAACATATAGGCGCCCAGAGCGTAGAAGGCCAGTACAGCGATTGCTGTCGCGGCGGCGAAATCGGGACTGCGAAAGACCCGCATCTCGATGAGTGGCTCGTCACGGCGCAGCTCCCAGCGCACCAGTGCCACACCGCAGATCAGCGCGATGGCGAACGCGCCGAGGATGACCATCGAAGCGCCGCCCAGCCGCGGCGCCTCGATGACCCCGAAGGTCAGGGCGACGAGGGTGAGGAAGACAAGCATCTGGCCCACCGGGTCGGCGCGGCGAGCGTGGCGCGCACGCGAGTCGGGCACGAATGCGATGGTGAGAACAATGGCGAGCAGGGCGATCGGCACATTGATGTAGAAGACGGCCCGCCAGGTGACGAACTGCACCAGGAAGCCGCCCAGCACCGGGCCGACACCCATTGAGATGCCGATCACCCCGCCCCACACACCGATCGCCTGGGCCCGGCGCCTGGGATCCTCGAAGGTCTCGCGGATGATGGACAGCGCCACCGGGTTGAGCATCGAGCCGCCCACCCCTTGCAGCGCCCGGCACAGCACGAGAATGCCGGTATTGGGCGCCAGACCGCACGACAAGGAGGCCAGGGCGAACAGCGCCAGCCCATAGCGGAAGACCCTCGCTCGTCCCAGGCGGTCCCCCAGAGAGCCGGAGAAGATCAGCAGCGAGGCGAGCACGAGCAGATAGGCGTCCACGACCCACTGCAGCTCGCTGACACCGGCACCCAGCTCGCGCTGGATCGACGGGAGGGCCACATTGACGATCGTGTTGTCCATGCCCACGATGAACAGGGACATGCAACAGATGGCGAGCACCAGCCAGGGACGCAGCACCCCGATGCGGGGACGACCGGCAGGCGACTCGCCACTGGGACGTGAGCCGGGCCCGGCGCCACCGCTCACGACCGGCCTTCCGCTCGACATCGACCGCTGAGCTCAAGAGCTGTCATCCCACGACCTTCCGCACCTACCTGTACCGCAGCTGTCTCCACGCACCGGCAACGCACCGAGAGTAGTCCGTGCCCTGCGTGCCCTCCGTCACGGCACACCCGCTGTCGTCTCGCATGCTGTCGTCTCGCATGCTGTCGTCTCTCGCAGGGGGGCTTCTTGCTTCGGCCGGTGTTACGCTGACGCCGCCTCGTGTGCGAGCGACGAGGGCGCTCGCACCGCGGGTGATGGCACGGCGTATGGGGCACTGCATGTGCGGATCAGCCACAGTGAATCGGGAGCTGAGATGGCCGACTCGGTGACAACGCTGATCGTCCTTGCGGTCAGTGTGGCGCTGTTCATCTCCAACCGACTTCCGGTCGGGGTGGTCGCGATCCTCACTGCACTTGCACTGCCCGCCCTGGGCATCATCGATCTGCCCACTGCGCTGGCCGGCTTCGGCGATCCGGCCGTCATCTTCATCGCCACCCTCTTCGTGGTGAGCGAGGGCCTCGAGAAGTCCGGGATCACCGCCTGGGCAGGCCGCCAGATCACAGGGAGAGCCGGCGGCGGGCATGTTCGCCTCCTCGTGGCGGTCATGGTGGTCACCGCCATGCTCAGCGCCCTCATCTCGCCCAATGGCGCGGCGGCCGCGATGATCCCCATCACCCTGGCCGCCGCACGGTCCTCGCATCAGCGACCCGCGGCGCTGCTCATGCCAGTTGCCTTCGCCGCCAGCGCCGGCGCCCTGCTGACCCTCAGCGGCTCCGCCGTTAATGTCATGGTCTCCGAGACCGCCCGCGAGGTCAGTGGTGCCGGTTTCGGCTTCTTCGAGTTCGCGAGGGCCGGGATCATCCTGGTGGCAGGCACAGTTCTCGTGGCGATCGTCTGCGGCAGGCTCATCCCCACCAGCCGCGATGCGTCCATAAGCAAGGATTTCGGGGCCCACCTGGACACCCTGCTCGACGAGTACGAGATCGAACAGGGCTTCTTCCACCTCTTGGTGAAGGAGAGCACACAGCGAGGACTGACCGTCGAGGGCCTGCGTACTGCATCTGTGCGGGTGTATGCGGCGCAATCGAGGGCCGAGGAGATCCGCGGCACCGACGAGGTGCTGCAACCCGGCGACATCCTGCTGGCCACTGGACCCGGCGACGAGGTCCGGCGGCTGGCCGAGTCAATGGGTCTGAGCATCGAGATGGCGCCGCTGACCCGCCAGGACAAGTCCCAGCTGATCCATGAGCATGTCGGGCTCGCCGAGGTGATCGTGCCGCCGCGTTCGCCGCTGATCGGCCAGTTGTTCGTCACCGGCATGCAGCGTGGCGGGACCACGGTGCTGTCCGTTCGGCGCCGCGAGAAGGCCAGCGGCACAACGCCGGTGCGGCTGCGGGTGGGGGATGCCCTGCTGCTGCACGGCTCGTGGCCCGCGATCTTCCGGCTCGAGGACGACGAGGAGGTCCTCCTCATCGATTCCCCCGAGGAGGTCCGCCGCCAGATCGCCCCGATGGGCCGCAATGCCCGCTGGACCGCCGCTATCACCGCGGGGATGGTCATCCTGCTGGCAAGCGGCTATGTGGCACCGGCGGTAGCCGGGCTGCTTGCCGCCTGTGCCCTCGTGCTCACCGGGGTGGTGAGCGTGCCGGAGGCATATCGTGCGATCTCCTGGCAGACGGTGGTGCTCATCGGCGGCCTCATCTCCTTGTCGGTGGCTATCAGGGTCTCGGGGGCAGCCGATATCGTGGCGCACCTGGTCGTCCGGTTCGCCCGCTCCGGTGGGTTGATCGAGATCCTCGCCGTACTGTTCGTGGTGACGGCCGCGCTGGGCCAGGTGATCTCCAATACTGCGACCGCCCTGGTGATGCTGCCTATCGTCACGGCCATTTCCCAGACGACCGGAACCGATCCGCGCCTCATGCTCATGTCGCTCGCGGTGGCTTCGGGAGCCTCGGTCCTCACCCCGATCGCCACGCCCGCCAATATGATGGTGGGGGCAGCAGCCGGCTACCACTTCGGTGACTACTGGAAGTTCGGCGCAGTGACGATGGTCGTCTGGGCGGCGGTGGGCATCCTTGTCGTCCCCATGGTGTGGTGAGCCCCACAGGTGGCGAGCCACCTGCCCCACCGCAGCCCTGACCAGATGCGCTGGCATCTCGCGAGGTGACCGCAGCCCCGGTTGAGCGCGGCCGTGGGCGGCTCGCCCACCCTCGGCTCGTCGCACCGGTCGTTTTTCACATTCGACATCTGGTCGAAACACTACGGGAATCTCGGCCAATACATTGCGGGCATGAGTTCCTTGCTCAGTGGCTATCCCGTCGCGGAAAAGACCTTTGATGAGATGGTCGGCCCCGAGGGGGTCCGAGAGCTCTATGGCGAACTCGCGAAGGGTTTCGACGAACAGGGCGCCGACGAGGTCCGCCAGCGCGCCGGCTATCTCGCCTCGCGCTATCTGGACACCGGAGTCACCTTCGACTTCAGCGGTCAGGAGGAACCCTTTCCCGTCGACATCGTGCCCCGGATCATCGATGTCGCCCAATGGGGCCACATCGAATCCGGGCTCAAGCAGCGTGTCCGGGTGCTCGAGCACTTTCTCGCCGATGTGTACGGTCCAGGCAAGATCTTCGACGACGGCGTCATGCCCAGGGCCCTGGTGACCACGTCCGCGCACTTCGTCCGCGCCATCTCCGGTCAGACACCTGTCAATGGAGTACGGATCCACGTGGCTGGAATCGACTGCATCCGCGACGGCCAGGGGGTGTGGCGGATCCTGGAGGACAATGTCCGGATCCCCTCGGGGGTCTCCTATGTGCTGACCAACCGGCAGGCCACGGCAGCCGCCCTGCCCGAGGTGATGGGGCGATATGGCGTTCGGCGCGTGGACGACTACCCCGCCCGGTTGCGGGCCGCCTTGGTCAAGGCCGCCCCTGCGGGCGTGCCGGACCCCAATATCGTCGTGCTCACCCCAGGAGTGCACAACTCGGCCTATTTCGAGCACACCCTGCTGGCACGCACGATGGGCGTTCCGCTGGTCGAAGGCCGTGATCTCGTGGCCCGGCATGGCACCGTGTACCTGCGCACCACCGACGGTCTCCAGCGCGTCGACGTCATCTATCGCCGGGTGGACGACGACTTCCTCGACCCCGTGCAGTTCCGCACCGATTCGGTGCTCGGCTGCGCGGGACTGCTGTCCGCGCAGGCCAACGGCAATGTGACCATCGCGAACTCCATCGGAAACGGTGTGGCCGACGACAAGCTCGTCTACTCCTATGTGCCCGACATGATCCGCTACTACCTCCATGAGGATCCGATCCTGCCCAATGTGCGTACCTGGCGTCTGGAGGAGCCGGAGCATCTGGCGGAGGTCGTCGATCGCCTCGATGAGCTGGTCGTCAAGCCGGTGGACGGCTCGGGCGGCAAGGGCATCGTGATAGGCCCGCAGTGCAGCCGCCGGGAGATCGATGCGGTGCGCACGAAGGTGCTGGAGTCGCCGCGTGGGTGGATCGCCCAGCCACTCGTCCAGCTCTCCACGGTGCCGACCATGGCCGATGGTGTGCTGCGCCCCCGTCATGTGGACCTGCGACCCTTCGTCGTCAATGACGGTGAGGACATGTGGGTGCTGCCGGGCGGCCTGACACGGGTAGCCCTGAAGGAAGGCCAGTTCATCGTGAACTCCTCCCAGGGTGGCGGCTCGAAGGACACCTGGGTGCTCAACGCAGATGCCTGGGGCAACGAGCCGGTGCCAGCCGAATCCCACGAGGAGCGCGCACCTGGCCAGCCCGAGGTCTCCCACAGCGATGAGGCACCCGACGAGGCCGAACACCAACAGCAGCAACAACAGCAGCAACAACAGGTCAGGACTGAGGTGGGTGCCCCATGATGCTCAGCAGGATCGCCGAGTCGCTGTTCTGGATCGGGCGCTATGTCGAGAGGGCCAGCGACCAGGCCCGGGTCCTGGAGGTCCACCTCGATCTGGGATCGACGGCGACCGGGCCCCATGGCATGAACTTCGGCTCGTCGCTGTGCCGGGCCATGGGGGCCCAGCCGCTGGACTGCCTCACCTTCGAGGATGTCTGGGAGACCCTCGGGCTCAACCCGAAGTCGCCGCTGTCGATCGTCACGACCTTCGCGAACTGCCGCGAGAGCGCTCGCCGATGCCGCGAGATCCTCTCCACCTCCACCTGGGAGGCCATCAACCGTTCCTGGCGAGTGATCCAGTTCGGGGGTCTGGATCACCTCCGCCCAGCCGAGGCCTGCCGCGAGGTACGCGATTTCACGTCGATGATCGTCGGCACCCTCTCGGACACCATGACCCGCGACCAGGCCTGGTACTTCCTCGCCGCCGGACGCTATATCGAGCGGACCGATATGACGAGCCGGATCCTCTATGCGACGGTCGTAGCGCCACCACGGCCAGCAACCCACAATGTGGTGCTGCGCGCCTGCGGGGCCCAGCAGGCCTTCGTCGTCACCCGGGGACGCGAGGACACGCTCGCTGCCGCGGTGGATTTCCTCATGCGCGACCGGCTCTTCCCCCGCTCGGTCGTGCACTGCCTGGGCCGGGCACAGGAGTCATTGGCGGCGCTGGACCCTACTGTGCTGCGCTCAGGATTCGAGGACGACGCGCAACGGCTGCTCGGGCGGGCGTGCGCGAATGTGGAATACGATGCCGAGCACGACGTGATGGCCACCCTGGGTGCCACCACGACACGCCTCACCGATGTGTGCAAACAGGCCACCCAGGCCTTGACCACCCGCTACTTCGAGGGCGCCCTGGCTCCCGAGTGGAAGGAGAGGTGAGCGATGACCACCACGCTGCGGATCGTCCACACCACTGGCTACCGCTACTCGGAACCGGTCAGCGACTCCTTCAACGAGATCCGGATGCAGCCGAGGTACACCCCCGAACAGCTCATCCGGGAACGTTCGGTGCTCATCTCCCCCACCCCGTGGTCGTACTCCAGCATCGACTACTGGGGCACTCAGGTGACCTCCTTCGAACTCCATGAGCCCCACGATGTCATGACGATCCGGGTGGAGACCTCGCTCGATGTGACGCGCCGGCCTCCCGTCTCCAGTTCTCTTCGCCGCGAGGACCTCGAATCCGTCCGCGATCGCTGGAACGAGTACCTGACGATCACCCCCCTGGTCGATCCTGGCCCCGAGCTGGCGAGCAAGGCCGAGGAGATCGCCGCGCACGCCGTCACCGTGGACGAGTGCGGCCGCGGTGTCGCCGAGCTCGTGAACCGGTCATTGCACTATGCCTCCGGAACGACGACGGTCAACACCACCGCGGCCGAGGCATGGGCCACCCACAAGGGAGTCTGCCAGGACTACGCCCATCTGACGATCGGTGCGCTGCGCCACCTGGCGATCCCCTGCCGGTACGTGTCTGGCTATGTGATGGGCAGCGAGGACGCGCCGATCGGCACCGAGGTGGTCGGGGAGTCCCATGCCTGGGTGGAGTGGTGGAACGGCGCGTGGGTGGGTTTCGACCCGACGAACGACACCGTCCCCACCGAGTCCCATGTGCAGGTCGGGGTGGGGCGCGACTACCGCGATGTGCCTCCCCTGAAGGGCATGTTCCGGGGCAGGGCCAGCTCGCAGATGTTCGTCGAAGTGCGGATGACCCGACTCGCGTGATCGGTCGGGAGCTCAGTAGTCCGTGTCGGGGCCGTCCTCGAAGGCGCTGAGATTCCAGGCGACGATCCGCCAGCGCCCCTGACGGGGTTCGAGGATGGTCCACGAGCAGTTCTTGATGGAGCCCCGTTCGTGGGCCTGGGCGTAGCTCAGCCCGCACAGCGCCGCGGCACCCATCCGGATCGACACGCCGTGACTCACAATGACCACTGTCTGGCCGGGATGGGCCGACGCGATCTCTCGCAAGGCGGCACCCACCCGCCGGCCGACCTCGGTGCGCGTCTCGCCGGTGGGCGAATAGCGCCTGTCGACCAGGCTGGAGTCACGCGGGTCGATGCCGCCCTCGGCGGCGATATCGGCGAAGGTCCGTCCCGCCCAGCTGCCGACGTCGATCTCCATGAGCCGCTCGTCGGTGGCCACCGCGAGCCCGGTGAGCTCGGCCAGCGCGTCGGCAGTAGTCGTGGTGCGCTGCAGCGGGGAACTGACGATGGCATCGGGATGCAGGGCAGCCACCTTGGGTGCCGCCTCGCGCGCCTGGTTGATGCCGGTGAAGTTCAGCGGCACATCGGTCTGTCCCTGGAAGCGGCTGGCCAGATTCCAGTCTGTCTGGCCGTGACGCCACAGCACCAGGCGTGTCGGTGCGCTCACGAGGCACCCTCCTCGTGGTCGATAACGGGTAATTGCAGCTCGGGACAGTCGCGCCAGAGCCTTTCCAGTCCGTAGCTGGCCCGGTCCTCGATGTGGAAGACGTGGACCACCAGATCGCCGTAGTCGAGCAGCACCCAGCGATTCGCGCCGTGGCCCTCCCGGCGCAGCGTGTGCTCCCCCACATCCAGCAGGGCATCCTCGATGGCGTCGACGATGGCCCCCACCTGGCGCTCGCCTCGCCCCGAGACGATGAGGAAGGTGTCGGCGATGGCGAGTTGCTCGCTCACATCGCGCCCCACGATGTCCACTGCCAGCTTGTCCGACGCCGCCTGGGCTGCCACCCGGGTGATCTCCAAGGCGTGCTCCGTGGCCGCCATCAGCGATTCTCCTCCTTCTGCAGCGAACCAGCGGGCCGCTCACTGCGTGCGTCAACCGTGCCCTGAGGGACCGGATCGGGCCGCAGGATCTGGGATTCATTTGCCTCGGTGTACAGGCCCCGCTTGGCGACATACTGCACGACCCCGTCGGGCACCAGATACCACAGCGGCAGGCCCGCTGCGACCCGGGTACGGCACTCGGTGGAAGAGATCGCCAGGGCAGGCACCTCGAGCAAGGTCACCTTGTCCGAGGGCAGGTGGGAGAGATCGCTGCGGTGCAGGTTCACGCCCGGTCGGGTGACCCCGACGAAGTGCGCCAGGTCGAACAGCTCATCGGCACCACGCCAGGTGAGGATCGAGCGCAGCGCATCGGCTCCGGTGATGAAGTACAGGTCCAGGTTGCCGCCGCGTTCGGCCCTGATGTCGCGCAGCGTGTCGACGGTATAGGTGTTGCCCGCCCGGTCGATGTCGACCCGGCTCACGGTGAACTGGGGGTTCGAGGCCGTCGCGATGACCGTCATGAGATAACGGTCCTCCCCCTTGCTGACCCGCCGGCCGGCCTTCTGCCAGGGAACGCCGGTGGGCACGAAAACCACCTCGTCGAGATCGAAGCGGGCAGCCACCTCACTGGCCGCCACCAGGTGGCCGTGATGGATCGGGTCGAAGGTGCCGCCCATCACGCCGAGCCGGTAGCGCCGCCAGGTGTTCGTGCGAGCCAGTCCCAGATCCAGGCCCGAGTGCTCATCGCCTCCGGACCCACCCTGACCGGAGCCGAGCGGCGGAGGGGCTTGTTCGGGCATGCGTTCAGCCTATCGAAAGACGAGCCTGCAGTGCCGAGGGCGAGCTCACGCGCGCACCTGGCCCTCGCCGGTCAGGACATACTTCGTCGTTGTCATCTCTGTCAGGCCCATGGGGCCGCGGGCATGCAGTTTCTGGGTGGAGATGCCGATCTCGGCACCGAAGCCGAACTCGCCGCCGTCCACGAAGCGGCTTGAGGTGTTGACGAGCACGGCTGCCGCGTCGACCTCGGAGGTGAAGCGACGCTGGCTTGCCAAATCATTGGTGATGATGGTCTCCGAATGGCCAGTGGAGTATCTGCGGATGTGCGCCACTGCGGCGTCGAGATCGTCCACCACCCGGCACGCGAGATCGAGGGAGAGGTATTCGGCCTCGTACTCGTGCTCGCCTGCCGGCACGATGCGCTCGTCCATCGCCACGCTGGCCTCGTCACCGTGCACCGTGACGCCGGCCTCGCGCAGCGCATCAACGGCCGCTGGCAGGAAGCTCGCGGCGATCTGGCGGTGCACGAGCAGTGTCTCCAGGGCATTGCACACGCTGGGACGCTGGGTCTTGGCGTTGAGGATCACTCGCAGGGCCAGCGCCCGATCGGCACTGGCATCCACGAACAGGTGGCAGTTACCGGTGCCCGTCTCGATCACCGGCACCTGCGAGTCCTCGACGACGGTGCGGATCAGTCCCGCACCGCCACGCGGAATGAGCACATCGATCTGACCCCGGGCCGCCATCATCTGCTGGGTCGTCTCATGCCCACCCTCAACGAGGTTCACCGCGTCGGAAGGCAGCCCGGCGTCCTCCAGGCCACAGCGCAGGGCCGTGACGACGGCTCGGTTCGATTCCAGCGCGCTTGAACTGCCCCGCAGCAGCGTGGCGTTGCCCGACTTCAGGCAGATCCCGGCCGCATCCGCAGTGACATTGGGCCTGGCCTCATAGATGATTCCCACCACGCCGAAGGGAACTCGACGCTGATCGACATGCACGCCATTGGGCAGATCCCAGCCACGGACCACCTGGCCCACCGGGTCGGCCAGAGCCGCGAGATCGCGCAGGCCCTTCGCCATGCCGGCGATCCGTTCGGCGCTGAGGCTGAGCCGATCGATCATGGCCTCCGGTGTGCCCGACTGCCGTGCCCGCTCCACATCGAGTCTGTTGGCGCCCAGCACGGCGTCCGTGTTGGCCAACAACGCCTGCGCCATCGATACCAGAGCGGCGTCCTTGAGCTGGCGCGCCGAACCGGCGAGGATGCGTGCCGCAGCACGGGCGCGGGGAGTGATCTCGGTTACCTGCACCAGCCCAGCCTACAATCCGGCCGCCACAGGCTCCTCCTCGGCGGATGGCGACTCACATGCCGGTGTGGTTCATGAGCACGAGCATGTCGCGGTGGATGACCTCCCGCTCGTACTCCACCCCCAGCTCGGCGGCCAGTTCTGCCGAATTGCGCCCAAACATGGCCGGCAGCTCCTCGCTGGAGAAGTTCACGATGCCCCGCGCGATGACGCTGCCGTCGCCGGCAGCGAGCTCCACCGGATCGCCCGCCGCGAATTCTCCGCTTATCCCGGTGATGCCGGCTGCGAGCAGGGAGGCATGACGTCCGGTGATGGCGCGCACCGCCCCGGCATCGAGGACAATCCGCCCTCGTGCCTCGGACGCGAAGGCAAGCCACAGCAGCCGTCTGGGCCGGCGGTGGTCGATAGGGGCGAAAACGGTGCCACCATCGATGCCTGCCAGCGCCTTGGCGGCGTCCTTGGCCTTGGCCATCATGACCGGGATGCCGGCGCACGCGGCGATTCGGGCGGCCTGGATCTTCGTGGTCATGCCACCGCTGCCGACCCCGGCGCTGCCAAGGCGATGGGTGTCCACATGGAGATTCTCCACGTCGGGGACGAAGCCGATCCGCACCGCGTCGGGGTCGTCGGGGTGGGCGGTGTACAGCGCGTCGACATCGCTGAGCAGCACCATGGCATCGGCTCGAACCAGTTGCGCGACGAGTGCCGCGAGCCGGTCATTGTCGCCGAAGCGAATCTCGTGGGTGGCCACCGTGTCGTTCTCGTTGACAATGGGCAGGACGCCCATCCGCAGCAGCGTGCCGAAGGTCCGCAGCGCATTGCGGTAGTTCGACTGACGAGTCACGTCATCGACGGTGAGCAGCACCTGCCCGACCCGGATACCTCGCCGGGCGAAGCCCTGCGCGTAGTGCTCCATGAGCAAACCCTGGCCCACCGCCGCGGCGGCCTGCTGATGGGCGAGGTCGCGGGGCCGGCGGCTCAGGCCCAGCGGGCGCAGCCCGGCAGCGATCGCCCCGGAGCTGATGAGCACGATATCGCGTCCGCCTTCGTGAGCGGTCGAGAGCGTGCCGACGAGCTCGTCGAGACGCTCGTCGTCCAAGCCCTTGGTGGCGCTGGACAACGAGGACGAGCCGATCTTCACCACGATGCGCCGAGCATTGCCGATGGCCGCCCGCACCTGCTCCTCGGATTCGATCGAGGGTTCAGCGCTCGTCGTCACGGTCGGCTCCGCTGTACTCCTCCAGCTCGTCGGCGGGATCATGGAAGGTCCACTCCACCTCGACACCCTCACCCTCGTCAGCGGACCCGTCTTCGGCCGATCCCGGCCGGTCTGCGGATTGCGCCCGGATGGCATCGAGGTGTTCGGCGCGCACCCGGCGCCAGTCGGCGGTGCGGTCGTCACCCATCATCTCCGAGCGCTCGGCGTGGTACGCCGCATCGCGTTCGCGGCGCCTGCGCACCGACGCCCGCTCCTCGAGCAGCCGCTGGTCCTCGCCGCGCCGCGAGAGCAGTTCGGCACCTACGTCGACCTGCGGCGCGAAGTCGAAGACAACCGGATGCTCGCCGGCACCGATGGCCACTGCATCATGGGCCCGGGCACCCAGGCTCAACAGCTCGTCCTCAACGCCGAGGCGATTGAGGCGATCGGCTAGATAGCCGACTGCCTCGTCATTGCTGAAATCCGTTTGACGCACCCAGCGTTCTGGCTTCTCGCCGCGCACCCGCCAGACGAAGCCGCCCGCTCCGTCGCCCATCTTGCGGATGGTGAAGCCCTGCGACGAGGCAACCGGCTGGGGTCGCACGACGACGTGGCCCTCCTCGGGCTGGGGCTGGGCGGCACGCTGCTCGCTGACCAGGCCAGCCATCGCGAAAACCAGCGCGTTGAGACCCTCAGAGGTCTTCGCCGAGGTCTCGAAGACCAGATATCCCCGCTCCTCGAGCTGGGGGCGGGCCATGTCGGCGATCGTGCGGGCGTCAGGCACGTCGATCTTGTTGAGGGCCACCAGCCGGGGCCGGTCCGCAAGTCCGCCGTGAGCCGTCAACTCGGCCTCGATGGTGTCCAGATCGCTCAACGGATCGCGGCCCGGCTCGTAGGTGGCTGCATCGATGACGTGGACTATCGCCCGGCAACGCTCGATGTGGCGCAGGAAGTCGTGGCCCAGCCCTCGACCCAGCGAGGCACCCTCGATGAGGCCCGGCACGTCGGCCACGGTGAAGGTGACATCGCCTGCCTTCACGACCCCGAGGTTCGGCACCAGGGTGGTGAACGGGTAGTCGGCGATGCGAGGCTTGGCGGAGCTGATGGCGGCGATGATGCTGGATTTTCCGGCGGAGGGGAACCCGACCAGCCCGACGTCGGCCACCACCTTGAGTTCGAGCTGGATCTCGCGACTCTCACCCTCTTCGCCGAGCAGCGCGAACCCGGGTGCCTTGCGCGCCTTCGAGGCGAGTGCCTCGTTGCCCAGACCGCCATTGCCACCCTGGGCGACCACGACCTCGATGACGGCGCCAGTGAGATCGGCCAGTACCTCGCCGGTCTCGATATCGCTCACCACGGTGCCCTCGGGCACCGGCAGGACGACATCGTCGCCCGCCGAACCCGCTTGATGGTCGCCGCGGCCGGGCTGGCCATTGGCGGCCTTGCGCTCGGAGATGCGGTGGTAGTCGACCAGCGAGTTCACATTGGGATCGACGCGCAGCACGACGGATCCACCCCGCCCGCCGTTGCCACCGTCGGGGCCGCCGAGCGGCTTGAACTTCTCACGGTGCACCGAGGCGCATCCGTTTCCCCCGTCACCGGCGCTGACGCGCAGACGGACGCGATCGACGAATGTAGGAATGGCCATAGGGTGACTTTCTGCTCGATGCGGTGGTGCCATCTCGATGCGGTGGTGCCATCCTAGTTTTCCCGTGCCCGGCGAAGCGCAGCTGTGGAGCAGGCTCGACCTGCGGACAGCGCGAGGGGCCGGTCGCAAGACCGGCCCCCCGTACGATGGATGGGTATGCCGTGATCAGGCATCTCGACCTGTCACGGTCACGATGCCGTGATCGGGAGTCAGGCGGTGAGCTCCGCGGTCTTCGGCTCCTGCGAGGGCGTGGGGTCGATGTTCACGACTCGGCGCCCGCGCTTCACTCCGAACTCCACCTTGCCCTCCACGAGAGCGAAAAGCGTGTCGTCCGAACCCCGCCCGACACCCTCGCCGGGATGGAAGTGCGTACCACGCTGACGGACGAGAATCTCACCGGCGTTGACCTGCTGACCGCCGAAACGCTTCACTCCGAGGCGCTGGGCATTCGAGTCGCGGCCGTTGCGGGAGCTGGAACCAGCCTTCTTGTGTGCCATCTGTATCTCCTCAGGCGTTGATTCCGGTGACTTTGACCCGGGTGTAGTGCTGACGATGTCCCTGGTGACGCCGATGACCGGTCTTGTTCTTGAACCTCAGGATATGGATCTTCGGGCCCTTGGACGGGCCGAGGATCTCAGCTGTCACCGAGACCTTGCCAAGAGCATCCTTGTCGGTGGTGATCTCCTTGCCGTCCACCACGAGCACCGGCTCGAGCGCCACACTGCTGCCGACCTCGTCGGAGATCTTGTCGATCTCCACGACGTCGCCCACTGCCACCTTGTGCTGGCGGCCGCCACTGCGCACGATCGCGTACATGACTGACCCACTCCCTCTTCCGAACCGCCTTCGGCGGCTTCGCTCGGTTCCTGCCGGCACAGCCGACATCCTGATCCTGTGCCGGCCACGCCGACATCATTCCTGCAATCGGCTCAGCCGACCTGCCTGCATCTGCCAGGCAGTATCAGCGAACTGATTCGCCGAATCCGCCGATGGCACCGGTCCCGCGTCCACTCCGTGCGGGGTCGAAAGACCCCGTGTTGGCGAACGCACCGAGGGGCAAGATTACCGTCTCGGTCCGGTCGTGGTCAAACTGCGGCGCGGCCTCCACCGCTGGGCACCCGGGCTACTTCCCGCCACGCGAGCGGTGTGAACCCTTGCGATGACGGTCACCGCCGTCGGCCGGCGCCTGTGATTCGACCGGCTCGTCGTGTCGCACGTATCCGCGACCGCCACAGGCCTCGCACTCCTCGGTGAACGCCTCGGCAAGCCCGGTGCCGATCCGCTTGCGCGTCATCTGCACCAGCCCGAGCGAGGTCACCTCGCTCACCTGATGGCGGGTCCGGTCGCGCCCCAGGCACTCCACAAGGCGGCGCAGCAACAGTTCACGGTTGGCGGGAAGCACCATGTCGATGAAATCGACGACGATGATGCCGCCCAGGTCACGCAACCTCATCTGGCGCACGATCTCCTCGGCCGCCTCCAGGTTGTTCTTCGTCACGGTTTCCTCGAGATTGCCACCCGAGCCGATGAACTTTCCGGTGTTGACGTCGATGACATTCATCGCCTCGGTGCGGTCGATGACCAGCGAACCGCCGGAGGGAAGGAAGACCTTGCGCTCCAGCGCCTTGGAGATCTGCTCGTCGATGCGGTACTCCGAGAAAGGATCCCCCTTCTCGGGATCCCAGCGATGCAGGCGCTCACGCAGCGAACCGGCCACGTGCTCGACATAGCCGTCGATGGTCTCGAAGGCATCCTCGGGGCCACCATTGCCGGCCACGACGAGTTCACTGAAATCCTCGGTGAACAGATCGCGCACGATCCTCAAGGTGAGATCCGGCTCGGCATAGAGCTGCTGGGGGGCGTTGCCCGAGGAGGCCTTCTTCTGGATGACCGCCCACTGGGCCTTGAGCCGCTCGACGTCTTGGTGCAGCGCCTCCTCGGTGGCACCCTCCGCGGCCGTGCGCACGATGACCGAGGCCGACTCGTCGACCGCCCCGTTGACGATGCTCTTGAGGCGGTGGCGCTCGGCATCGGACAGCTTGCGACTGATCCCCGACAGATGCCCGTCGGGAGAGTAGACGACATAGCGCCCCGGCAGTGAGATGTGCGCGGTGAGACGGGCGCCCTTGGCGCCGATCGGATCCTTGCTCACCTGTACCAGCAGTGTCTGCCCGGGGGTCAGTGCCGACTGGATGGTGTGGGCACCGCCCGGATTCTCCATGGCATCCCAATTCACCTCGCCGGCATAGAGCACGGCATTGCGTCCACGCCCGATGTCGATGAAGGCAGCCTCCATGCTGGGCAGCACGTTCTGCACCTTGCCGAGGTAGATGTTGCCGATCAACGAGGTGGACGCCTTGCGGTCGACATAGTGCTCCACGAGGACACCGTCCTCGAGGACGGCCAGCTGGGTGTAGTCCTCGCGCTGGCGGATGATCATCTTGCGGTCGACGGACTCCCGACGGGCCAGGAACTCGGCCTCGGTGAGGATCGGTGCACGACGGCGACCGGCCGCCCGGCCCTGCTTACGGCGCTGCCGCTTGGCCTCCAGCCGTGTCGACCCTTCGATACCGGTCACCTCGTCGGCCAGGTTGTGGCCCGATTCGTGCAATCGGGGGGCCAGGCTGTCCGAACCGTCCTCCTCGGCTCCCGTGGTCTCATCGGAGTGGCGGCGACGACGGCGACGACGACGGTGCTGCGAGCCGGCCGATTCGGCGTTGTCGCCCTGGTCCGCGGGGTCCGCCTCCTCGGTTTCGTCCGTCTCGTCCTTGTCCGAGCCAGGCTGCTCGTCCTCGGATTCCTCATCCCCCACATCCGCGCCTCGCCGGCGGCGGCGTCCGCCGCGACGACGGTGGCGGCGTCGGGGGGTGGAATCGGCGTCCTCGGAGTCCGGCTCGGATTCCTCCTCCTCGGTCTCCTCAGGGCCTTCCTCGGTCTCCTCGGGAGTCTCCTCGTCCGCCGGCCGCGAGACGGCAGGTGTCTCGTCGCCGGAAATCGCCGCGACGAGCGATTCCAGCACTGCCTCCTTGTCGGCCGGGATGTCTGCCTCATCGGCTTGCGCCGGGGAGCCGGGCTGGACGGTCTTGCGCCGACGGCCTCGGCTCCGGACGCTCTTCTCCGCTTCCGCGATCGCGGAGTCCACATCCTCCGCCGGGGCGCTGCGCATGGACTCGGCCTCGGGTGCGGGCTCGACGCGGCGGCGCTGGCCGCGCCGGCGCTTGGGCCGTGCGGCCTCGGGCTCGTCCGGTTCCTTCGAGTTCTCCTGCCCCTGGGGCTCCTCGGACAAAGCGACCGCGTTGGCCGGCTCACCGTGAGCTGAGGTCCGCACGGCAGTGGTCCTGGCGGCCTTGCGGGTGCGGGTCCTCTTCGGGCCGACCTCGCGCATCACGGCGGCGATCGCCGCCGCCACCGGATCCTCCTCGACGGCACTGTCACCGGCCCGCTCGCCCGCCGGTTCGTCGACAGATCCCCCGGCCGAGTCGCTGGAGGCGTGTTCGCCGGACACTGGCTGGGAGGACGGCCCGTCGTCGGTCACCACCTCGGCATCCGCCGTGGTCCCGGCGTGGGTCTCGTCGTGGGTCTCGGCATCCGCCGTGGTCCCGGCGTGGGTCTCGTCGTCCGTCACCGGCTCGGGCTCCGCCTCGTGGGCCGTCAGGCCCGCTCGGGTGGGCTCGGCCAGCGCGGCGCCGGCGTCCGTGGAAGCATCGGGGGTGCTGGTCGCAGCGGTGTCGGTCTGGGTTGTGCCGGCGGTCGGATTCGTCCCCGCATCCTCGTCGAGGCTCCCCAGACCGGGCGCGGACTCACCTGCGGTGATCTCGCCGTGGCGCCCCGCGGGGGCATCGAGAATCGGGCGCGTGCCCGACGGCCCCGCGAAGACCTCCGGCGGTCCCGCCGGCCTACTGGCGGCGCGTCGCCCGCGCGGCGGTCGGGGCAACCCGTCATCGGGTTCGCTGGAGGACGTGGACGTGGCTTCATCGAGCATGTGGTGCTCCTCTTGCACCTCAATGGGTGCAGGTCAGTCGCAGATCAGTGCGACAAAAGCTGGCGGATTCCGCAGGCGCCTGGCGGTCCCCCGCGGTCGATTTCTCGTCGCGGTGAGGACACCAAGGTTCTGCGAGTTCGGACCCCGGATGAAGGTCCTTACCCACTGGCAAGTATGACACAGCACTGCGGGTCCGCTCGCGCCTCACGCGCCGAGGCAGGGCGATTCGCGCGGCGTGGACCTAGATTCCGCGGGTGCGACAGGTCCCGGAGGTATCGGACATCTCGGGGCCATCAGGAGCCAGCGTTGCACAGTCAGCGCGCGGATCGGCGAGCGGATCGGCTATGACCCCGTCACCGGCCAGCGGTCCCTGAGATTCACGGGTGAACAGACCCGGATGGTCGCCGCCCAGCCCCGGACAGAGCACCCGCAGCGCTGCCACGATGTCGTCGGGACGCACCAGGGGCACGAGATGGCGAAGAGTCACCGCCACCGCAGGCCCCTGAGGAGCCGATGTCCACTGTGCGGGCCATTGGTTCACCGACATCGCGAGGATTGCCGGGCGTACGTCCACGACGCGCCCGCCGGACCGCCCGACCCGCTGGGCCCGCACCGCGGGCGCGTCCAGCAGACGGGCGACTGCGGCACGAAGCAGAGCCTCGTCGAGATCGCCCAGTGCGATCCACCACCGGGAGGCCTCCAGCAGCTCGGCAAGCTTCGGGCGCCGAGTCTCCACGATGTGGCTGATCCGGAAACCCTGCGGGAGTGCTTCGTCGAGCCGCGCGGCGATCTCCCGCGGATCACTGGGCTCGGCCAGCGCGATGTCGAGGTATTCGGCAAAGGACTGTGCCGAAGTCGGGGCGGGATTGGCATAGCTGATCCTCGGGTGTGGCGAGAATCCCGACGAATAGGCCATCGGCACTCCGGCACGGCGCAGCGCCCGCTCGAAAGCGCGGGCGAAATCACGAGGACTGGCGAACCGGGCCGGGCCCAGCTTCGAATAGCACAGCCGCAGATGCTGCACTGCCGGCGGCTGGCGGGGTGGTTCGCGCCCGGTCATATCCCGATGCTAGGGCGTCGACCCCTCCCCGGGCGCGCCGCCTCGGGCCCGGGCGGCATCCAGATCGCCGATGAGCCGACTGAGCAGATCCTCCAGCGCGGTGATCTCGGCGGGCGTCCACCGGCTCATCGCCGCACCGAAGGAGCGGCCCATCGAGTCCGCCATCTCGCGGGCAGCCGCCCTGCCTTCCGCCGTGAGATGAACCACCACGACGCGGTGGTCGCCGGGATCCGGGGTGCGCACGAGCAGCCCTCGGCTCTCCAGGTGGAAGACCTGGACACTCATCGTCGATCTGTTGACCTGCTGCCAGTGGGCCAGATCGCTCATCGCGAGCGGTCCAGTCTCGAGCAGATGCAGCAGCAGCCACATATCGGCCACGGAGAATTCCCGATGACGTCCGCCCTGGAGCCAGCTGCGGGTGGCGGGTCGGGTCAGCATGCGGGCCAACTCCATGGCGCGACCATGCACCTGCTGCGATTCCGGCATGCAACCTCCCGTGGCTTCTTGGACCACATCATGTCGAGGGTATTGAATGGTTTGTAGTATCGAAGTATTCCGCACCGCTGTCCACTCCGAAAGGCTCCCCCTGTGGTCCCACCTCTCGTCTGGATCGTGACCCTCGCCGTCATCATCGGACTCCTGGCCTTCGATTACTTCGCCCACGTACGCAAGGCCCACTCTCCCGGGCTCAGGGAAGCCGCGATCTGGTCCGGCATCTATGTGGGCCTGGCCCTGCTGTTCGGCGTGCTCGTCACGATCTTCGGCGGCACCGACATGGGTGGGGAGTACTTCGCGGGATACATCACCGAGAAGGCACTGAGCGTCGACAACCTATTTGTCTTCCTCATCATCATGACGAGCTTCAAGGTGCCACGAGCAGCCCAGCAGAAGGTGCTCCTGTTCGGCATCGTCTTCTCCCTCATCGCGCGCAGCGGATTCATCCTCGTCGGAGCGGCGTTGATCAATCGCTTCTCGTGGGTCTTCTACTTCTTCGGGCTTGTGCTGCTCCTCACCGCCGGTCACACCATCAAGCCCGAGGACGAGGAACACCACGGGGACGAGGCCGACAACATCATGATCCGCCTGGCGCGGCGCGTCTTGCACACCTCCGAGCACTACGACGAGGACAGGCTGGTCACGACAGTGGGCACGCGCCGGATGATGACCCCGATGGTGCTCGTGATGGCCGCCATCGGTGGCACCGACATCCTGTTCGCGCTCGACTCGATTCCCGCCATCTTCGGCCTGACCCAGAGCATCTTCATCGTGTTCACGGCCACGGCCTTCTCGCTCATGGGATTGCGCCAGCTGTTCTTCCTCATCGACGGCCTGCTGGACCGGCTCATCTATCTGTCCTACGGGCTTGCCGCGATCCTCGGATTCATCGGCGTGAAACTCATCCTCCACGCCCTTCACGAGAACACGGTGCCCTTCATCAACGACGGGGAGCCGGTGCATGTGGTGGAGGTCAGCACCTTCTTCTCCCTGGCAGTGATCGTCGCCGTGCTGGCCGTCACCGTCGTCGCGTCCCTGCTCAGTCCGGCCGGCAAGGCGCAGGCAGCGATCACCGGAATGCGTCACCTCACCGCGCAATACCTCGACCTCGACTACGAGTCCGATCCGGAAAAGCGTGAGCAGATCTATGAGCACCTGGTCTCGGCGATCGCGAAGGTGGACGCGCTGGCCCCGAAATATCGCGCCACGCTGCATACTGAGACCGAGTTGATGGCCTCGGTCGACCTGGCCCACTCCATGCATGCCCAATGGCGTGGCGCCGGAGGCTCGGGCGTTCTCGACAGTACGGGAGGCCGATCGTGAGCGCACTCGTCCTGCGACAGATCCGCTGGACGAATGTCGCACCCCTCGTCGCCTTCGTCGCGCTGCTCATCACCTGGAACTGGCATCCGCCGACCTTCGTGTCGATCCTGCTGTTCGCGCTACTGGTCGCCGCGGTACTCTCCGCCGTCCATCACGCCGAGGTGGTCGCCGAGAAGGTGGGCGAACCATTCGGGTCACTGGTGCTCGCCGTGGCGGTGACAGTGATCGAGGTGGGGCTCATCCTCACCCTCATGGCCGGGGGCAACAGCTCGGAGACGCTGGCGCGCGACACGGTCTTCGCGGCTGTGATGATCACCGTCAACGGCATCATCGGCATATGCCTGGTCATCAGTTCCAGCACCGACGGCATCGCCCGGTTCAGTGCCCGGGGCAGCACCGGGGCACTGGCCACCGTGGCGGCCTTGTCGGGAATCTGCCTCGTGCTGCCCAGCTATACGGTGAGCAACCCGAACCCGGTCTTCACGCCGAGTCAGCTCGCCTTCGCCGGCATCTCCTCGCTGGTCCTGTACGCCATGTTCGTCTCGGCCCAGACGGGCCGCCACCGCAGCTTCTTCCTTCCGGTGGACATGAAGGGACGGACGATCCACACAACCCCGGCCAACCACAATCCGACACTGCGCTCCACCATCAAGAGCCTTGTGCTGCTGCTCATCGGCCTCATCAGCGTGGTGGGGCTGGCCAAGCTGCTCTCCCACACGATCGAGCTCGGAGTCACCGCGGTCGGACTGCCCAACAGCTTCGTAGGCGTCATCATCGCCTTCATGGTGCTCGCTCCCGAGACGCTGGCCGCGATCAGGGCGGCCCGCAACGACCGTCTGCAGGTGAGCCTCAACCTGGCGCTCGGCTCGGCCACCGCCAGCCTCGGCCTGACGATCCCCACCCTTGCCGTGGCGATGATCTGGTTCCCGGGCGAGCTCCAGCTAGGACTCAGCCCCCTGCAGATCGTGCTCCTGTGCCTCTCGATCGTCATCGCCATCCTCACCGTCCTGCCCGGGCGTGCCACCCGGCTCCAGGGTGGGGTGCACCTCGTCATGCTCTCGGCATTCATCTTCCTGGCAGCCAACCCCTGACCTGACCGCACGGACGCCGCCCGGACGATCAGCGCCGGACGGCGCTCAAGGGCAGTGAGCCGGCGGAGCTGGCCAGCCCGATGTCGACTCCCAGGTGGGGGCATACGCCGCAGTCGGAGCACTCGTCCCATCGGCAGTCCGCCAGCTGGGTGGCTGACTGGGCGGCGCGGTACTCGTCCCACAGCCAACCTCGGTCCAACCCGGCGTCCAGATGGTCCCATGGCAGCACCTCGAACTGCGTGCGGGCCCGGGTGGTGTACCACTCGACGTCGACGCCCTGGGCGCCGAGTTCATGAGCGGCGCATTGCATCCAGCGATCCTGGTCGAAGTACTCGCTCCAGGCGTCGAAGCGGGCACCGGCCCGCCAGGCAGCCTCGACGACCCGGCCCACCCGACGATCGCCGCGCGCCAGCAGGCCCTCGATCACGCCCGGACCACCGTCCGCGTAACGCACGGCGATGGCATGGCGACATGTGGGATCGCTCCGCACGCAGTCGCGCAGGAGGCCGATCCGGTGGTCGACGAGATCGGCGGGCGCCTGGCCGGCCCACTGGAAGGGAGTGTGCGCCTTCGGCACGAAACCACCGATGCTGACCGTGCAGCGGATGTCGCGGCTGCCGCTGATCTGGCGACCGGTGCGCACGACGCGTTTGGCCAGCTCGCCGATGGCGAGCACATCGTCATCGGTCTCGGTGGGCAGGCCGCACATGAAGTACATCTTGACCGAGCGCCAGCCCTGTCCGAAGGCGGCCGAGACCGTCGCCATGAGGTCCTGCTCCGTGATGTTCTTGTTGATCACGGCGCGCAGCCGTTCACTGCCGGCCTCCGGGGCGATCGTCAGGCCACTGCGACGTCCATTGCGGGACAGTTCGCGGGCCAGCTCGACGCTGAAGGCGTCCACCCTGGTGCTGGGGATACTGAGCGAGACATTGCTCCCGTCCAGATCCTGTGCCAACGTACTGGCCAGCGGCCCGATCTGGCTGTGGTCAGCGCTCGACAGGCTGAGCAGGCCTACCTCAGCCAGCCCGGTGGCAGACCGCCCTGCATCGACCATCGAGCGGATCGTGTCGAGCGAGCGTTCTCGGACCGGACGCGTGATCATGCCGGCCTGGCAGAACCGGCATCCGCGGCTGCAGCCCCGGAAGATCTCCACCGAGTAGCGCTCGTGCACCGTCTCGGCCAGCGGGACGATCGGCGCCTTGGGATAGGGCCACTCGTCGAGTTCGGTGAGGACCCAGCGCCGGACGGCGGCAGGCAGCCCGGGCCGGATGGCGGCAACCCTTTCGATCTGGTGATCCGAGCCGTACCGGACCTCGTAGAAACGCGGCACATAGAAGTCCCCGCGCTGGGCCAGCGCATCGAGCAGGCCGTCTCGTCCTCCGGGACAGCCTGCCGCCCGCCAGTCGCGCAGCAGCTCGCTCAGCGCGATGGCGGCCTGCTCCCCATCACCGAGCACCACGACATCGACGAAATCGGCGATCGGTTCGGGATTGAACGCACAGTGTCCTCCCACCACGACCAGCGGATCGTTCTCGGTGCGTTCGGCGCTGTGCAGCGCTACTCCGGCCAGGTCGAGGATCTCCAGGAGATTGGTGAAGTCGAGTTCGGTGGACAGCCCGAAGCCGATGACGTCGTAGCCACCGATCGGGCGATGGCTCTCGAGCGTGAATTGGTGCACGCCGGCATCGCGCATGAGGCCGGCCAGATCGGGCCAGATGGCGAAGCTGCGTTCCGCACTGGCCCAGCTCAGCTCATTGATGATCTCGTAGAGCACCGCGAGGCCCTGGTTCGGCGCGCCGACCGCGTAGGCGTCGGGATAGCACAGCACCCAATGCACCTGGACCTCGTGCCAGGGACGCAGACGCGAGTTGATCTCGCCGCCCACATACTGCACTGGGGTGGACACGCGCGCCAAGAGCGGCTCCAGTTCAGCGAACTGCGAACCCGGTTCCGGCCGCGTCGCGCCGCTCATCGCTGCTCGCGGAGCGGATCCTGGCCGGTGCCCTCGTTCACCGGGCGGCCGTGCTCGTCCCAGGGGGTTCCCATGGGTGGTGCGCTGGGCTGCCAGATCGGACGCTGACCGTCGGGAACGACGCCCGCCTGCGCCGTGGGCGGCACTGCGTCCTGCGCCGTGGGCGGCACTGCGTACCTCCCGGTGGGTGCCGAGGGCACAGCCGCCTTGGGCTCGGGTCCAGTTCCTGGGGCACCGTCTGCCAGCTGCCTGCGGGCCGCCGCAGGCTCGGTTGTCCAGCTCGCCGCAGGCTCGGTTGTCCGGCTCGCCGCAGGCTCGGTTGTCCGGCTCGCCGCAGGCTCGGTTGTCCGGCTCGCCGCAGGCTCGGTGACAGCGAATGGCTGCCCAGCCGGTGCCGCGCTCGATACGATGCCGCGGCGGCGGGCCCGCCAGGTAATGATCAGCGCACCTGCGGCGACGACGACGAGCTGGACGAGTATCCACGGGCTTGCGGTGCCGGCCGAGCGGTCGAACATCCGGCTGAAATCGGTGAAGGGCAGGAAGAGCATACTCGACAGATTGTTGACGACGTGCATGGCGCTCGATGCCTCCAGGCCGCCCGACTCGTAGCACAGATAGCAGGCTGTCGCCCCGAAGCAGAAGTAGTAGACATTGAGCCAGGGATCCTGGGCGCTGTGGGCGAGCATGAAGGCGAACGAGCTGACTGCTCCGCCGAGCAGCGCGGAGATGATGGAGGTGAGCTTGCTCGACTGCGGGACGAAGCTTGCGACCGCCCGGTTGAGCAGACCGCGGAACCCGAACTCCTCGCCGACGCATTGCAGCGGTGTGGTGAGCAGCACGGCGGCGATCATGACACCGGTGTCCTTGGTGACCCTCAGCGTCGTGGCGTCACCGGCCGAGCCCGGGAGGAACGAACTGACCACGGACATGATGACCCACAGCGGTGCGAGCCAGCCGATGCAGCCGAAGAACCAGCGCCAGCGGAAACGCCCCAGCACGCTGCTCATCCAGCCCGGACGCTGTCCGTGCAAGGCGCCGACCGCCCAAGCGAGCAGAATGCATGCCGCCAGGGAGAGATTGTTGAGTGTGAACAGGCTCGGGGTCAGCCCGCCACCCTGCTCGAGCTGCTCGGCGTGCTCGGCGATTCCCACGCGCCCCGTGGCCGCATCGATAATGAGCGCGGCAATGGACATGATGAGACTGAGCGCGAAATAGCCGCCCACTCCGATCGCGAGACCGAGTAGCGGCTTCCACAATGCCCAACGGGGTGTCCGCCAGAATCCGTGATATCTCGTCGCCACCACCGGCAGCGAGGGCCTCGGCCGACGAGGCCGCGCCGCGGCGGCCCAGCTGCCCGGCCCTTGGGCAGGGGGGATGCCCTCCTGATCGGCATGAGGTCGAGCGGGCCATCCGGGCTGGGCCGGCCAGGGCTCGGGCGGGGCTCCGGTCATCGCAGGTCCGGGAACCACAAGGCGATCTCACGCGCTGCCGAGGCGGGCGAGTCCGAGGCGTGCACGAGATTCTGCTGGTTGCTCACGCAGAAGTCGCCTCGGAGGGTGCCCGGGGCAGCTTTCACGCCGTCGGTTGCGCCGTTGATGGCGCGTACGGCCTCGATCGCGTGCTCGCCCTCGATCACCATGGCCACGAGCGGACCGGAGGTGATGAAGTCGATGAGGCTTTGGTAGAAGGGACGCTCCACATGCTCGGCGTAGTGCTGGGAGGCCAGCGTGACGCTGACCCGGCGCAATTCCAGGGCAATCACGTCGAGACCCTTCGCCTCGTACCGGGCGATGATCCTGCCGACGAGGTGGCGCCTCACGGCATCGGGCTTGGCGAGGACGAGTGCGCGCTGAACATCTGACACGAGGCCACTGTATCCCGAGGCACTGCGTGCTTTTCCTGCCCGTGGATGCCCCAATTGCGGCAAATGGACGCCAAGGGGGCACTGTTGGGTCAGTTTCGTCCCGGCCCGGCATCCGCCGGGGGCTCGGGCGCATCTGCGACGCTGAACTGCAGCGGATCTGCCGACCGCTGGTCGCCGGTGACCCCCAGCAGTTCGCGTGCCTGCCCCGCGAGCCAGACCGAGCCCGCGACGAGTACCCCGCCCCGCTCGCCGCCAGCTTGCGCAAGGTTCATGGCGGCGTCCAGGGCGGTGGCCACGTCCTGGGCGCGGTGCACCCGCGCGCTGCCGAAGATGTCCTCGGCAATCTCGGCGAGCTCGTCGACAGGCATCGCCCGGGGACTGTCCGAAACCTTGGTGACGACAATGGAGTCCATCGACTCCTCGAAGATGCCGAGGACGGCGTCCACCTGCTTGTCGGACATCATCGCCACCACGCCCACCAGGGGATTGATGTCGAATGCCTCGCTCAGCGCGGCCATCGTCGCCTGGGCACCTTGCGGGTTGTGGCAGGTGTCGAGCACGACCGTGGGTTCGCGGTGCACGGTCTCCAGACGTGCCGGGGCCTTCACCTGGGCGAAGCCGGTCTCGATGAGCTTGGGTTCGAGACCCTTGCCTCCGAGGAACGCCTCCACCGCGGCGACCGAGACCGCCGCATTGTGGGCCATGTGCGCTCCGTACAGCGGCAGGTGCAGATCGGCGATCGGCCCCGAGGCCGTCTGGATCTGCACGAGCTGCCCGCCGACCGCCAGCTGACGGTCGAGCAGCCCGAAGTCAACACCTTCACGCACCATGGGCACGCCCACCTCGAGGCAGCGTTCCTGGAGCACCATGGCAGCCTGCGGCTCCTGGTCCGCAAGAACCGCGATCGAACCCGCCTTGATGATCCCTGCCTTCTCGGCAGCGATCTGGGCGATCGTGTCACCCAGGTACTCCATGTGGTCCAGCCCGACCGGACCCACCACCGCCACTGAGGCGTCTGCCACATTGGTGGCGTCCCAGCGCCCTCCCATGCCGACCTCCATGACCATGACGTCGACCGGGGCATCGGCGAAGGCGGCAAAGGCCATGCCCGTCATCACCTCGAAGAAGGTCATCGCGATCCCGCCGAGTTGTTGCTCATCGACCATGGCCACCATCGGTTCGATTTGATGCCAGATGTCGTCGAATCGGGCAGAGCTGATGGGCCGGCCGTCGATGCAGATGCGTTCGCTGATGTCCTGCAGATGCGGTGAGGTGAAGCGTCCGGTGCGCAAGCCCATGGCGCGCAGCAGGGAGTCGATGATGATGGCCGTGCTCCCCTTGCCGTTCGTGCCCGTGATCTGGATGACCGGAGCGGCATGCTGGGGCGAACCCAGCAGCTCGCACAGCGCTGAGATGCGCTCCAAGGACGGTCCGGGACGGTTCTCGGGCCATCGGCTGCAGATCTGCTCGACGATACGGCGATGGGCCCCGCTGGGCGCACCGGCCGAGCCGGTGATGGATTCGGGAATTCGCATGGTGGACATCGGCACAAGCCTACCGAGGCAGCGCTACCCGAGCTCGTCAAGATGTTGAAAACGAAATGAAAAGCTGGTCGACTAGAATCCGGCACGTTGCCGGGGCCTGGCGCCCTGGATGCACGAGCCGCATCGTCCGCCACAGGACGAATCCGATCGATGCTGCTGTGCAGCAGCACACCACAAACCGGAAGGTTGGCCATGGCTTCGAAGAAGGCCCCGAACAACGGCACCGGAAGCAAGGTCTCTGCCAGCAGGCGCGAGGCGCTGCGGCAGGCCCAGGCGCTGGCAGCAGCCCGCCAGCGCCGCATCCGCAGGATCGTCATCGTCATCGCGGGGATCGTCGCAGCCGCCATCGTCGCCCTGGTGGTTCTTGGCGCCACCGGCGTCATCGGCGGTTCCTCGTCGAAGCCCGGCTCCACCACGACCGGGACGCAGATCGTGCCGCCCAACGCGACTTCGGACAAGACCGGCATCATGGCGACCATCGGCACCAACAAGCAGGCCCCGGTCCTGGTGAGCATCGAGGACTTCCAGTGCCCGGTCTGCAAGCAGTACGAGACGATCTACGGTCCGGTCTTCGAATCACTGGCCAGGGGCGGCAAGATCCAGCTCGAGTACCGGATGCGCTACTTCCTCGACCAGAATTTCAACAACAGCTCCTCGGTCCAGGCCGCCAGGGCTGCCGGCTGCGCGGACACTGTGGGGAAGTTCTCCCAATACCACGACGCGGTGTACGCGAACCAGCCGAAGACTGAGGGACAGGGCTATACCCAGGAGCAGCTGCGCATCACCTTCGCCGAGCAGGCCGGGATCACCGGGGACGCCCTCACCTCCTTCCAGTCCTGCTATGACCAGAACCAGACGGCCGAGTTCACGACCGGCGTCGACAACGCTGCGGCAAAGGCCGGATACAACTCCACGCCCACCTTCGTGGTGAACGGCAAGACCGTCCAGTTCAGCCAGCAGAACCCCACCGCCGACTACGTGATGTCGGTGATCAACTCCGCCGCCTGAGCGCACCATGAGCGGCGAATCCACCCCCACGCCGCTCGATAGGATGTGGGCCATGACTCTCGCAGCTGCCTCGAACACCGTTCCTGCTCCCTCATCCGAGTGGCAGGTACCCGCGAGGCCAGTACTGGAGGGTCTGGAGGAGAAGTGGTCCGCGGCCTGGGAGGATGCGCAGGTCTACGCCTTCCGCCGGCCCCAGGCCCGCCACCAGGTGTTCAGCATCGACACCCCGCCCCCCACCGTCTCCGGTGCACTGCACGTGGGCCACGTCTTCAGCTACACCCACACCGATGTCATTGCCCGCTACCAGCGAATGCTGGGCAAGCAGATCTTCTACCCGATGGGATGGGACGACAACGGGCTGCCCACCGAGCGGCGGGTGCAGAACTTCTACGGGGTGCGCTGCGATCCGTCCATCCCCTATGACCCGGACTTCACCCCGCCGGCGAAGCCGAATCCCAAGAGGCAGCTGCCGATCAGCCGCCGCAACTTCGTGGAGCTGTGTCACGAGCTGACGCGCATCGACGAGAAGGCCTTCGAGCACCTGTGGCGCCAGGTGGGCCTGTCAGTGGACTGGTCGCAGCTGTACACGACGATCGGCGCAGAGACCCAGCGGATCTCCCAGCTGGCCTTCCTGCACAATCTCGAGCGGGGCGAGGCCTACATGAGCCAGGCTCCCACGATGTGGGATGTCACCTTCCAGACCGCAGTGGCCCAGGCCGAGCTCGAGGCCCGCGACTACCCCGGGGCCTATCACCGGCTCGCCTTCCACCGCCCGGATGGGCAAGACGTGTTCATCGAGACGACGCGTCCCGAGCTTCTGGTCAGCTGCTGCGCGCTCATCGCCCATCCCGACGACGAGCGCTACAAGCCATTGTTCGGCACATCTGTGAGGACGCCGTTCTTCGGAGTCGAGGTGCCGGTGTTGGCGCACCCGGCAGCCGAGATGGACAAGGGTGCCGGTATCGCGATGTGCTGCACCTTCGGCGATCTCACCGACGTGCAGTGGTGGCGTGAGCTGCGACTGCCGACCCGCACGGTGATCGGGCGCGACGGCCGGCTGCTGGGCGAGCCGCCTTCCTGGCTGCCCGATGCCTCCTGGTATATGGAGCACCTTGCCGGAAAGACGACGTTCTCGGCACGCGAGGCGATGGTCACCAAGCTGCGCGAGACCGGTGAGATGGACGGCGAACCCAGGCCCACCCAGCGCATGGCGAACTTTTACGAGAAGGGCGACAAGCCTCTCGAGATCGTCTCGACGCGCCAGTGGTACATCCGCAACGGCGGACGCGACGACGAGCTGAAGAGGGCCCTCCTGGAGCGAGGCGAGCAGCTCGATTTCGTGCCCGAGCACATGCGTTACCGCTACTCGAACTGGGTGGAGGGGCTCAACGGCGACTGGCTGATCAGCCGCCAGCGCTTCTTCGGTATCCCCTTCCCGTTGTGGTACCCGCTCGACCAGGCCGGCGAGCCGGACTACGCGCACCCGCTGGTGGCTGATCCGGCCACCCTGCCGGTTGATCCGAGCACGGACTGCCCGGCTGGATTCGGCCCGGAGCAACGCGGCGTGCCCGGTGGCTTCATGGCCGACCCCGACGTGATGGACACCTGGGCGACGAGCTCCCTGAGCCCCGAGATCGTCTGCGGCTGGCAACGCGATCCCGAGCTGTTCGGCCTCACCTTCCCGATGAACCTGGCCCCCCAGGCGCACGACATCATCCGCACCTGGCTGTTCAGCCGGGTGGTGCGGGCCCACTTCGAGTTCGGCGAGCTGCCCTGGAAGCGTGCCACGATCTCGGGCTTCGTCACCGATCCCGACCGCAAGAAGATGAGCAAGTCGAAGGGCAATGTCGTGGTGCCCACCGACATCCTCGAACGGTACGGTGCCGATGCGGTGCGCTGGAGGGCAGCAATGGCCCGACCCGGAATGGACTCCCCCTTCGACGAACGACAGATGAAGGTGGGCCGGCGACTGGCCATGAAGGTGCTCAATGCGAGCAAGTTCGTGCTCGGGATGGGCGCGCCCACCGGTCCCGAGGCCATCGCGGACGATGTCGACCTTGCCGAGCTGGCTGCCCTGCGCTCGGTGATCGTTCGCGCCACCGAGGCGCTGGACCGCTACGACTACACGAGCGCCCTCGAGGTCACCGAGGAGTACTTCTGGAGCTTCTGCGACGACTACCTGGAACTGGTCAAGGAGCGCGCCTACGGCGCCAATGGCCCCCAGGGCGCGGCATCGGCCAATGCCAGCCTCCAGCTGGCGCTGTCGGTGCTGCTGAGACTGCTGGCTCCCTATCTGCCCTTCGTCACCGAGGAGGTGTGGAGCTGGTGGCATGAGGGTTCGGTTCACACTGCCGGGTGGCCGGTCGTCGGCGAGCTGCCCGCCGGCGGCGACCCCGAGCTGGTCACCGACGTGGCGGCAGCACTGATCCTGGTCCGGGGCGCGAAGTCGGACGCCAAGGTCTCCATGAAGACCCCGGTGACCTCGATCACGATCCACGGGCCGGCCTCGGCACTCGACCACCTGAGGGCCGTCGAGGCAGATCTGCGTGCGGTGGGCCACATCAGCGCCGACATCGCGTGGGAACCTGGCGCCGATGAGATCGGCGCGGACATCACCCTGGGCGACGCGCCGGTTCGGGTCAAGCACTGAGCGTCGCCGTGGTGAGGGCGCCGGCGCGTGCGCCTCGCCGCGGCAGTTCGCGGCCGCCCTACCGTCGGTCCCGCATCTCCTGCATCGCGCGGGCTCGGTCACACAGGGCATCGAATTCGCGAGGATGACCGAGCAAGAGCACGGGGGTGCCCTCGGTGGCCTCGTGCCAGCCGCGCATCTGGGCCCGCTTGCGGGCGAAGCTACGGAAGTGCCACCGGATGATCGAGTCGGAGCCGAGTGCCTGTGCCAGGGTCTCGCGGTTGCCATTGCAGATCTGGACACCGTCGCGCACCCTGGCGACGGTGCGGCTCATCAGACGGCCCAGGCTCAACCAGCGCGGATAGTCCAGCGCGATCACGAGCTCCGCCCGGGAGTGGACCTCGTCACGGTAGCCGCTGTAGGCGGAGTCGAGGATCCACCGGTCCCCAGCGACGATCCGGGCGGCGATCTCTCGCTGGTCGGCCTCGTCGCGCGCCTGCCGCCCCGGCAGCCAGCCGATCTCCTCGTCGACCAGGTGCACCGGCAGACCGAGCAGGGCGCCCAGCCTCATGGCAGCAGTGGACTTTCCCGCGCCACTCACGCCGTAGAACAGGATGCGTCGCGCGGACAGCACATCGTCACCACGGGCGGCAGGCACGACGCCCATTCTGGCACGCCCGTCCACCCAACGGCGCCCCTGGGCGCCGGTCCACCCGGCGGCGCCCCTGGGCACCGGTCCACCCGGCGGCGCCCCTGGGCACCGGGTCTGTTCGGGTCAGCCAGCCTCTGCCCGGCAGGCCGGGCCGCGCTCAAGCCCGATCTCGTCAAGGCTGGTCACCCGGATCACCGATCCCTGCCCGTCGTCACCGGCACGCCGGCCCTCGGCGCGCCGGTCCACCCATATCGCGCTGAGCCCGGCCAGGCTGGCTCCCCGGGCATCGCGGTACAGGTCGTCCACATAGCCCACCTCGCCAGGATCGCAGCCCAGGGTCTGGCAGACAGCCCGGTAGGCGCCCGGATCCGGCTTGCCGGCAGGTAGCTGGTCGCAGGAGAAGACCGCCGCGAAACTGTCCTGAAGGCCGAGCCGGTTCACCTTCATCCGGGTCATGTGCTCGGCCGAGTTCGACAGCACCGCTATCGGCACGCCCGCCGCGCTGGCCTGCCCGATGAGACGCAGCGCATCCTCATAGGCGCGGCAGCTGCGCTCGAAAGCGTCACGGTAGACCTGTTCGAAACAGCCGAACTGCGAGTCGTCCACCTCAGTGCCCAATTCGGCTGCAAGCGCGTCCAGTCGTCCACGGCGCATCTCCCGGAAGCCGATGCGACCGGTCGAGAAGCGCTCGAACCACCCGGCCTCGTCAACGACATAGCGGCGCACCGCCTCGGTGCGCAGGGGGCTGGACAGCGCGGGCCACAGCGCCTCGACCCCGGCCCGCAAGCCGATGTCCATCGCCTCACTCGTACGGTTGACCGTGTCGTCCATGTCGAGGACGCATGCACGGACGCGCAGGAGCACGCCCACCTCAGTCCCCGAAGCCGGTTCCGACTTCTTTGGCTGCCCTGATCCACGGATGGTCGATCGGCACATAACGGATCTTGCCCGCCACCTCCTCGAGGGGAACGGGCTCAGCACCCTCACCGCGGCTGGCGACCATGACGCCGAAAACGCCCTTGGCCACCAAATCTGCCCCCGCCGTGCCCAGCACGGTGGCCAGCATCCGATCGCGTCCCGAAGGAGTCCCGCCGCGCTGCACATAGCCCAGGATCGTGACGCGCGATTCAAGCCCCGTGGCCTTCTCGAGCTCACCGGCCAGCGTGAAGGTGTGCGCCCGGTGCGAGGCCTCGACGTTCGCCCGGTGTGCCTTGGCGGCATCGCGCGCCTCCGGGGAGCCGGCTTCTCGCACCAGAGCATCGGCGGCAGCCAGCTGGGCAGCGTCCCGCTCGTCGCGTGCTCCCTCGGCAACCGCGATGACCGAGAAATTGCTGCCATGGGAGCGACGACGCTTGATGGTCTCGGCGATGGACTCCACGTTGTAGGGCACCTCGGGAAGCAGGATCACGTCGGCGCCTCCGGCGATGCCGGCGCCCAGCGCGAGCCATCCGGCCCGATGCCCCATGATCTCGGTAAGGATGATGCGGTGATGGCTGTGCGCCGTGGAGTGCAGCCGGTCAATGGCCTCCGTGGCGATCTCAAGAGCGGTGGCGAAACCGAAGGTCTGGTCTGTTCCCACGAGGTCGTTGTCGATCGTCTTGGGCAAGGTGATGACGTTCATGCCGGCGTCCGCCAGGCGCTTGGCGTTCTTGGCGGTGCCTCCCCCACCCAGACAGACCAGCGCATCGAGGCGGTCCTTCTCGTAGTTCTTCTTGATGGTGGGAATCATGTCCTTCACGGCACCATCGACGACCATCTTGTGCACCTTGTCGCGGCTCGTGCCGAGAATGGTGCCGCCGACAGTGAGGATGCCCGACAGCGCCTGGGAATCGAGCGGGATGTAGCGGTTTTCGGCAAGCCCGCGCATCCCGTCGCGGAAGCCGATGAGCTCCATGCCGTAGGTGCCGATGGCCGCCTTGCCGAAGCCACGGATCGCCGCATTGAGGCCCGGGGAGTCACCGCCGGCGGTGAGTATCCCGACACGTGTGGTCATGAGTTCCCTCCTGGGCTTGTCGCTGATGCGTGCATTGCAGGCTGGCGACGGGCACGGCGCACCACCAGGGCCTTGAGCTCCTCGGCGTCGGCGCCCAGGCGCACGCTGTGGCGCGCGGCACCCTCGATGCCGGCGAAGCGAGCTGGTACCGGTGGCAGCTCGCCGGTGGCTTCCTGGATCGTCGTGGCGAACTTCACGGGAAGTGCGGTCTCGAGCACGATCATCGGCTCGCCGTCCAGATGCTGGCGGGCTACGTGCACAGCATCGGCGGTATGCGGATCGATGAGGATGTGGTGCTCTCGCCACAGCCGTCCGATGGCGGCGAGGCGGTCGGCGTGGTGGGAATGGCCCGAGACGAAGCCGTATTCGGGCCCGATCTGGGCGAACTGCGAGGTCTTGGAGATGTCGAATTGCCCGGCGGTGCTCACCTGCCCGAACAGCTCGCGCACCCTCGCGCCGTCGCGTCCGAACAGGTCAGCAATGAACCGCTCGACATTGGATGCCTTGGAGATGTCCATCGACGGACTCGAGGTGGCCAGCGTCTGGGCCGCCGAACGCACCCGGTAGACACCGGTGTGCAGGAACTCGTCGAGCACGTCGTTCTCGTTGGTGGCGAGCACGAGATGACGGATCGGCAGACCCATCGAGCGGGCGATGTGGCCTGCGCAGATGTTGCCGAAGTTTCCGGTCGGTACCGCGAAGCTCACCTGCTGGCCAGGGCCCGTCGTGACGCGCAGCCAGCAGGCGACGTAGTAGACGACCTGGGCGACGAGCCGGGCCCAGTTGATCGAGTTCACCGCGCCGATGTGCCAGCGCTGCTTGAACTCGGCATCGGCATTGATGGCTTTCACGAGATCCTGACAGTCGTCGAAGACGCCGTCCACCTCGACGTTGACGATGTTCGGATCGTCCAGCCCGAACATCTGGGCCTGCTGGAAGGGCGTCATCCGCCCGGCGGGGGTGAGCATCACGACACAGAGCCGGTCGCGCCCGCGCAGCGCGTATTCCGCAGAGCTCCCGGTGTCACCGCTCGTCGCGCCGAGGATGGTCAGCCAGCTGTCGCGGCGGGTCAGCTCGTACTCGAACAACTCCCCGAGCAGCTGCATCGCCATGTCCTTGAATGCCGCCGTGGGACCGTTCGACAGGTGACCCAGCCACATCTGCCCCTCGCCGATCCGGGTGACCGGCACGATCTGGGGATCACCGAACTTCTCGGGGGTGTAGGCCCGCTCGCAGATCCGGCGCAACTCGTCAGGGGAGATGTCGTCGATGAACAGCTCGAGCACACGGGCAGCAAGCGCCGCATAGCCCTCCTGCTCGAGCACGGCCCGCCAGTCCTCGAGCATCTGGGAACTGAGCTGCGGATAGCTCACCGGAAGGTAGAGCCCGCCGTCAGGAGCAAGCCCCTGCAACAAGATCTCACAGAAGGACTCCGCGCCGGTGGCAGACCCTGAACGGGTCGAGGTGTAGCGCACCCTCTCAGGCTACAGGGCCGGGCCACGGGCCGAAAACCCCGCGAGAGATCATGCTCGGGCTGTGCGGCGATATGGCGAGAATGGGCCCATGCCATCGTTTCGGGCGCGCTTCGCCGTCTCGGCACTTCGACCGGGTCACCGCCCCGACGAAGTGCTCCCGGCCGCCAGGCGTGCAGTTCCTCCACAAGCCCACTGCGACGACGTGCGTCTGGATGTGCAGCAGAAGCGCCCGGTCATCACCGTCCGATTCACCATCGCCGGCTCCCATGACGCCGACGAGGATGCCCGCGCCCGAGCCTGTGCCCGGCAGCTGGGCAACTCCCTGGGTGCCGTGGCGCAGCTGTCCGAACCCGTGGTGCTGCGCCGCGCCGGCCAGGCATGGCTCCAGGTGCCCTGAACGCCGGGCCACCGGCGCGATCGCCAGATCCCCTCGCCTGGGCACTCCCGGGCGGTGGCTCTCAGGCCGAGAGCTTGCGGCGCTCGGCGATCTCGGCGCGCGTCACCATGATCGGAGCCTCCTGGCCCTCGACCAGCTCGGGGGTGACGATCACCTGGGCGATGTCATCGCGGCTGGGCACCTCGAACATCACGTTGAGCAGGGTCTCCTCAAGGATGGCGCGCAGCCCGCGGGCGCCGGTGCCGCGATTGAGGGCCCGCTCGGCGATCGCCCGCACCGCCTCGGGAGTGAACTCCAACGAGACCCCGTCGAGTTCGAAGAGCTTCGCGAACTGCCGGACAAGCGCATTGCGCGGCTCGGTGAGAATACGTCTCAGCGCCGGCTCATCGAGCTTCGGCACCGTGGCCACCACCGGCACGCGCCCGATGAACTCCGGGATGAGCCCGAACTTGTGGAGATCTTCGGGACGCACCCCGGCGAACGGGTCGAGATCGCTCACCTCATGGCCGGTCCCACGAGGGGAGCTGTCGGTGGTGAATCCGAGCGAGTGCCGTCCCGCACGTTCAGCGATGATGTCCTCGAGGCCAGAGAACGCACCACCCACGATGAACAAGATGTTCGTGGTGTCGATCTGGATGAACTCCTGGTGAGGATGCTTGCGACCACCCTGGGGGGGCACGGAGGCGACCGTTCCCTCGAGGATCTTCAGCAATGCCTGCTGGACACCCTCACCGGAGACGTCGCGGGTGATCGACGGGTTCTCGGACTTGCGGGCAACCTTGTCGATCTCGTCGATGTAGATGATCCCCGATTCGGCCCGCTTGACGTCGTAGTCAGCGGCCTGGATGAGTTTGAGCAGGATGTTCTCGACATCCTCGCCGACATATCCGGCCTCGGTGAGCGCGGTGGCATCGGCCATGGCAAAGGGCACCTTGAGCATCTTTGCCAGGGTCTGCGCCAGATAAGTCTTGCCACAGCCGGTCGGGCCGATGAGCAGGATGTTGGACTTGCCGAGCTCGATGTCGTCGTCGCGCTTGGCATTGGCCTCCGTGCGGGCCTGCACCCGCTTGTAGTGGTTGTAGACGGCAACTGCCAGCGTCTTCTTCGCGGTCTCCTGACCGATGATGTAGCTGTCGAGGAAGCTCTGGATCTCCCTGGGCTTGGGCAGCTCGCTGGGCGCATCGGCGTCAGATCCCTCCGAGAACTCTTCTTCGATGATCTCGTTGCACAGATCAATGCACTCGTCGCAGATGTAGACCCCCGGGCCCGCGATGAGCTTCTTCACCTGCTTTTGACTCTTCCCGCAGAATGAGCACTTGAACAGGTCGCCGCTCTCCCCTATGCGTGGCATCTCCGCCCCCTTTCCTTCTCACCAGCCTAACCCGGCTGGGCGCGCGCAACCCGTGTCCCACGCACCCAGCCGGTATATGTCACGGCACTCAGCGATCCTTGAGGGATGTGAGAATGTCGTCGACGATGCCGTACTCCACCGCCTCCTGGGCGGTGAGGTACTTGTCGCGTTCCACATCGCGGCTGACCTGCTCCACCGGACGCCCGGTGTTGTCGGCCAGCATCTGCTCCATGAGCGAGCGGATGCGCAGAATCTCCGTGGCCTGGATCTCCAGATCGGAGGACTGCCCATAGCTCCCCTCGCCGGCGATGGCCGGCTGATGGATGAGGATCCTGCTGTTCGGCAGGGCCAGGCGCTGGCCCTTGGTGCCGGCCGCCAGAATCACCGCGGCCGCCGAAGCGGCCTGGCCCAGGCAGATGGTCTGGACGGCAGGCTTGATATAGCGCATCGTGTCGTAGATCGCGGTGAGTGCGGTGAACGAGCCACCAGGGCTGTTGATGTAGATGGAGATCGGCCGATCCGCGTCCATCGATTGCAAGCACAGCAACTGCGCCATGACGGCATTGGCGATGTCATCGTTGATGGGAGTGCCGAGGAAGATGATGCGATCCTCGAACAGCTTCGTGTAGGGATCGACCCGGCGCACACCATAGCTGGTGCGTTCCTCCCACTGGGGGATGTAGTACTCGGCAGTGGGCGAGGTGGCGAGCCCTGCCGGGACGACGGGAGACCCGCCGCCCGCAAGATTGGCGATGTCGTGTCGCATGACGGTCCTCACTGATTCGGCGCGTCGGTGGGAATCTTCGACGCGCGCTCGTAGACATGATCGATGAAGCCGTACTCGAGGGCCTCCTGCGCCGTGAACCACCGGTCGCGATCGGAGTCCTTCTCGATCTGCTCGACGGTCTGGCCAGTATGGCTTGCGATGAGCGCGGCCATCTCGTGCTTGAGATGGATGCTCTGCTCGGCCTGGATCTTGATGTCCGAGGCCGTGCCGCCGATGCCTCCGGACGGCTGATGCATGAGGATCCGGGCATGCGGCAGTGCGTACCGCTTGCCGGGGGTTCCGCCCGAGAGCAGGAACTGGCCCATGGAGGCGGCGAGTCCGATGGCCACGGTGGCGACATCATTGCTGATCCAGTGGATCGTGTCGTAGATCGCCATGCCGGAGTCGATCGAACCCCCAGGGGAGTTGATGTAGAGGTAGATGTCCTTGTGGGGGTCCTCGGCGTTGAGCAGCAGCATCTGTGCGCAGATCGCGTTGGCGTTCTCGTCCTTCACCTCGCTGCCGAGGAAGACGATGCGATTGGCCAGCAGAGATTGGTAGACGTTGTCGCTGAGGCCGAAGCCGCCTGCGCCGGCGGCTGCCGACCGCGGCAGCACGGGGTAGTTGACGTTGTCGTTCACATCCATGAACCTACCCGGCCGCTTTGGCAAAGCGGAGACCGGCCACCACTGTTCGCTGGCGGCGTGTCAACTTGAGCCGATGCCGCTCACCCTGGCAGAGGCTGGTTGGGTCGAGCTCAGGTCTGCGAATCCGCGTCGCTCAGGTCCGGATCGGTGGCGAAGAAGGCGTTGACCCAGCGCGATTTCGGATCGGCGTCGATCACCAGCGATTTCACGAATTGGGTGGCGGGCAGCGCGATGATCGCACCGAGCGGCCCGAAGACCCAGGCCCAGAAGAGCAGGGAGAGGAAGGACACGGTGATGTTCACGCCCACCGCGTTGCCGGTGACCTTCGGCTGGAAGTAGCCCTGCACCACCCAGGTGGTGATGAAGTAGACGATCATGAGCCACAGCGCGTTCTGCCAGCCGTTGACGAGCAGGGCCAGGAGGACCGGTGGCACCATCGCGAAGAAGAAGCCCACGGTGGGGACATAGGTGGTGATGAAGGTGAGGATCATCCACACGCCCATGAGCGGAACATCGAAGGCGCGCAGTGCGATTCCGTTGAGCGCGGCCATGATGAGCCCGAACAGGGTGGAGGCCAGCCAGTAGCGCCTGGTGCCATGCGCGAATCCGTTCATGGCGTGCGTGATGCGCGGATGCGAGCCGGTGGCCAGCTTCATCCGCTCGCTCCAGCCGGTGGAGTCGATGAGCACCATGAGCATCGTCGAGAAGGCGACCGTTGCGGCACCGACGGTGCCGGAGATCGATCCGAGCAGCCCCGTGACGACGGAGATGATGTGCGCCGGGTCGAAGTAGTTCGACACGGAGCTCATCGGATCGGCGTCGACGCCGTGTTCCACGAGGAAGGTGCGCAGGTCGTTGTAGAGGACGACGAAGCGCGGTACATAGCCGGGGATCGCGTCGATGAGCGTGCTCACCGCCCACACCATCGAGAGGGCCAGCACCACCATGGCGGCAATGAGAACCAGGGCCATGAGCAGCCCGGCCAGCCACGACGGCAGATGGCGGTGCCTGAGGAAGGTGTAGACGGGGTAGACCGCGATGACCAGGTTCGCGCCGAAGAAGGCCGGCGCGATGAGCCAGGACAGCTGCTGGAAGGTCCACAGGGTGCCGGCGACGCCGGCCATCGCCATGAGGATGACGGTGAGCCGGGGCAGCCAGTGGGGCTGGCCGCGGAACGGCCCCTGGGCGATGGCCTCCGGCGGGTGGTCCTGCGTCACCTGCTGGGCCGGGGCGGATGCCGCCTCGGGGCGCTGGCCGGTGGCGGCCGGGGTCTCGCCGACCTGCTCCTCGCGTCTCACACCGGGTTCTTCCTGCTCGTCGCCTGTCACTGCGTCCTCCTGTGTCTTCGGCCGCGATTGTCCACCCCGGCCCAAAGCTCAACTGACTGCCGGCTCGTCCTCGGCGTCCCCAGGGTCGCTGGCCAGCAGCGCATTGACCCAGCGTGCCCGCGGATCGGTGTCGATGATCAGGGCCTTGAGCAGCAGCGTCATAGGCAGCGCGAGCAGGGTACCCAGAGCACCGAGCACGGATCCCCACACGAGCAGGGAGACGAACGAGACTGTGGGGGTGACTCCGACGGATTGACCGGTGAAGCGCGGCTGGATGAGCGACTGGACCACGAAGTTGAGCACGCAGTACAGCACCACCACGACAAGCGCCTGCTTCCATCCCAGGGCGACCAGCGCCACCAGCGCCGGCGGGATGAGGCCGATGATGAATCCGATGTTGGGGATGTAGTTGGTGATGAAGCTCAGCAGTCCCCAGACCACCGGCAGCGGCACGCCGAGAATGGCCACCGCGATCGTGTCGAGGACAGCCACGATGAGACCGAAGACGGTAGTGACGATCCAATAGCGCCGCACCCCGCGGCTGAAGGACGAGAAGCCAGCGGTGATACGGGAATGGCCGGATTCGGCGATCCGGAATCGTGCTGCAAAACCGGGGGTGTCCATCGCCATGAAGAAGATCGTGGTCACGAGGACGGCCATGATCCCCAGGAAGCCCGACGCTCCCGAGAGCAGCGATGTGGCGGCCGACATGATGCTGTTCGGATCGATGCTCTTGAGGGACGAGAGGATCTGCTGTTCGTCGAACCCGAGGCGGGCCGCGAGGTCGATGACCTGCTGGTAGATCTGGCTGAACTCATTCCCATAGGTGGGCAGCAGACTGATTGTCTCCCCGACCGCCCAGGCGAGGCCCACGAAGAAGGTGAAGAGCACGACGAGGACGACCAGCGCCACGATGGTGGCCGAGATGGGCGAGGGGCAGTGTCGTTTCACGAGCCAGGTGTGCAAGGGGTAGGCCGTCACCATGAGGTTGAGCGCCAGGAAGATCGGCGCGAAGGTAGTGGCGAACTCTCGCAGCATGAGCAGCGCTGCGAGGACGAGCACGATGCCCAGAGCCACCTTGAGGAAGCGTGGGAACCCGGGCGCATCCGGGGAGGTGAGGGCCGATGCCGGCGCGGGCGTGGCGGTGCCGGAACCGCCCTGGACCACCGGGGCCCGGGAGCTGAGCGATTCGGGGGTCTCGGCGGGCTCTGATGGGGGCATGGGGCTCATCGTTGCTCCTTATCGGCTGCTGGGTGCAGGCCAGGAATCACCCTAGCAACGGGCAGCCCCGGTTTCAGTCGGATCGCCGCCCATGGGCCCGCAAGACAGCGGCAGCCGGCCCTCCCTCGGGGAGGCCGGCTGCCGCTGTCGCCGGCTCATTGCCCGCAGCGCACGCGCAGCGCCAGGCTCACTTGCCCGCGCGCATGCGCCGGGCCCAGGCTCACTCGTCCGAATCAGCGTCCTTGGCGGTTGTTGCGCCCTTGGCCGTCTTCTTGTCGTCGGTCTTGTCGCCGGCCGCCTTCTTCGGGGTCTTCTTGACCGCCTTCTTGGCAGGCTTCTTGGTCGCCTCGGCCTCGGCGGTGGCCTGCGGGGTTTCCCTCGCCTCGTCGGCGCCAGAAGCTTCGCCAGCGGAACCTTCCGAGCTGGTCTGAGCAGCGGGGGTCTCGGCCTGTGCCGGCGCAGCCGGTGCGTCCGCAGCATCGAGCTCCGGGGCCGGCGCCTGCTCGTCGTCCTGCTCAGGGGCCGCAAGAGTGCCATCGGACTGAAGATACTTCAGCTCGACGACATTGCCATCGGTGTCGGTGATGGTCGACTCGTCGACGATGAGCCCCAGCGCCTTCCCGCGGCGCACCTCGCCCATCCACTCGGCCATGTGATTGTGCTCTGTCATGTGCTGGACCTCCTGCTCCGGGGAGGTGCCGTTCTGCTGGGCCTTCTGCATGAGGAGCTGGGTGAACTCCTCCTGGCTCACCGGGATCTGACGATCCTCGGCGAGCTTGTCCAGCAGGAGCTGGGCGCGCAGCGCCTGCTCGGCGCGATCGTCGACATCCTTCCAGAACTCCTCGGGGGTGTCGGCCTCTTCGTCCTCGTTGTCTTGCAGGTATTGCTCGATCGTCAGCCCGGCCTGCTTGAGCTGGCTCTCGATCTGGTCGTGGTAGGCCTTCACCTCCTGCTCCCGGACGCCGGCCGGCAGCTCGAAGTCGACCTTCTCGAGCACCTTCTCCAGCACCTTGTCGCGGGCAGAGTTCGCCTGGCCGATACGGGCCATCCGAACCAGGTTGTCGCGCAGATCGGCGAGCATCTCGTCGACCGTGTCGAACTCGGAGACCATCTGGGCGAAGTCATCGTCGAGCTCGGGCAGTTCCTGCAGGTTCACCTTGGTGACAGTGACCTTGATGTCGGCTTCCTCGCCCTTGTGGGGGCCGCCCGCCAAGGTGCTCGCGAAGGTTTTCGTCTCGCCGGCCTTCATCCCGACGAGGGCCTCGTCGAGTCCGTCGACCATGCCGCCGGCACCCACGCGGTACTGCATCCCGCTCGACTCCGCATCCGGAACCGGCGCGCCGTCCTGGGTGGCCGACAGATCGAAGAGCACGACATCGCCCTCGGCGGCCGGGCGGTCGACCTCGGTGAGTGTTGCGAAGCGCTGGCGCAGCAGCTCGACACGCTCGTTGACCTCGTCGTCGTCGACCGTGACAGGCTCCACCTCTACCGCGATGTCGCTGAGATCGGGCACCTCGAAGTCAGGACGCACCTCGACCTCAGCGCTGAACTCGACGAGTTCGCCATCCTCCAGCTTGCTCACCTCGATCTCGGGCTGGCCCATCGGAGCGACCTCATGTTCCTGGACAGCCTTCGCGTAGGCTTCCGGAATTGCGTCATTGATGGCTTCCTGGAGAACTGCGCCGCGCCCGAAGCGCTGGTCGATCAAGCGCGGAGGCACCTTGCCCTGACGAAATCCGGGCAGATTCACTTGCTCGGAGATCCGCTTGTAGGCCCCGTCGATCTTCGGCTGAAGTTCGGCGAAAGGCATTTCGATGATGAGCTTCACCCGGGTGGGATTGAGCTGCTCGACGGTGCTGGGCACTAGGACTCCTGGTTGTCGGACATTGCGCGAGAGCGCGCAGATAACGCCCGCCAATCCTAGCGAGCCTGACGGGTAACGACCAACGACGTGCTCGGCGCGCCGCGACGGACCGCAGCGCAGGATCCGACCGGTGCCCGCCGAACTGGCAGACACAAGGCCATCCGCCTAGGACCAGCGGCGGATCGTGAAGTGGAGCGAACGACGGGAATCGAACCCGCGTAGCCAGTTTGGAAGACTGGGGCTCTACCATTGAGCTACGTTCGCGTGCGATGAGCAGGCCCAAGCCTATACGAACTGCCCGGCCGGGTCATGTCCGCGCTGCAGCGCCCTCCGATTCGGGTCGAACGCAACCTCTGCGATAGCCTTCACGATGTTCGGTCGGCTGCCCCACCAGTGGACAGGCCGAGCGAGGGACGCCGCACGCTCGTCAACCCGCAGGCACAGCCTCCGGTCGAGAACGCATGCGGGCGGGGTGTGGCGCAGTTGGTAGCGCGCCTGCTTTGGGAGCAGGAGGCCGCCGGTTCGAGTCCGGTCACCCCGACCCTGATCAGACCATGCTCGGGCACCCGGCACCCGGTGTCGATGCCTATGCTCCTGGCCCTCGTCCCTGTGTTCCTGACCATGGTCCGGCCTCTCTGCGGTCCGCCCGCCGGGCGGACCAACACCAGTCCAGCCGTCGTCCGGACACGGGCGCGAGCACCATAGCTGCCCCCTGTCGAGGCCGGCAGTACGCGGGCTTAGGCTTGCCTTAGAGCGGGCTCTGGAGCCGGCACGGCACCCGGAACTCGCCCGACACAGCTCGAACGGCACAAGTCGCAAAGGATTCGCAAGGAATAGGGGCAGACATGGCGCACAACCAGACCGCCGACAAGACCACCGAGAAGCAGATTCCGGACCAGCAGGGCTTCGTGGGCTACGAGTCCCAACCCCACGTCCAGGACGGTTGGGTGCCGCCGTGCTGCCGGCCCGCCAAGAAGAGCAAGCTGCGTGCCGCGATGGACAAGCTGAGCGTCAGATCTCAGGACTGATCTGACGTCGGATCTCAGGACTGATCTGACGTCGGGGGGACGAGCATGCACGACACCATGGCGTCCACATCGAACTCCCCGGTGTCGGTCATCAGATGCACCCGGTGCCCGCTCGACGCCGCTTCCACGGGTGCCGCATCCTCGTGTTCCACATCGGGATGCCGCGATGCCTGGGACAGTGCCCGCAGCGTTCCCCGCTCCCTCCCGTCGACCACGATCTGCCGGCCCAGGTGGGGCACCCCGAGATCGCCGACGACGAAGACCGAGGCCGATTCTCCGGCGGCGATCTCGGCGAGCGCCAGGCTGTCGCGGCACCGCTGGCACCGTCTCATCTCGACGACCAGCTCGTGCGCCAGGCGACGCCCTGCGAGGTCGAGAGCATCGATGGTCGCCTCATTGCGTTCCATCATGCCGGAGGCCATGCCTCCCACCACCGCGCCCCGCAGGTCGTGCCACTGCGCCTCACTCCACAGGCGCTCGATCTCGTCGCACATCCGCAGAATGAGTTCGGTCTGCGCGCGCTCGCGGCCGGTGCCCTGCGGTGCGGCAAATTGCGCACGAATCAAGTTGATATCTATTCCGCTCATGTGATCCTCCCGGCAGACCATGCTCATTCCAAGCCCATTCCCCGGCGCTCCTCGAAGGGAGGGTGCGCACGGGGAATTGCGGATGTGGAGAGGAGTTGCCGCCGGGACAATTCCCCGGCGGCAACTCCTGGCCAGGACACGATAACCGCTTCGCCCCCGGTGCGCCCCCAAGGGCGGTCAGGCCCGGCTTGACCTCCGATTGGTGATCCAGCCCCATACGAGCAGCACGATGATCGATCCGAGGATCGCGAACAGCCAGGCCTGGAGCGAGAAGAACTTGTCCATGACATCGGTGCCGGTCAGGGCACCACCCAACCACCCACCGACGATCGCACCGATGACGCCCGCGACGAGTGTCCCGAGCCAGCCCAGCTGATCCTTGACGATGGCCTTGGCGATCGTTCCGGCAATGAGGCCGAGCAGCAGGTAACCGAGGAATCCCATGATCCACATCCTTAGATTTCGTGTCGTCGCACCTGCGAGGTGCCTGTTCATGTTCAGCGCGCGGAAGAACTGCGGTATTCCGCACCCGGCTTTCCCATACCCCGCACACGGCCAGCCAATCACCCACGATGAGGCGAGATAGGCTCATGCGGGCTGCTCGCGGTGCCGTGACGATCATCGATCAGCCCATCGATCTGCCGGTGGATGCTCAACCTCGAATTATGGAGCCGTCTTGCTTGCCCTTCTCATCGGGATCGCCGCTGGCGTGGCGCTTCCTGTGCAGACCAGCGTGAACTCGCGGCTGCGCTTCCGACTCGGCGGCGCTGCCCTGCTGGCCTCCCTCGTCTCGTTCGCGGTGGGCACGGCGTTCCTCGCCCTGCTGAGCGGAGCGACCGGTGCGGGCCTGGGGATCACCGCCGGACAACTATCCGGGACGCCTTGGTGGGCGTGGTCGGGCGGAATACTGGGGGTCATCTATCTCACCGGCAATCTGCTGCTCTTCCCCCGCCTGGGAGCTGTGGAGACCGTCATCTTGCCCGTGCTCGGCCAAGTGGCCATGGGCCTGGTCATCGACACCGCAGGGTGGTTCGGTTCACCGCACCACCCGCTGGGTGCTGTGCGCCTACTGGGCGCCGCGCTCACCCTCATGGGTGCGGTGTGGGCAGTCGGCGCCGGCGCCCATCCCCGCGGGGATGGCAGAGCACCGGGATCGCAGCTGGTCTGGCGAATGGCCGGAATCCTCACCGGGGGCCTCAGTGCCATGCAGACTGCGATCAACGGGCGACTGGGGGTCGTGCTGCATTCCGCGCTGCACGCCGCACTCATCTCGTTCGCGGTGGGCACGGCGGCCCTGCTCCTGGTCGTCGTCGTGGGACGGCAGTGGCCGCGCGCCACGACCGGCCGACTGGGTTCGGGGCCGTGGTGGATGTGGCTCGGCGGTCTGCTGGGCGCTCTCGTGGTCGCCGGGAACGCCTGGCTCGTGCCCCACCTGGGAACCGGCCTGACGGTGATGGTCGTGCTGCTGGGGCAGATGGGCGGCAGTATCCTCATCGACTCGCTGGGGCTGCTGGGCACGCCGAGACGCCCGCTGAGCCCAGCGCGGATCGCCGGGCTGGTGACAATGGTCGTCGGGGTCGTGATCATCAAGCTGCTGTGACTCGGTGCCGATCCAGGAAGGATGGGGACCATGCAGGAGATCCGCTGGGGCGATGTCGTCTTCGGTGCCGACGAGGACCGCCCCCGTATCGACGTCACCGACACGACGCAGGGCCGGCTCATCGGCTCACTGGGGATCGTCCTGCCTGCCGACTGGCAACTCGTGGACACCGAGCTGTTCCACGACGAGGCGCAATGGCGATGGCGCCATGCCAGTGGCGGCCGGGCGCTGGTCCGGCTGAGCTGTGGCGGCCAGCCCACGCTGCGGGTGGTGGTGAGTGCCGGCCCCGCTGACGAGTTGCGCAGCGGGCCGGCGTCGATCCGCTGGCGGGCACCGGCACCGATCCGGGCGTGGCTGGGTGGCAGCCACTCGATCCTCGTGCTCGACGAGCGAGCTCGCGACGCCCGCGTCCTGGCGGCCACCCTCACCGGTGGTTTCGCCACCGGCAGCTGGCGCGATGACGACGCCACGATCCAGACGCTGGAGATCGAGCTGGGCCGCCGGCCGTTCACGCTGTCGCCTACCCAGGCCGCAGTGTGCACGTGGAGCGTCCGTGAGCTCGACAACCTCGCCGCACTGGCCGGACTGCTCCCGACGTGGATGCCCGCGAGTGTCACACCGGCCAGCGGGGAAAGCGTGGACATCGCTCTCCCTGACGCGGTCGTGCAGACCAACGCACGCGCCGAGGTGGACGAGCGCGGCACTCACCTCGTCGCGGACTCGGGTTTCCGGCAGCTGAGGATTCAGGGTCCGGGACTCGACTGCGAGCTCGGCCTGACCTGGGACAAGGGGGTGCGAGCGGGCCTGGGCACACGCGCCATCGCGCTCCTGAGCACGCTCGACCCCCGCTGTGCCAGCGCTGCGCAGGTCTTCCTCGTGGACCATACCCAGGCCGAGGGGCTGCTCTCCCGGGACGAGGCAGAGTCCTTCCTGCGCGGATTCTTCGAGGACTTCCTGGACCGCCCTGCGCGGCGCACAGACCCGCTGATCGGCCCGCCGTTGGTGCACTGGATGCTCGGCTCCTCGCAGCAGGAGATCGACTCGCCCGTGCTCGCCGGGCAGATCCGCGGTGTGTTCGGCGCCATGATACCGGGTGTGACCACGCAACTGAGCTGGTTGTCGACCATGACGCTGCTCAACGCCTCGGGGCTTCGATGCGAGCTGCCGATGCCCGCACGAGCCGCCGACCCGCTCCAGGACGCCCTCGACGAGGTTCTCGGCGGCCGGCCGTTCACCGGCGAGGACCTGTGGCAGACCACCGGCTGGCTGCACGGTCCCCTGCCCTGGCCCAGGCCGGCGGGCGAGCGGATGCGTACCGTGCTCGCCTGCGCGATCCTGTCCCTGGCCGCCGACCACGCACCGCAGGCAGCCGACAGCATTGAGCAGCGCCTCGGCGCGCCGCTGGGCCAGCTCATCGAGCACACCCGCGCGTGGCTGGCTTCCGGGCCGCTCAGCGACGAGGAACTGGCCTGGCTCGTGTGGTCGTGAATTGCGCGCGCACGCCTGCGGAGACCCGCCCGGTCCTTCTCATCCCTGACCATCGGGCCCTTCGTGGCCCAGCCCTTCGGCCAGCAGCCTCGTGAAGGCCCCTTCGTCGAGCATCGGAATGCCGAGCTGCTCGGCCTTGGCCGCCTTCGACCCGGCATTCTCGCCGACCACCACGAAGTCGGTCCTGCGGCTCACCGAGCTGGCGGCCTTGCCGCCGTGAGCCTCGATGGCCTCCTTGACACCGTCACGCGTGAAACCGTCCAGCCCCCCCGTCACGACGATCGTGAGCCCTGCCAGGGTCTGGGGCGCATCCTCGCCGGCCGCCCGGTCGGCCATGGTGACCCCCGCTCGGCGCCAGCGCTCGACGATCTCCCGATGCCATCCGACGCCGAACCATTCCTGCACCGCCTCGGCGATCACGGCCCCCACGCCCTCGGCCTGCGCCAGCTCCTCACCCGAGGCAGCCGATATGGCGTCAAGGGAACCGAACCGGGCCGCCAGAGCCCGCGCCGCGGTGGGCCCGACATGACGGATCGACAATGCCACCAGCACCCGCCATAGCGGACGCTCACGAGCCGCTGCCAGATTGCCGAGCAGCTTTCGTCCATTCGCCGAGAGCACCCGTCCGGCACGAATGCCGGGGGCCTCCACGGCGTCGGGATCCTTGAGCTCCTGACGCGAGGCCGCCCTGGTGTAGAAGGGCACGGTGAGGAGCTGGTCTGCGGTGAGGTCGAACAGGGCTGCTTCGTTGCCGAGCACCCCGGCACTGAGCAACGCCGAGGCTCCCTCATAGCCGAGCGCCTCGATGTCCAGCGCGGAACGCGAGGCCAGGCTGAACAGCCGTTCGCGCAGCTGGGAGGGGCACGACTCGGCGTTGGGGCATCGGATGTCCTTGTCGGACTCCTTCTCGGGACGCAAGAGGGAGCCGCACGAGGGACAGTGGGTGGGCATCACGAAGGGCCGCTCCCTACCGGTGCGCAGCTCGACGACAGGGCCCACGATCTCGGGGATGACATCGCCAGCCTTGCGCAGTACGACGGTGTCCCCGATGAGCACCCCCTTGCGCTTCACCTCATGGGCGTTGTGCAAGGTCGCCATGGCCACCGTCGAACCGGCGACCACGACGGGGTCCATCACGCCGAAGGGGGTGACCCGTCCAGTGCGTCCGACATTCACCTGAATATCGCGCAGCCGGGTGTTGACCTCCTCGGGCGGGTACTTGTAGGCGATCGCCCAGCGCGGCGCCCGGCTCGTGACGCCCAGCTCGGCCTGCTGGGCCAGGTCGTCGACCTTGATGACGATGCCATCGATCTGGTGGATCACGTCGTGGCGGTGCTCACCGTAGTAGGCGACGAAGTCGAGAACTTGGGCGGTTGTGGCGACCACCTTGTTGTAGGGGCTGATGGGCAGGCCCCATGCGCTGAGCAGCTGGTAGGCCTGGGACTGACTTTGCACCTCCACCCCTTCGCGCGCGCCGATACCGTGGCAGATCATGGACAGCGGCCGACGCGCCGTGACCGTCGGATCCTTCTGGCGCAGCGAGCCGGCGGCGGCATTGCGGGGGTTGGCAAACGGCGGGTGCCCCTCGTCGATGACCTTCTCGTTGAAGATCTCGAAATCGGCCACCGGGAAGAAGACCTCACCGCGCACTTCGAGCAGCGCGGGGACGCGCCCGGACGAGTCGGGCCTCAGCTGCTGCGGAATCGCCGAGATGGTGCGGGCGTTCGGGGTGATGTCCTCCCCGACGCGCCCATCGCCCCTCGTCGCGGCGGTGTGCAATACACCCTCGCGATACTGCAGGTCGATCGCCAGGCCGTCGATCTTCACCTCGCACAGCCAGGCGGGTTCATGCCCCAGCGCGGCAACCGTCCGGTCGAACCAGGCCTTCAGCTCGTCGATGCTGAACACGTCGTCGAGGCTGAGCATCCGCTCGGGGTGGGTGACCGGGGCGAAATCCGTCACCGCCCTGGCGGCACCGACCTGCTGGGTGGGGCTGTCCGGGGTGCGCAGCTGGGGAAATCGCTCCTCGAGGCGCGCAAGCTCGACCATGAGCTGGTCATAGCTGGCGTCGGTGAGGACGGGCGCATCGCGGCCGTAATAGGCCTCTTGGGCCTCGTCGATCTCCTTGACCAGTTCCAGGTGGCGGCGCTGCTCGTCCGGACCCGCCTGGGCCACCGAGCGCTCGGGCCCGGCGTCCCCGATCCGCTCGACCTCGGAGCCTCCGAAAGCATCTGGCATGGTCCCATCATGCCGAAGCCGACAAGCTGGGCGTCCACTCCCCCAGCGCGCCCATCTGGCGGCTCGAGTCTGGCGGCTCGAGGCCGGCTGCCTGCCGGTCCCAGCGCGTTCTCAGCGCCAGCGCGGCTTCCAGCTGGTGGCCCGACGTGCCACGGAATAGCCCGTGATCACCTCCTGCTCATCCAGCTCTTCGGGCTGGTTGAGCAGCCACTCGGACAGGCCGTTGCGCTCGATGACCTCGACATCGCCGGGGGCCTGCTGGATGACCAGGCGGCGATCCTTCACCGGGACGATGACGCCGGTCACGCCCAGGTCGAAGCCGGAGTCGCGGCTGAGCAGTCCGGTGGCCCGGGTGGCCTGGGTGCGGCTGGTGGCTACATAGGGACGGTCGTGGCCGTTCACCAGGAAGGTGTCGCCCTCGACGAACAGCTTGGCGCCCGGATGGTTCTTCGCATTGAGCAGGTAGACCCCGCCGGGGCCCACCACGAGATGCTGCAGGGCTGCCAGCTCGGAATTGGAGCGGGCCAGCTGCATGAACCCCCAGCGTGGATCGAGGGCCGCGAGCCGGACAAGCTCCTGGGCGAGCAATTCGTCGGCATCTTCCTCAAGACGACGAGCCCGCTCGTCGGAATTGCGTCCGAGCAGCCGGTCGATGAAGGCCCGGAATCCGGTCTCGGGCCGCTGCGCCGCATAATCGCTGAGCCGGTCACCGCCCCTGAGGAATTCGTCCCAATCGCTCTGCGAGACAGGGTTCGGCATCGCCCGCTTGGCCGAATAGCCGCGCACTGCTTCCTTGAACGGGCCGTCCAAGGGCGCAAGGGCCCGGCGTGCCGGCACATAGGTCGTGACGTCGTTCACCCAGATCACCTGTCAACTGTTGCGGGGACGCAACCGGTTTTCACAAGCACGATTCGTGATTGCGGAGGCCCCTGCTCCGGACGAAAACACATGCCTGTGATCTTGCCCCACGAGTCTAGCGATCCGACGACGATGGCAGGAACTGCGTGCTCCTCAGTCGAAGATCGGGCCGACCGTGCGGGTTCGCTTGAGTTCGTAGAAGCCGTCGTATTCGGTCACCAGCGAGACCCCGTCGAACAGCTGTCCGGCCTGCTCGCCCTTCGGCGCGGGACTCATCACCGGACCGAACAGCGCCCTCCCGTTGATGTGGATCACCGGAGTGCCCACATCGTCGCCCACCGGGTCCATCCCCTCGTGGTGGCTGATCCGCAGCGCCTCGTCGTAGACATCGGTGCCGGCCGCATCGGCGATGGACTCGTCCAGTCCCAGCGTCCTGAGGGCATCGCGGACCACCGTGACCTCGCCGATGGGCTGCTTCTTGAGGTGATAGCGCGTGCCCAACTCGGTGTAGAAATCACGCAGCGCCTGCTGTCCATGGGTGCGTTCCACGCCGATGCAGGCCCGCACGCCGAGCCAGCCCCGGTCCATCTCGTCACGGTATCCGGCCGCAAGATCGCGTCCCTCGTTGAGCACCGACAGGCTCATCACGTGGAACACCGTATGTACCGGACGCACCTGCTCCACCTGCAGCATCCACCGGCTCGTCATCCATGCCCATGGGCAGATCGGATCGAACCACAACCCCACGTTCTGAATCTCGGTTTCGGCCATGACCCAAGCCAAGCGCGCCCGGGCCACCGGGACAAGCCCGAAGAGATCGCCCTGCGAGCAACGCGCTCTCGTTGGTCCCGGATCGGCACGGGCATTAGCCTCGGACCCAGACCGACGCCGAACGAATCTGGAGACGAGCCACCATGAACCCTGTCAACATCACCCGCGATGAAGCACGCACACGCTCGGCGGCGCTGTCGGTCGAGTCGTACCGGATCTCGCTGGATCTCACCGGCCACGACGCGGACGGCCGGGCACTGGCCGATCCCGACGAGACGTTCTCCTCCGTGAGCACGGTGCGCTTCGCCAGCGACGGCTCGGACACCTGGATCGACATCATCGCCGACGACGTGACGCGCATCGAGCTGGACGGCAGCCCTCTCGACCCGCAGCTCTTCGCGGACTGCCGCATTCCGCTGAGCGCACCGGCGGGCAGCCACGATCTGAGCGTCACCGCGATATGCCGCTACTCCCACACCGGTGAGGGCCTGCATCGCTTCGTCGACCCGGCCGACGGGCGGGTCTACCTGTACTCCCAATTCGAGAGCGCCGACGCCCGCCGGGCCTACGCCTGCTTCGAGCAGCCCGACCTCAAGGCCAGCTTCGAGTTCACGGTGCGGGCGCCACGCGAATGGATCGTCGTCTCCAATTCTCCCGAACCCGCCCCAGCTGCCCAAGGCGGCACCTCGATCTGGCACTTCGAACCGACCCCGCGCATCTCCACCTACATCACCGCGATCATCGCCGGCGAATACCACGTCGAGCGCGGCACCGTCGCCTCCGCGAAGGGCGTGCTCGGCGCAAGCCTGGTCTGCCGGCAGTCGGTGGTACCCCACCTCGACTCGGCCCGGATCCGCTCGACGACCCAGGCCGGTTTCGGTGTCTACGAGCAGGCCTTCGGTCGTCCCTATCCGTTCGCCAAGTACGACCAGCTGTTCGTGCCGGAATACAACGCGGGAGCCATGGAGAACGCCGGAGCGGTGACGATCCGCGACGAGTACCTCTTCCGCTCCCAGGTGACCTCCGCCGATCTCGAGCAGCGTGACAACACGATCTTGCACGAACTGGCCCATATGTGGTTCGGCGATCTGGTGACGATGCGCTGGTGGGACGACCTGTGGCTCAACGAGAGCTTCGCGGAGTGGTGCAGCCACTATGCGCAACAGAAGATCGCCGAGCACGATGGCGGCGCGGACCCCTGGGTCGGATTCGCCAACGCCCGCAAGGGCTGGGCCTATATCCAGGACCAGCTGCCGACGACCCACCCGATTGCCGCCGACATGGTCGATCTGGAGGCCGTGGAGCAGAACTTCGATGGCATCACCTACGCCAAGGGCGCCTCGGTGCTCAAGCAGCTCGTTGCCTTCGTCGGAGAGCAGAACTTCCTCGCAGGAGTGCGCGAGTACCTGTCCGAGCACGCCTTCGGCAATGCCGAGTTCGCCGACCTGCTGGACGCCCTGCAGAAGGCCAGTGGCCGCGATCTGTCCCAGTTCGCCGCGCAATGGCTGCAGACCAGCGGGGTGAACACGCTGCGCGCCAACGCCGAGGTGGATGACGCCGGGGTGCTGAGACGCTATGAGATCACCCAGAGCGCACCTGCCGACCATCCCACGCTGCGCACCCACCACCTGGCCATCGGCCTCGGCACTCTTGTCGACGGCAAGCTCGCCATCGCAGAGTCGTTCGAAGTGGAGATCGACGGCGAGCACACCGAGATCGACGCGCTGGCGGGGCGTCCGCGCCCCGACCTCATCCTCCTCAACCACCGCGATCTGGGCTTTGCGAAGATCCGCCTCGACGAGCACTCGCTGGCCACCGCCCTGGCCCACATCGCAGACCTGCCCGACGCGCTGGCACGCGCGCTGGTCTGGTCGATGGCCTGGGACATGGCCCGCGACGCGCAATTGAGTGCCGCCGACTACATCGACCTGGTCCTGCGGGGCGCCGGGTCCGAGACAGACATGACCGGGGTGCGCACCTCGCTGCGAAGGGCGCTGAGCTGTGCCACCGCCTACACCGCGCCCGCCGGACGCGAGGAACTGCGCTCCCGGCTGACCGATGGGCTGTGGGGCCTGCTTGACGCTGCGGCTGCGGGTTCCCAGCACCAGCTGGCGCTGGCCGACGCGCTGGTCGCCACCGCGGCCCGCCCGCAGGACGCTCAACGGCTGGCGCGTTGGCTCGACGGCGAGGCGGTTCCCGCGGGCCTGGTCATCGACCAGGACCGCCGATGGGAGGTGCTCACCACGCTGGCCAGAATCGGAGTGATCGACGAGACTCGCATCGACGCCGAACGTGGACGAGACCGCACGATCACCGGTGCCGAGCGGGCGGCCGGGGCGAAATCGGCGCTTGCCGACCCCCAGGCGAAGGCCCGCGCCTGGCAGCTTGCCACCGAGGACCCCTCCGTGCCGAATGCCACCCATCGGACCATCTGCGCCAACTTCGTGCACTACGGCCAGGAGAGCCTCCTCGAGCCCTATGTGGAGCGCTATCTGCAGGTTTGCGAGCTCATCTCGTCCCACGAGGGCATCTGGGCCACGCGGGGCACTGCGGCGCGTGAAGCCGTGCTCAACATGCTGTGGCCGGCTCCGCTGGCCGACCGCTCCCTGCTGGACCGCCTCGACGGGTGGGCGGCCAAGGCCGACTTGTCGGCCCCGGTCAGGCGCGCCGTGAGCGAGCACCGCGACCAGACTCTCCGGGCGCTCGCGGCCCAGGAGTTCGGGGCTGAAGGGCACTGAGCAGCGGCATCGTGAGGCCGGCGGGGAGCACCCCGGTCGGCCCTGCGGGCGATGGCATGATGGACACGCATCCCGCCAGGTGGGCGGATCGTTGGGCTGAGAGGACTTTCATGACGGCACAGGCCACTGCCGAGACGGCGCAGACGAAGCCGGACAACAGCACCAAGGCGAACATCGGGGTCGTGGGAATGGCGGTGATGGGATCGAACCTGGCGCGCAACCTGGCTCACCACGGCTACCGGGTTGCCGTGTTCAATCGCACCTATGCCAAGACGCAGACCCTCATCGCCGAGCACGGCGATGAGGGCGAGTTCATCGCCTCCGAGCACATTGAGGACTTCGTGGCGTCGATCGCCGAGCCCCGCGCCATCATCTGCATGGTCAAGGCGGGCGGCCCCACCGACGCCACCATCGAGGAGTTGCTCCCGCTGCTGTCGCCGGGCGATGTCATCATGGACGGCGGCAATGCCTTCTTCCGCGACACCATCCGACGCGAGAAGTACGTTTCCGGCAAGGGTTTCCACTTCGTGGGCGCCGGGATCTCGGGCGGTGAGGTGGGTGCGCTCACCGGCCCGTCGATCATGCCGGGCGGAACCCCCGAGAGCTACCGGATCCTCGGTCCGATGCTCGAGACGATCTCCGCGCACTATGAGGGCGAGCCCTGCTGTGCATGGATGGGACCCGACGGCGCCGGGCATTTCGTGAAGATGATCCACAACGGCATCGAGTATTCCGATATGCAGGTGATCGGCGAGGCCTACGAGCTGCTGAAGGCCGTGGGCCTGTCGAACCAGGAGTGCGCCCAGACCTTCGCCAGCTGGAACGAGGGCGAGCTGTCCAGTTATCTCGTGGAGATCGCCGCCGAGGTGCTGCGTCAGAAGGATCCTCGCACCGGCAAGGACTTCATCGACATCGTGGCGGACCGGGCCCAGATGAAGGGCACCGGGACCTGGACCGTGCAGACCGCGTTGGAACTCGGCGTGGCCACCACCGGTATCGGCGAGGCGGTCTTCGCCCGCGCCGAGTCGAGCCTCGACGAGCTGCGCGCCGCCGGCCGCACAGCACTCAAGGGCCCCGACCGCACAGTGAGCGTGAACGACCGCGACGCGTTCATCGAGAACATCCGCAAGGCGCTGTGGTGTTCCAAGGTGGTCTCCTATTCCCAGGGCTTCGACGAGATCCGCGCCGGTGGTGCGGAGTTCGGCTGGGACATCGATGTCGCCGAGGCGGCGAAGATCTGGCGAGCCGGCTGCATCATCCGCGCCGAGCTGCTGGAGCAGATCCGCCAGGAGTACAGCACTGATCCGAAGCTGGTCTCGTTCATGGCGGCCCCTTCGATCGCCCCGAAGATGGCCGAGTATCAGGACGCGTGGCGTTCGGTGGTGGCCGCCGCCGTGACCGCGGGCGTGCCAGCACCGGTCTTCTCGGCGACGCTGGCCTACTACGACGCGGCGCGCGCCCCGCGCGTCAACGCCGCCCTCACCCAGGGACTGCGTGATCTGTTCGGCTCGCACACCTACGAGCGCATCGACGACCACGGGCACTTCCACCTCGAGTGGTCCGGGGACCGCAGCGAGACGCGCATCGACTGAACACCGCGCGACGCCGGTCCCGTCCGCTGGGCGAGGCGGGACCGGCCTGCCGCATCGGGTACAACTGACAGCGTGACCAAGATCGCACTCGCCATCGCCGGCTCAGAGGCTTCAGGGGGCGCCGGCGCCCAGACCGACATCAAGACCTTCCACACGCTGGGGGTCTTCGGTGCCAGCTCTCTCACCTGCATCGTCTCGTTCGACCCGAACAACGAGTGGGGCCATCGCTTTGTCCCCATCGATCCGCAGGTCATCCACGACCAGATCGAGGCCGCTGTCGCCGTGCACGGACATATCGACGCCGTGAAGATCGGCATGCTCGGCACGCCTGCAACCATTGACGCCGTCGCGGCAGCGCTCGGTGAATATCGCTTCGACAAGGTCATCGTTGATCCCGTGCTCATCTGCAAGGGCCAGGAGCCCGGTGCGGCGCTGGACACCGACAACGCCCTGCGTGAGAAGGTGCTGCCCTTCGCCACCGCCGTGACTCCGAATCTGTTCGAGACCCAGGTGTTGTCGGGAATGGACGAGATCCACAATGTCGCGCAGCTCGAGGACGCCGTGAAGCGGATCCACGATCAGGGCGTGCCCTATGTGCTGGCCAAGGCCGGCACGCTGTTCGGCACCGGAACCGCGCTCGACGTGTTCTACGATGGCTCGACCCTCGAGGTGCTCGAGGTGCCGGCCATCGGACAGGAGAGGGTCTCGGGCGCCGGCTGCACGCTCGCCGCCGCGATGACCGCCGAAATCGCCAAGGGTGCGACACCCCTCGATGCGGCGCGCACGGCCAAGCAGGTCGTGGTCTCGGCGATCGAGCACCGGATGCACGGCAGGGCGCCGTTCGACTGCGTGTACCAGGGCTTTTACGGCCGCTGAGCTGCCTGTCCGCCACCACAGCTGCCCCGAGCAGCCCCGAGCCCCCAAGTGGTGCCGGCGGGGGCAGCTGGGCTGGTCAGATCAGGCCGCCAGCCGCCCCGCCATCGCCGTCCGGGTGGACACCGGCAGCGGGCAGGGGCGTCCCTGCTCGTCGAGGTGGACGAGCACGGTGCAGCAGCGCACCCGCACCGAGCTGTCGCGCGGGTCGCTGATCTCGCAGCCAAGAGTCACTGAGCTGCGGCCGACTCGCAGCGGCGCGGTGAGTGCCAGATAGGGTTCTTCGCGCCAGCTGAGCTGGTGGAGGTATTGCACGTCCTGGCGGGCCACCACCCACATGTCGTGATGATCGCCGGCCGAGCGGCCCTGCTGGCCGGCCCGGGCCATGCCCGGGTCGATCCTGGCGGTGGCCTCGATCCTGGCCTCCTGAACCCAATCGAGGATTCGCACATTGTTCACGTGGCCGTAGCGGTCCTGATCGCTCCAACGCGCCCGCAGCGGGGTGGGTTCTCCCCAGCCGGAGAGGCTGAAGGTGGGCAGCGCGGGCCAGCTGCCCGGCGGCACGCTCACCTGGCGCAAGCACTCGCGTTCGGCCGGCTGGAGCACCCGCACTCTCTGTCGTTCGAAGTCGAAGGGGCACATGAGCGTGGACACCCGCGCGCACAGCTCGTCGTCCTGCCGCAGCTCGTAGTCCATCGAGAAGCGAGCTGCGCCGATCCCGGTGGCCCCCAGGCCGACGTCGATGGGCTGTTCGCTCAGTCTCAGCGGCCGCAGGAACTCGACCTGCTGGTTGACCAGCACGCTGCCGTTGACCAGCAGGGCGGGTTCGGGGCTCTTCGCCATGAACAGTGCACGCGCCTCCTGGGTGAAGTCGAGCACGGAGACATTGTTGATGTGTCCCTGGGCATCCAGATCGGACCAGCGGAGCGGCACCAGGGCATGGAAGGCGGGCATCCGGTATCAGTCACCCTGCTTCGCGTCGGTGAGATCGGTGCGATCGGTGCGGGCGTAGAGCGCCTCGATGTCGTCGGCGTAGCGATCGAGCACCACTGCGCGTTTCACCTTCATGCTCGGCGTGAGCTCGCCGGTGTCCTGGGCGAACTCGTGGTCGAGAATGGCATAGCGCTTGACGGTCTCCCAGCGGTCGAGGTGCTCATTGGTGCGGCGTACGAAACGATCGATCGACGCACGGATCTCTGGCAGCTGAGTGAGCGTGGCATAGTCCTCGCCCTCGTGGCCGTGGTTGGACGCCCACTTTCCGAGCCCCTCGCGGTCCATCGTGAGCAGCGCCACGACATAGGGCCGCCCCTCGGCGACCGCCACGGCCTGGGAGATATAGGGGGTGTTGGCCAACAGCGCCGACTCGACCCGCTGCGGCGCGACATATTTCCCGTTCGAGGTCTTCATGAGATCCTTCTTGCGATCGGTGATCGTCAGATAGCCGTCGTCGCTGAGCACTCCGATGTCCCCGGTGCGGAACCAGCCGTCGGCGAAGGCCTCGGCGGTTTCCTCGGGGAGCTTGTGATAGCCGCTGGCCACGATCGGCCCACGCAGCCACAGCTCTCCGTCGTCGGCGATCTTCACCTCTATGCCAGGTGTCAGCGGCCCCACGGAGCCGAATCGGGGCTTGTCAGGCACATTCACTGCGGCGATTGCCGCCGTCTCGGTCATGCCATAGCCTTCGATGACGATGATCCCTGCGGAATAGAACCAGGCCTGGACCTGGGCAGACAGTTTCGCCGATCCGGAGACCATGAAGCGCATGCGTCCGCCCAGGGTGTCGCGAAGCTTCTTGAAGACAAGGCGGTCGGCAATCGCATAGCGCAGCTTCGCATCCCAGGGCATCGGGCGCCCTTCGAGGCGGTAGGGACGCGATTCGCGGCCGATCGCGAAGGCCCAGCGGGCGATCTGGCCCTTGATCCCCTTGGGGGAGTTCATCGTCATTACGGTGGCGCGGATCTTCTCGTAGATGCGCGGCACGCCGACCATCACAGTGGGGTGGGTCTCGGCCATGCCCTGCACGATGCGATCGATACGCCCGTCCACGGGCATGGTGTAGCCGATGGCCAGCTGGGTGGCCAGCAGATCGCGCCCGAAGACATGGGAGAGCGGCAGCCACAGATAGACCGAGTCGTCGGAGCCGATGACATCGCCCCACAGATACTTCATGGCGTGGCCCTCATAGGTCCAGCAGCGGTGCGCAAGCTCGACGCCCTTGGGCTCGCCGGTGGTCCCCGAGGTGTAGATGAGCGTGGACAGCGTCTCGGGACCCATCAGTCCCAGCCGCTCGTCGAGCACCTCGCGATGGCCCGCCAGGTACTCGCGTCCCAATTCGTGCAGCTGAGGCCAGCTGACCAGCCGCTCGTCGGTCACACCCGCCGGGCGGTCGTCGTCGAAGAGCACGATGTGATGCACCTGCCCGTCGAGCTCGTGCTGGTCAAGCACCTTGCGTGCCTGCGCCCAGTTCTCGGCGACCACGATGACGCTCTGGGAATCGCTCAGGATGTGGAGCACATCGGGACCCTGCATATTGGGGTAGAGCGTCGTTGTCGCCCCGGCAGCGCAGGCGATGCCGTAGTCGGCCATCACCCATTCGATCCTCGTCATGGCTGCGATCGCGACCCGCTGCTCGGGCAAGAGCCCCAGGGCGATGAATCCAGCTGCGAGCTCGTCGGCCTCGGCCGCAACCTCGCGCCAGGTCACCTCGACCCATTCCTCAGGCTCGCGATGCTGTGGGACGAGATAGGCGATCTTGTCCGGGTCGTCGGCGACCCGCTTGCGGAACATCGCCGGATAACTCGGCGGGCACTCGGCGAGGATCTGGTCGCGAACGCTGGTCATCATTGCACCTCTCGTGGCCCAGGAGATCTGTGGTTTCCCGACGATCCTAGCGAGATGCGGTGCTGCGGTGGCCCAGACGGCCTCGCCAGCGCCCAGCAGCCGAGGGCTCGGCGCGGCGGGCCCTGACCCTACAATTATCGCTATGTCCGATGAGCAGAACACCGTGTGGCTCAGCGCCGAGCAGCAGCGCATCTGGCGGACATATCTGTCTGCAGTGGCCCGCATAAACGACCACCTCAATGAGGCGCTGCGCAGTTTCCACCTGGACCTCAACGAGTACGAGATCCTCGTGGCGCTGTCCGAGGCGCCCGATCATGCGGTGCGGATGTCGGAGCTGGCCTCCACGGTCCACCAGTCGCGTTCGCGGCTCACCCACACCGCGGCACGGATGGAGAAGCAGGGCTTGCTGGAGCGCTGCCGGGCGAACAAGGATCGCCGCGGCGTGCTGGCGCAACTCACCGACCGCGGGATGGAATTGCTCGTCGAAGCGGCACCCACCCATGTCCGCTCGGTGCGCGAGGCGCTGGTCGATGTGATGGACCCCCAGGACTACCGGGCATTGGGGCGGGCAATGGCGGCGGTGCTGGCGGTGAGAGACTGAGCCGGTGACGACCACCGCAGCGAACACGAGCAATGCGCCGGACACCGACCAGCTTCGCGCCCTGGATGCCGAACTCGGCCCGGGCAATTGCCTGGACAGCTCCACTTTGACCCGGGCGCTGTATTCCTCCGATGCATCCGTCTACCGGATCGTGCCCCAGGCGGTGGCCCGCCCGCGCAGCGAGGACGAGCTGGCGGCCGTCATCGCGGCGGCGCTGCGTGTAGGTCTGCCGATCACCGGGCGCGGTGCCGGCACGAGTTGTGCTGGCAATGCCATCGGTCGGGGACTCGTGATCGACATGCACCGGCATCTTCACACGATCCTCTCGATCGACCCGGACGCCGCCACGGCCGTCGTCCAGCCCGGTGTCGTCCAGGAGGCCCTGCAGAAGGCCGCAGCGCCCTTCGGCCTGCGATTCGGGCCCGACCCGTCCACGAGCAATCGGTGCACGATCGGTGGGATGATCGGCAACAATGCCTGCGGTCCCCGCGCGCTGGGCTATGGCCGCAGCGCCGACAACACCGAGAGCCTCGAGGTGATCACCGGCACGGGCGAGCGGCTGACGCTGGGCCGCGGCGCCGGTGAGCGCCCCGACCTGCTGCGAAGGCTCGACGAGCTCGTGGACGCCAACCTGGCCCCGATCCGTACCGAGTGCGGCCGCTTCACTCGCGAGGTCTCCGGCTACTCGCTCGAGCATCTGCTGCCCGAGAACGGGCGCGATGCCGCCAAGTTCTTCTCCGGCAGCGAGGGGACGCTCGGCATCATGACGAGGGCCACCGTGAAGCTGGTTGCCGACGCCCCCCACAAGACGATGGTGGCCCTGGGATACTCCTCGATGCCCGCGGCCGGAGCGGCCACGCCATCGATCCTCACGTTCGGGCCCACCGCCATCGAGGGCATGGATCGTCGGCTCGCCGCGCTGGTGGCCGAGCGCCTGGGGGCCGCCGCGGTGCCGCCGCTGCCGCGCGGGGACGCCTGGACGTTCGTGGAGCTGGTCGGCGAGGACCCGGGCGAGATCGCCGAGCGGGCGCGGGCGATGGTCAGCTCGTGCGACGCGGTCGAGGGCTGGGTCGTGCCCGATCCGGCACAGGCCAAGCGGCTGTGGGGTATCCGCTCCGACGCGGCCGGGCTGGCTGGCGTCGCGTTGAAGAATCCCGCCTACGCAGGATGGGAGGATTCCGCCGTGCCACCTGAGCACCTGGGCGAGTACCTCAGGGATTTCGATGCCCTGCTCAGGCAGCACGATCTGCACGGACTGCCCTATGGCCATTTCGGCGAGGGCTGTCTGCACTGTCGCATCGACTTCCCCTTCGACAAGCCCGGCGGCACACAGCGGTACCACGATTTCATGATGGATGCCGGCCGGCTGGTGGCCAGCTACGGCGGCTCCATGTCGGGTGAGCATGGCGACGGTCGGGCCCGCAGTGAGCTGCTCCCGCTCATGTACTCCCCCGCAACCATCCGCCTGTTCGGTGCGGTGAAGCACATCTTCGATCCGGCGAATCTGCTCAACCCCGGAGTCATCGTCGCTCCCGAGTCGACGGCAGCGAATGTGCGCGTTGCGGCGACGATCGACTCACCGCTGCGCATCGCAGATCCCGCGTTCACCCGCCACGTGCACCAGTGCACCGGAGTGGGCAAGTGCCTGGCGGACACCACCGCCGCAGGTGGGGTGATGTGCCCCAGCTACCAGGCCACTGGCGACGAGAAGGACTCGACACGCGGACGCTCCAGGGTGCTGCAGGAGATGATCAACGGGGGGCTGATCAAGGGCTGGCGAAGCCCCGAGCTGGCCGAGGCGCTGGACTACTGCCTCGCCTGCAAGGGTTGCCGGCGCGACTGCCCCACCGGCGTCGACATGGCCGCGTACAAGTCGAGGGTTCTGTTCGAGCGCTTCCGGCATCGGCTGCGTCCGCTCTCGCACTACGCGATGGGCAAGCTTCCCACCTGGGGCAGGCTCGTCACATCTTTGCGGGTCGGAGCGCTGGGCAATGTGTTCACCCAGACCCCGGGCCTGCGCGCCATGGTGAAGACCGTGGCGGGAGTCGACCTGCGCCGGCCGATGCCGCGCTTCCGGAGGGGGGCTTCGGCCCGCACTGAGGCGGCGAAGCAGCTTCGCCGGCGCCCTGCGGAGGGGCGGCCGGTGGCCATCTGGGTCGATTCGTTCAGCGACGCTTTCGAGGGCGGCCAGATCCTGGGGCTGGTGGCCACGCTCGTCTCGGCGGGCTTCGCTCCGCAGATCATCGAGCAGGATGCCTGCTGCGGCCTCACGTGGATCACCACCGGTCAGCTTGACGGAGCGCGCCACCACCTGCGTCATGCCCTCGACGTGCTCACCCCGATCGCCGAGTCGGGCACCCCGATCGTAGGAATGGAACCCAGCTGCATGGCGGTGTGGCGTTCCGACGCGGCCGAGCTCCTTGAAGGCGATTCGCGGGTGGCCACTGTCGCCCATGCCACTCGTACCCTCGCGGAACTGCTCGGTGAGCTGCCGGGCTGGACTCCCCCGGATCTGAGCGGACACACGATTGTTGCCCAGCCGCACTGCCATCACGCCTCGGTGCTGGGCTGGCAGGCCGATGCGGCGCTGCTGGCGCGCACCGGAGCCGAGGTCGTGACGCTGGGTGGCTGCTGCGGTCTGGCCGGGAACTTCGGTGTGGAGAAGGGCCACTACGAGGTGAGCGTGGCGGTCGCCGAGCACGATCTGCTGCCGGCCATCGACGCGGCCGGACCCGACGCGATCCTGCTGGCGGACGGGTTCAGCTGCCGCAAGCAGATCTCCGACCTGCGCGGACGCCAGGCGATGTCGATGGGAGAGCTCATCGCCGCCCATCTGTGAGGGCTTCGGTGGATGCTCCGCGTGCTCTCACACGGCCACTGGTCGTCCATGTGCCCCGGGACGGCGGGGGGCTGGGCCTGCCGGGCTGGGCGCCGGTGCACGATACACACCCGCAAGGTCTTGGACCCTGAAGCGCCCCAGGTTTGATGCCGCATCCTTGTGAGTTGGAAGGATAGATGTCATGCCGAAGAAGATTGATCCCGCGCTGCGTGAGCGCGCTGTC